>DAIOGT010000001.1:0-1354 GCA_036745095.1 Pyrinomonadaceae bacterium
TAAACGAGCCGTATCACGGTTTCGGAACCTGGGTGTTGCTGGGTCTTGCACTTACGTTTCTTGGGCTCTTGTTACTGCGTAAGAGCGAGTAGTGTGATTGGTACAATTTGTCTATTCCCTCGGTTTTGTAGATTTTCCCCTAAGTCCCTCTTGGAATTTAACGAGGAGACGAACACTACGTCTCACTCCGGAAACAGGAACTGGTCCTTGTGTGTCGGCCGCTTATGCTGATCGCCACACCAGGAACTGTTACTCAAGTGTTTGTTCTCAATTCGAATTAGCAATGAAGTAAAACAAGGAGGAGATATGGTTAGTCATGGAACACGGATGTCGCAGGATATCCAACAATGCATCGACGAGTGCCTGAATTGTCACCGCATCTGTCTGGAGACGGTTCAGCACTGTCTACAACAAGGCGGCAAGCATGCAGCGCCAGAACACATCGTGCTTTTACTCGACTGCGCAGAGATCTGCCAGACGAGTGCGAACTTTATGTTGCGCGGATCGAATCTGCATAAGCGCACGTGCGCGGTGTGCGCCGAAGTTTGTTCGCGATGCGCAGAGAGCTGCGACGCGATCGGCGGGGATCAATTGGAGGCCTGTGCCGAAGCATGCCGGAGTTGTGCGGAATCGTGCGAGCGGATGGCCGCATAAAGGACGATTCACCTGAGCTGATGGTGGAAGAGTGCCTGAAGATTTGCACAGCCCAAATCGATCGAGGATTCAGAGGAGGTTAATTAGTGCGACAGTGAATGAGATCCCAATAGGGCCGAGCAAGACGGTCTTGAGACACTTAGATTTGCTGTCTCTTTTTTCCTTTCGGAGGCAGCTGGCGACGACATTCGGTCTGTGAGTGACGAAAGTCGTCCTGCGGGTGGCGAGAGCAGCTCGCCACCCCTTGTTGAGAATCGGGCGGATGCTGAAGGAGTGAGTGAAAGAAACGAGGAAACGTTATGTCTCCTGTTCACCCAGCTTTGGTGCATTACCCAATCGCACTGGTAACTCTTTCGGTGCTTGCCGATGTGATTGGTTTTTTTGTCGACAGCCAATCGCTGCAAAACGCGGGTTGGTGGGCATTGTTGGGTGCGGCTATCAAACAAGCCGGCTATCACGGTGAGGGCCGCGCCGATATGACACGCGAAAAGATCGAGCCTGCTGCACACCGGCGCGTTCATACTCACATGAAAGTGGGTTTGACTCTGTTCGCGGCATTAGCCGCTTTAACCGTATGGCGTTGGCTGATCTATTCGAGCCTCGCCCATCCGATTGGCTGGATCTATCTGGTAGTCGCGTGCCTGGTTCTGGGGTTGGCCTTCTTTCAAGGTTGGCTGGGAGGCGAACTTGTCTTTGCCGA
>DAIOGT010000001.1:1454-90620 GCA_036745095.1 Pyrinomonadaceae bacterium
TTCTGGGGTTGGCCTTCTTTCAAGGTTGGCTGGGAGGCGAACTTGTCTTTGCCGATGGGGTGGGAGTCGCTCCAACTGGATCGGGTCGTGAGCACGCCGATCATTAGGAACAGATACTCATTCAATGTGAGGAGCAGTAGTGTCACTCCAGAATGGAATGAAAATGCAGCATGATTCAGCAACTCATGATGAATCGAAAGGCGAGTCAGTCATAGGTGAGCACACGATTTGGTTTGGACTCACTGGAATGCTGATCGGTATAGCTGTTGGTTGGCTGATCGGACTAGCGCTCGGTTATGGAAAACTCAACTTGCCTGGACTCGCTCCGCTCGCCTCTGGCGGTGCAGGAATTCCCGGTCTGATCTTCTCCAGCTTTTTTGGTTCTCTGTTCGGATTGATCGGCGCCGTTTTAGGTACGTCCAGTGAGGTTAAAAAACATCACGGCGGTCATGAAAGGAACAAACATCACAAAACCGAATTCGTTCAACGCTTGCCAATATATGGATCAATCGCTCTGGTCTTTTTCATGTTGGTTACGTTGTACGTGATCGCCTCACGAGGCCTTGGCATCGGTACACCTTCGGACCAGAGTGCGCGCGTAACATGGAATCAAAAGAACGCGACGCGTGTTGGTGGAAGGACAGATAGCGAAACTGCTGTTCAAGCTTTACAGATTGCTTATCCCGCAACGCGGCCGGAGAACAGTCCGGGCACAATTCTGAACCTTCCTGACGATTGGCGCACAGCACGCGCGGCTACTTCGCTAATAGCGCGCCCATTCAACGCCGCGCTCGTTGTTACGAGCAGTAGCGATGAAGATGTTAATCGGGAAGTCCAGCGCCTTCGCCGCGGGAGTGCAGTTGCCACAGCACAAGTAGTGTCAAGTCCTTCGCCTGGTCCAGCAACTGAGCCCTCACCCGCGCCTACTGCGTTCCAACCTAAAACTATTTACATAAACACCACCGGCGACACGCCTGGCGAGAGCATGACCGGTAACGATCCTGCATCCATTGCCGCCGCTATTGATGAACGTCGTGCGAACGCTGGTGGCGGTTTCTCCAGCAACGTAATTGTGGTCTCGTCTGAGAGCGATTATCGCTGGGCAATGCCGGCGGCGGCTTATTCCGCGCGGACGGGTACGCCGGTTCTTTTCGTGACCGGTAATCAAGTTCCTGACGCGACCGTAACAGCGCTGCAACGGCGAAATGGGAACGCTCGCATCTTTGTACTTGGTTCAAACGCCATCATCTCGGACGAAGTTGTCAACCAACTACAGCAGTTGAGCAGGACCACTCGCATCGAGGGTAGTGACTATTTCGTGAGTGCGGTGCACTTCGCGGAGTTTCGAGACGCGGGTGCTGATTTTGGGTGGGGCAGAACGGGCAGAGGCGCGGGCCAGTTTTCCAATGCAAACACCATCCTGGTCAATGGTGAAAACTGGCGTGATGCGGTGGCCGCGGCTCATCTCGCGCGTGCCGGCAAGTCAGGCGCCCTGTTGTTCACCGAAAAAGATCGCTTGCCTGCCGTTGTTGATAACTATCTGTGGCGTCAGCGACCAATCTTCGCTGCGACGCCGGCGGAAGGGCCATTCAACCACGTCTGGGTGGTTGGCAGTTTTGACCGGATCGCGTACGGAACTCAAGCCTGGGCCGATTACTCACAGGAGATCGAGCAATACATGACGCTTAGCGATTCGGCTGTTTCGGGCTACGAAGCGTTGGGTATTAGTTGGCTGATTCTTTCTGTGGCATGCGGCCTTTGGATTCTGTTTCATGCAATCAAACGAATGCCCGATGTTATGCCGATGATGAAAGCGGCTTGGGTTATCTTCGCCTTGATGCTTGGGCCGATTGCGCTCTGGCTTTACATCCTGAGTTATCACGGCCGCACGAAGATGAAGCACGAAGGGATGACGATGTGGGAGCGTCCGCTTTGGCTGCAAACAGTAGGCGCGACTGTCATGATGTTTGCTTTTGACATGATGCTGATGTGTCTCGCTGTTTTCCTCGTGGCGTACATCGGTTTTCCTATCATTCGTTTCAATGGCCCACTCTATTTTATTGGCACATCGATGTTCTTGATGATGGTGTTAATGTACCTCATAGCGTTAGTGGTGATGATGCTGGTCTTTCACACGCCGATGACTATGCATGAGCGCAAGATCAGTTCTTATCGAAAGGCCTTTGTGGTCGGTCTGCCAATAATGGTTGCGACGATGAGTGTCGAGTCTTTGGGGATGATGCCAACAATGTGGTGGCAGCAGATGTTCTTTTTGCCCGCCATGCAGATGCCTACGAACGATGATTTCACGATGTGGAGCACGCTGTTGTTCTCCGTGTTTATCGGCTTCCTAGTTGTGCTGCCATTTAACTACTGGATGGTAAGGCGTGGCAAAAAAATGGGCACGATGTAGCTTGTACCGCTATTCAGGTGGAGGGAAATAATGAATGCACTTACTGCAGCTCGAATCGCCGTTTACATCGGTAGAGTTTTGTTCACACTGGCTTTACTTGCACTGGTCGGAGCCTGGGTGACGCAGCTAACAGGCGCTCCACTTCTCGGCATGAGCCAGCAGCACCTCTTCAGTGATGCGACAGTGCTGGCATTGCTCGGGATTGGAATGTTTCTGGATGCGCTGTGGCACGCACGCAACGTGTAGCCGGTAGGCGAGAGCTTTGGTCTCGGCAAATGAGGGGACACGAAGATGCGCGAGAGGGTTTACATCTTATCGATCGTACTGGTTAGCGTGTTGCTATTGGGTTGGCATTCGTTCGCGCAACCCAAAAGTTCGCCGACTATATCGCCAGAAGCCGCCCTGCCCTCTGGCGATGTGGATAGCGGAACGACTTATGTCACACCTAACACCACTAGACTATATGGGCCGAATGTTTATGCGGCCGCGACGGCTATCACACAGGCAACTTATGGAGCGACACACCATGAAGACCGGCCTCATGCTATTACGCTAGTGCGTGTGGATCGACAAGCGGATGCAATATTGGCGGCGTCACGGATTACACATTTTCCCGTTAACTCGCCTGTGCTTTACGTGGATGCCGATCGCCTCCCACCAGAAACGCTGGCTGAGATGAAGCGATTGGGTCCTGATGGAAATACTTATGACTTCGGTGTTCAAGTCTATCTCGTCGGGCCAATATCGGAGCGCATCGAACGTGAGGTACAGGACAAACTTGATTACAAGACGCGCGCTTTTCGTACCGAAGATCCATTCGTGCTTTCCGAAGAACTTGATACGTGGGCTGCGGATGTGCATACAGATCATCCAGACGAAGTGGGCATTGTCCAATACAACCAACTCGCAACCGGACTGCCCGCCGCTGCCTGGAATGCTCACATGGGACACGGACTGTTCTTCGTGCAAGGTGAGCTTGTGCCTGAAGCTACTAAACGCGCTTTGTCTCATAGGTTTCGCGATGAGTCATTTATTTATCTTTTCGGCGATTCCACAATTATCTCCGACAAGGTAGCGCGCGAGCTTGCCTCATACGGCCACGTACAGCGCGTACCTGGCAGTGACGCTTTCGATTTGAGCGTTAAGTTTGCGGGCTATCGAGATGCCGGCCTGAATCAGGGCTACTGGATCGACTGGTGGTCACGTGATTTTGGTTGGGGCATCGCCGAGGCTGGACATAACTTCACCTTTGTGAATCCGGATGACTGGCAGCAGGCGGTCACTGGATCTCTGCTGTCGCATATGGGTAAGCATGGTCCAATGATTCTCTTGCGATCCGGAAGTCCTGACGAGAACATGAGACGCTATCTTGAGCTCGTAAAGCCGGGCGCGGGTTCACTGAACGATCAACTCAACAATCACGGCTGGATTTTAGGAGGAACCGACAGGATTAGTTGGATTGCACAAGTTGATATTGATTTGCTACTCGAACCACGCGAGCCGGACCGGTGAGAAGTAAGGTGATAGCAGCTCGGGGAGAGCTTGGCTCTATAGTGTCGGCCCAGAGCATGGGACTACACGGACGATCTCAGATCGAACGCGGATAGAAACCGATAGGTAAGCAAGCCGCCATGGGACCACAAACGCCCGAAGAACTCCAGTGGATCTCCAATCTCGCGCATTGGATTGAAGGCGGGCTGTTCGCAATCGTAGCTCTTCTCGCGTTGCTTCAAACGTTCGGTTATGCGCAGTCAAGAGGTCTCCAGTATGTCTGGCCTGGATTGATTTTAATTGCCGGCGTCTTCCTGCCAGCTTTCATTCTGCTGCAGCGTGGAGTTGGTGGCATCGGAACCACGTGGAATCTGGTGATAAGAGATCCGCAGCAGCGAGAGCATTTTGCGATGGCAGTGCTGTTGTTGGCTGCAGGATTGGGCGAAATGTTGCTAAGAACAAATAAGACTCGGGCAACAGTTTGGAAGTTTGTCTCGCCGGTCGCTCTGGCAATAATCGGAGCGATGTTTTTCGTTCATACAGAATACGGCACGCCCGAGGCAATAGCTGAAGCTGGAAGAAAGCACGCCTACATGGGATTTGCGATATTGCTTGCCGGGATATTTAAAGGAGCGGAGGTAGTGTGGCGAAAGAGGTTCGGCTGGCTCGCTTTTCCCTGGATTGCAATGCTACTGGTCGCCGCAGTGTTGCTCATGACTTATCGCGAGCCGCGAGGTGCATATAGAACAACCACAGCGTCGACCGCTAAAAATTTTCGCCTTAGCCCCGCGATTAAAACATTTGCTTCTCAATGACAGGAGGAAACAATGAAACGAACACTTTTGGTCCTATTTCTGGTCGCGTTAACAGTGTTGTGGACATCGTGTACGACAACGACAAACACCAACACCAATACAAACACAACGGTCACTAGTTCACCGAGCCCTACGGCCAGCCCCGCTAATGCGAATGCGAATGTGCACGGCAACATGAATGCAAACGAGCACATGAACATGAACATGAACGGCAACAGGAACAGGAACGCCAATACACGCCCGACGCCGTAGAAAGGCCTCGGTACTCTGCGTTGCACTATACCGATTGGGCGTTGGGACCCGCACCTGTGCTCGCTACGATGGGCATTGCCTTGTGGACCAAAGCCTATCTGGATTTGTACGTTTTAGAAGGAGACTCAGCGAAATGATTCGTAAACCTATTATCGCAGGTCTGGCGATTGTGATTATCGCGGCGGCGGCACAGGCCCATGATCTGTTTCTAAAACTCGACTCGTATTTCCTCAGGCCCAACTCAAAAGCGACGGTCAAGGTATTGAACGGAACTTTTAAAGAGAGTGACGGCGCAGTAGCGCGTGACCGGGTTGTCAATTTGAGTCTGCTCGGTCCGAGTCTATCGCCGTCCAGCGGCGACTCAGTTGTCTGGCGCGCTGAAGAGAAGATGTCTGTAATGGAATTCCAAACCGCAGCGCCGGGTACTTATGTTATTGGCATTTCTACGAAGACTAGGGAAAACACGCGCACGGGCGCGGAGTTTAACAAGTTTCTTGAAGAAGACGGCATGCCCGATGTACTCGAGGCGCGCAGAAAGAACAACGAATTGGAGAAAGGCGCGACTCAAAGGTACTCAAAATACGTGCGTGCGATATTCCAAGTCGGCGATACTCTCAGCGATGATTACAAAAAATCGTTGAACCACCCGATTGAGCTCGTTCCGCAGAAGAATCCATATTCGCTCAAGACTGGGAATACGATTCCAGTGCTCTGTTTGCTGAATGGAAGGCCCTTGTCAAATCAGTTCTTGACAGCGGGCTGGGAGCCGAAGGATGGAAAGCTCAATTCAGTTAGCGTCCGCACGGATGAGAAAGGGATCGCGCATTTCAAATTGGTCGCCCCAGGGAAATGGTTCGTAAAGACGATAAATATGGAAAAGGTCACCGTGCCGGGTTTGGACTATGAATCAAAATGGGCGACCTTGACGTTTGAGATCAAATAACGTGCGCTGTCTATATAAGGAAATTGTGTGAAAGCTCAGATTAAGTTAGGCCGCATTTTCGGCATTGAGATCGGACTCCATTACAGTTGGGTGATCATCGCGTTGTTGATCACACTCTCTCTGGCCCAACACTTTCGGATGAACAACCCTCGATGGGGTGATGCAGTGATCTGGACTTCAGCGATCGTGACCGGGCTCCTCTTCTTCGCAGCAATTGTCGTACATGAACTCTCGCACGCGCTCGTTGCCCGAACAAGAAATCTTCCCGTGCGTTCAATCACGCTCTTTGCGCTCGGCGGCGTAGCAATGATCGAGAAAGAAGCCGTGGATGCAAAGACCGAATTCTGGATGGGAATTGCGGGACCGATCACGAGCTTTCTCATCGGCCTTCTGTGTCTGGCGTTGGCTTGGGTTTTGGGCTGGAATCCGGAAGTAATAGCCCAGACTCCGCCAGTGGCAATTCTGATGTGGCTCGGCGTTATCAATATCGCACTCGCAGTCTTCAATATGGTGCCTGGTTTTCCGCTCGATGGCGGGCGTGTTTTGCGCGCAATAATCTGGTGGATTACCGGCAACGCCATTCGTGCGACGGCAATAGCTGCTCGGGTAGGCCAGATTGTGGCTTTCGGTTTTATCATCCTTGGAATCTTTCGTTTCTTTAGTGGAGCCGGCTTCGGTGGCCTTTGGCTGGCCTTCATTGGTTGGTTTCTGCTGGATGCCGCCCGCGCTAGTTATGCGCAGCTTATGCTCACAGAAACGTTACGGGGTCTGCGCGCGAAAAATGTGATGACCACCGATTGTCCAAAGATAGATGGTCTAACAAACTTGCAAACCTTCGTTGATGAACACCTCCTGCGTAGTGGCAGTCGTTGCTTCGTAGTTGAGGAGCAAGGGCGGATCGTCGGCATCATCACACCACACGAAGTGAAAGATATTGAGCGAGCGAAATGGCCGTACACAACCGTTGATAATGTAATGCGACCGTTGGATCAAATTCACACGATCAGCCCGGAGATGGAGGTTAACGAGGTGCTGGAGAGAATGACGCGCGAGGACGTGAATCAATTGCCTGTGGTGCGGGACGGTAAACTCGAAGGGGTAATCTCGCGCGGCCACATTCTGCGGTTACTGCAGACGCGTGCTGAACTACAAGCTTGATTGGATGCTGGAGCCCTCAACCACTGCGAAACTCGTACTCGAACAAATGCACAGCTTAACGTGGTAGCCTTGGCCAATGCGTCCGCCGTCATCGATGTTGTTCTGCATCCGCTATTCAGGTTGTGGATACACCTCAGTACGAACTATATGGTGAGAATTCGGATATGAACTGTTCAGCACATCGCAGTGTTATCGTGCTTCGTTGATCTCTCTCGCGACACGGTTGCCTGATTCTAATAACCGCCGCGAGCCTAAAGTCCTCCGACAGACAAATTAAATTTAAGGCGCAATGCTTGACTCTGTACTCGACTACAGGGTTTAGAATAGGGTTGCGTTTGAGAAAGAACAGCTAATAGGAGGGAATTCATGAACAAGAAACGTAAAATCGAGATTTTTAGCGCCGGGTGCCCGGCGTGCGAGGAGGCTGTAGATACGGTTAAACGGATAGCGTGCCCATCGTGTGAAACAGAAGTGCTGGACATGCACCAACCGGACGTAGCTGCGAGGGCCGCAACACTGGGCATCAGCCGCGTTCCGGCGATAGTTATTGATGGCGTGCTTGCTGGATGTTGCGCTTTAGGTCCAGTTGATGAACAGGCTTTGCGCGCTGCTGGAGTGGGAGTGCCATTGCCATAGTCATAGAGTCGAGTTTTGCTGACCGAGAACTGAGTGAGGAATAGGGAGATGTCCGTTAGACCAAAACAAAAAGTGGCTGCAGAGTCGTCGGCCGCATTGAAGATCGGCGAGGTGGCGAGAATGAGTGGTGCTGGAATCGAGACGCTGCGCTTCTACGAGAGGAGTGGACTCCTCGGTCGTCCGGGTCGCACGGAAAGTGGCTACCGCTTGTATGACCGTGAGGTGTTGGAGCGTCTCGACTTTATTAAACGCGCTCAGGTTCTTGGTTTCTCGCTCGACGAGATCAAACAGATCATAGCCGAGAAACAGGCAGGCGCGAGTCCCTGCGAAGCAGTGCGCGACATCGTTCGCACACGGTTGCAGGAATTGGATGAGCACATGCGTGAAATGCGTCGCTGTCGCAACGAGCTGGCGGCAACGCTGGCAGAGTGGGACAAAACGGGTCCGGTTAAGGGCCATATCTGCGGACTGATTGAAGGATCCAGATTTACGCCCAATATATCGCGACCGGTAGGAAGAAAGACCATTAGAAAGAGGTAGGGAATTTTGCATGACTAATAAATGGAAACTTTTGAGTGTCGCTGGCCTTTTGATCGCGGCCAGTGTTGCATTGGCCGTTGGAGTTTCACTCTCCACACTTTTGTTGGTTGGTGTTTCGTTGTTGTGTCCGGCCGCTATGTTCCTTGGCATGCATGGCAGTGGAGTTTGTCATCATAACCAGGAGCACGGCCAAGCCGGGAAGGATATTCCGGAAGCTTCAAAGACTCTCGATACTAAAAGAGCGGCTTAGCATATGAGTGTGGACATCAACTGGAATCCAATCGGGCACCTCGGGCCAGTACCGATCAATTGGTACGGATTGACCATGGCCATCGGCTTCCTGGTCGGTATCTACTTGGTTTGGCGGTGGGCTCCTAAATATGAGGTACCGCGTGAGAAGCTAGAAGGTCTGTTCCTCTGGATCGTTTTAGGTTCAGTTATCGGTGCTCGAATCTATTACGTGGTCCAGAACAACCTCTATTCATACCTGCAAGAACCGGGGAGCATTCTCGCAGTATGGGAAGGTGGCCTCGCTTTCTTTGGCGGGCTTTTTGGCGCCACCCTTGCTGCATACCTGTACGCACGCCGTCAACGGCTCGAATTCTCACGCGTTGCGGATCTATTTGCGCCAGCTATACCAATAGGTGCAGCAATCGGTCGCGTGAGTTGTGGTCTTGCAGGTATGGATTATGGTACTCCGACGCAGCTTCCATGGGGTCTCGTTTATACAAACCCGAACAGCTATGCGCCTATAGATGGCATCCCCCGTCACCCTGATCAATATTACGAGTTGATTGGCGATCTTTTGATCGCCGGAATCCTACTTAAGCTGCGTGGCAAACTACCCAAGGGCGGACTCTTTCTGGTCTATCTAACTTTGTTCAGCATCCTTCGCTTCTTCATCTTTTTTGTTCGAGGCAGCGTAGAGTCGGTGGCGTTTGGATTGAAGAACGCTCAGTTGACGTCATTAGCAATACTGGCCGTGGCCATACCGATGCTAATGAACATACTTAAACAGAATCGCCGAAACACACAGTCGGTATAGTGGACTTAACTCTGAATCTGAAGGAAGACAGAACTCGATGCAACCACAAATTAAGCGCGAAAGCGAGCAATTGAAGGCGACGTCAATCGACCCTGTGTGTGGAATGGCTGCCGGTCCAGAATCAGCCGGCGGTGCGTATGAGTACAAGGGTCAAACCTATTACTTCTGCAGTCCACATTGTCGGCAAAAATTCCAGGCAGATCCGGAGCGGTTTCTTAGTAAGTCGACCGAGACAGCGATACCCTCCACTGAAATTAAGCGCGCGCCAACACCTGCCGCCGCGCCGGCCGCACAGACATTTACATGTCCCATGCATCCTGAGGTTAGACAGGATAAGCAAGGTTCCTGTCCGAAATGTGGCATGGCTTTGGAGCCGATCGCGATTTCGCTTCCAAAGGAGAAGATCGAGTACACCTGTCCCATGCACCCTCAGATCGTGCGTGATGCCCCCGGCAATTGTCCTATCTGTGGAATGGCACTCGAACTGCGCACCGTCAGTGTTGCGGAGGAAGAGAACAAAGAACTTAAGGACATGCGGCGCCGTTTCTGGGTCAGCGCTTTACTCACGCTCCCTGCGCTGGTAATTGGAATGAGTGAACTCATCCCTGGCGCGCCGCTTCAGCGCTTAATACCGCCAACGATAGCAGGATGGGTGCAGTTGTTGATTACAACGCCCGTGATTCTGTGGGGTGGTTGGCCCTTCTTTGAGCGGCTATGGCAATCGATTCTAAATCGCAGTCCGAATATGTTTACGCTGATTGGATTGGGAGTCGGAGTCGCATATGGCTACAGTCTTGTGGCGACTATCTTTCCTAACATCTTCCCGCATTCCTTTCGCGGGCACGGTGACAGTGTTCCCGTGTATTACGAAGTCGCGGCGGTAATCACCACGTTAGTCTTACTGGGCCAGGTTCTGGAACTGAAGGCTCGCAGCCAAACGAGCGCAGCTATCAAAGCCTTACTCGGATTAGCACCGAAAACCGCACGAAGGATCGCCACTGATGGCAGCGAACAGGATGTACCGTTGGATCAGGTGCAGGTCAACGATCTGTTGCGTGTGCGTCCGGGTGAAAAGGTGCCCGTTGATGGTGTTGTTGTGGAAGGAGTGAGTTCGGTAGACGAATCAATGGTGACCGGTGAGCCTATCCCGATTGAGAAGCGAACTGGCGAGAAAGTGATCGGTGCGACCGTCAACGGCACCGGTTCACTGGTAATGAAAGCTGAACGGGTGGGCGCGGAAACCTTACTCTCGCAGATTGTGCAAATGGTCGCTGAGGCGCAGCGTAGCCGTGCGCCTATTCAGAAGTTGGCTGATCGGGTCTCCGCGTATTTTGTTCCTGCTGTGATTATGATTGCAGTTGTGACCTTCGTTGTCTGGGCCACTGTCGGGCCGGAGCCGCGTCTGACTTATGCCCTCATCAACGCTGTCGCCGTGTTGATAATTGCTTGTCCGTGCGCTCTCGGTCTTGCAACCCCGATGTCAATCATGGTTGCTATGGGTAAAGGAGCGCAGGTCGGAGTCTTATTTAAAAACGCCGAGGCGATCGAGGTGTTACGCGACGTCAGTACGTTGGTTGTCGACAAGACGGGAACGTTGACTGAGGGCAAACCTAAACTGGTGACCGTTACACCTGTGGATGGTGTAAATGAACGAGAGCTTTTACGGTTCGCGGCGAGTCTTGAGCGAGGCAGCGAACATCCCCTCGCTGCGGCAATAGTCGCTGGCGCATTGGACCGCGGAATCGAAGTTGTAAACGCGCAGAGCTTTGAATCAATCACGGGCAAAGGGGTCAAAGGTACAATTGAAGGACACGACGTTAGCTTGGGGAATCGCAGCTTGATGGAAGATCTACAGGCAGACTCAGGTGAGCTTGCGACGACGGCCGAAAAATTTCGCGGCGAGGGTCAGACTGTCATGTTCGTGACCGTTGATGGCAAAGTAGCGGGACTCGTAGGTGTTGCCGATCCAATTAAGCAAAGCACTCCCGAGGCAATCAAACAGCTTCACGAAGACGCGATTCGTATCGTCATGCTCACGGGTGACAGTCGCACCACTGCTAACGCAGTTGCAACCAGACTCGGCATTGATGAGGTCGTGGCAGAGGTGTTGCCAAATCAAAAGGCGGAGATTATCAAACGCTTCCAAAATGACGGTCACAAAGTGGCGATGGCCGGCGACGGAATCAATGATGCGCCTGCGCTCGCACAGGCTCATGTCGGCATAGCAATGGGAACCGGAACGGACGTAGCCATCGCAAGTGCCGGCGTCACTCTGGTGAAAGGCGATCTGCGGGGAATTGTACGGGCCAGGCGGCTGAGTCGCGCTACGATGGGAAACATCAAGCAGAATTTGTTTTTTGCGTTCGTTTACAACGCGCTTGGTGTACCAATAGCGGCTGGAGTCCTTTATCCGTTTTTGGGTTTACTACTAAGTCCTATGATTGCGGCCGCGGCTATGAGTTTTAGCTCCGTGTCGGTGATTGGCAATGCGCTACGTTTGCGGCGGGTCCAGCTTTAATTGCACAATCCCTCAGTCGTTGCTGCGAGAAAATTCGGCAACGGCTGAGGGATTAAGACAGCATCAGCGTAAAGACTAAGCGGTTATTCCTGCTTACTCTTACCGCCAGTAACCTTGTCTTTGCTTTCTTTGACCATCCGGAGGCCTTCATTGACGGGACGCTCATGGAACATCATCGAGACCTCGTCGTCCTTGTCAACACCTTTCAACCGGCCGCCCTCAACGTGATACCGACCTTGATCGTTGACTTGATAGTAATAGGGCCCGTCTTCTTGTTGTTTGAGAAACAACAGATAAGAGTTGCCTACCTCAAAATCGCCGCCGTCAGCGTCGAGATAAACCTGATTGCCTTCATGGTCAACGCCACCAGCGCGCTCGACGTAAATTATCCCGTCGCCGTTTTTGCCTTTGATGTTGTTGACCACGCGAAACGACACAACCTCGAACGGCAATGAGTCTTCGCCGGTTGACGAGTAAGCGATTCTGCCAGGCTGTCTATCAATCGCCTGACCAAGCACGATTGTATCCGCGCTCTTAACCATCTCATCAACATTCTTATAGACCTCTTTCCACACAGCGTGGCTTTTACTGCGAAGAGGCTGTTGCGCTTTGTCGTCCTGGTGCCGTTTCAAGCCAAACATCGCGGAAACTGATAACCCGCAAAGGGCCACGAGTATAGTCAAAATCAGAAAATTCTTGCGCTTCATCTTTGCCTCCTCCTTAGTAAATCGAGTTGATTAAATCGCGGTCGTGCGTATTAGGCTGCGGCGCTGTCAGTATTGTGTCGTTCATACAGGTCGTGCTCGAGCCGCGGTTGTGGTTCAGCCCGAACAAGTGACCGATCTCTTGACACGCAACGTGCTTTTTGTTCGTGCGCGAGTAGCTGCCGTTGTCGAGGTAAGACTGATTCAGGCGCGCCCGCCCGTTCCTGACGATGCAACCGCTTACGCTACGCAACTCTGCAATGCCCAGCCAACCGGTCGCACCATAAAAGCCGTTAAAAGCATTTGCGTGATCCGTCGAGCCAGACGCAGAAACAGATTGCAAGGTGATATCCGTGAACGGGCTCCACGAGTTGGAATCCGTCCTTGCTTCTTCGTTATAGATGTTGAAGTAGTCGCCTGTGGCGCCGTTGTACCAACTAATGGTTGCGTCTGCATACTTCCAGCATCCCCATCGATGCGAAGCCCAGGCGCCAAAAGGCTGTCCCAGAAAGATGGCAATTCCGAAGACGGCCACCCAAATCAAGATCGCATGTCTTAGCTTCATACGTCCCTCCGTAAGTTGTATTGGTTTGAGGTTGTAATGCACGTCCAACAATCCAAGAAGACGTGACACCGTTTAAGTTCAGTCGTGTTCAGGAAGTGCGTCATCCTTATTTGCGGCGACTCACACAAACACGAGGTCCGATTTGCGCCCTTCAAAGAAACTTGTATAAGTAAAGTGCGGTGATGAAATCGATGCTCTTACGGCTTTGAACGAACCTAAGAGACTAGTCCTAACAAGCCTAACGCACACAAATCATCGTGATGATCAAAAGTAATTCGGCGCGAAGTTTTTAAACACTAAAACTTTGTTTAGGGCAGGGTTTGTATTCGCAGTTCGATCTGGGAGGAACCGCCTTCCACGTAAGACGGAGGACAGAACGTTTGTTGGCGCGGATAAGGATATTTCGGCGCCAGCGCTGTGTCAACACTTTTTCGTAGGATTCCACTGCCAAGAAAACGGTTCCGCGCTCCGCTTTTCTTTGGCAACTCCTGGTAACGCGTTGGGTGCTCTGAACAAGACAGACAGAAGGTGTTCCTTGCTATTGAGTTAATTCTTTCATCGTGGGGCGCCATCGTTTACGAGGGACAAAAACCCTAACGAAGCAACGCATTGCGGCTGCGATGCGTCAATTTTATGAGTGAATCGGTTTGAATATTCCTCTTTATTATCTAAACACGATAGCCGAATGACAGGAGAGTTATATTGATGAAGAAAACTTTACTAATCGCTTTAGCAATAATTGCATTAGCAGTCGGAGTGATCATCCACAGGAAGATTGACGACAGAAATGTGGCGATTCGCAGGAATGTATCGAATTCCGATTCGCATCCGGCCGGACGTCCGGCCCCGACTTCGTCGCTACGGGTTCCCGCGTATCAAACGGCTGCTGAGGTGCGAACCCTCGGCTCGACTTTGGAACCATCAAGGTTTATTGGAAAGACTCGTGAGGCTTACAAAGTGGCTAAGGAGATCCCAGAGACCCTGGCCCAATTGCCTTGTTATTGTCACTGCGATCAGGGATTCGGACACAAGAGCCTCCATTCGTGCTTTGAAGACGACCACGCAGCGCACTGTGCAGTGTGCACTGACGAAGCACTGATGGCATCTGAACTTCAAAGAAACCAACGACTGACGGTGGAACAGATTAGGAAGACCATTATCGAGAAGTACTCTTCTTAAGGTCATTCTGCAAAAAGGAGACATGCAATGGCTGATACCGCCGACGACAACGCGAGCACACCACGTCGGGTGAAAGTGTTTGGCATCATCGCGCTCGTCGTGATTCTGCTGTTTGTCATCTTGCTTCTGACTCGTTCGCACGGCCCTGGTCGCCACATGCGTGGCGACACTAGCTACGCGCCATCCAACCGCGTTACAGAATACGACGTGCAGCGGTCATGATGATGACGCCCGACCTGCGCAAGTTCGCGCTTACCGCGCACGTCACTGCGTCGGTCGGCTGGCTCGGCGCGATTATAGGGTTTCTGGCTTTAGCCATCGCGAGTCTGTGCTCGGACGCTACAAACCGCGCGGCTTGACTCCATACGGGCGACGGAAGCAGCGCGAAGCTGCCAGGACACCCGTTTCGCAACTGAAAGCGTTATCAAATTAGGCATTGCGTGTGCTGTCCCTTGAGAATACAATCCCGACCCTAGCTTTCCCGGCAGGCTTAACTCACGTACGTAACATCAACAATTTCACTTGAGAATGGAGGGACTATGAAATATCTCAGAGCAACACTAATCGCGGTTGCATTTGCTGCGGTCTCGATTGGATTTGGAGCGGCTAGTGCTATAGAGAACAATAGCGAACAAGGTGCCTCGTTCTGCCAAAGATGCGGCGATGGATACTGCGCCAAATCGTGCGAGAACGCGCAAACTTGTCCGCGGGACTGCGCTCCGGGCGGCGGCGGCACTACGGCTCATTAAACCCACCTGGCAAAAACAATGAGTTGCTTCAATACCTGCGGCTCATTTTCTCGGCCGATTCATTCTGGATTGCCCAGACAAGTGTGAATCGGCCCTTCGAATCGCCCTGGCTTAGCTAATTCTACCTGGATAGTCCCCGTCCCTCGCGAAGGGGCTCCTAACGAAAGAGAACCCCTCCGCCCATTGCGCTAACGTTGCCTCACAGCCGCTTTTGAAACCTTGGTGCTGTAGTTTTTAATGTAGGTAAATCCATTTTGCCACGGAAGGCACCCCGTTGTTGTTTACCGCAAACATCATGTAGTGACCCTGTTGAGCAATTGAATGAGGATGACCACCATGCGGGGCAGTCAAGGTCAATCTTGTTGGATTTGCATGGTCATGAACATAAGGCATCTCCAAAACCTTTTGCTCAGAATCTGTTTGGTGCGTCACCGCCATCGGTCTCACTAGGACGACTTTGACGATCGAGGCTGCGTCGGGTGATTCAATTACAAAACTCTGTCCATGATGCACCAAAGAAGGCGCGGACGAAATAACCGGTCGTGCCCCACCAAACAAATATGGAGGGCTATAGATTTCAATGCTGGTGTTATTCCATCCCGCCATCATCACTTTTCCGCTCGGCAAAAGCAGCGCTACCGAGTGATAATCTCTTATGGACGGCAGCTCCGCCATTGGTGACCACGAATTGGACTGTGGGTTGAATAGAGTACACGGAGAGTTCGTTCTGGATATACCTCCCGCTACGAAGACATTTCCATCCGGCAATAGAACCGCACTGCAGAGGCTTCGATGTTCACCATCAGGAAAGGCGATTGGAGCACTCCACGACGTAGCGGATGACAATACCGAGGCGTCAAGTATTTCGTAAGTATTGTTCGTGGAGTTATCGACACCGCCCAGCACTAGGATGCGGACAAAAGGCGCCGTATTGCTGAGCAGCATTAACGACATACCCTTGGCTCTGTTGGGTAAAGCTGCAGTTATGTTATTCCAGGAGCCGGTAGCACCACTCAAGGTAAAGTAAGCGGATTGGCTGTCGGGAGTAGCAGACCCTCCGGCGCCCGCACTACCCCAACCGGTTCGCGAATAAAGTACGGCGTGGTTAGGTAATAGATGCAGCCCTGGATATAGATTCGGGAACCCCCTGTCGTCACCTGAAGTGATTTGTGAAAAAGAATCGGATGCTTCATCATAGACATCCATGTGACCGCCGGTATTACCGCAGGTGACCAACACCCTCTGATCCCCCAACGCTACAGCAGTAGGATACCACTTTGCTTCCGACATGGAGTTGGAAGTACGAGTCCAAGTTCTGCTCGCAGGATCAAATTTATATCCCCATCTCGCAAGAGCATTGGGTCCATACCCGCCGCCGCCTACTGATAGTAACTTTCCATCGGACAGAAAGACGTGATGACCGCAAAGTTGGGAATACCCACCCGGCATAGTGTGAGGTTGATTAACCGGATCTTCGAAAGTGGCGGGAGTTACATTTTCGGGATCCCAAAGCAATGTTGTTTCATCGGCAGTTATAAACAGAACTTTGCCGGTGTTTAATAACGCTGCGTGAACCACTCCATCAGAACCACCTGTACCTCTGCGCGGTATGTTTTGTGGAAACACTGACCAACTGCCATAGAAGACCTCACTAAAATGGTGAAAGAAGGTGTCGAAACGTCCGATATCGATGTGGGCGATGTTAAGAAGTTCTTTGAAGTTGCGGAAGCCTAGCGGATATTCTCTGTCTCTCACATCGATGATCTCTTTCGCAATTTCGAAGTCTAGGATCTGCTTCCGCTTCTCTTTCATTTCTTCGGGGTTGTCTTCGTGAACAGGATCGCCTTCATCATGGGTTGCGGTCCGTCTCTCGTACACCAAGTCTTCGGGCTGGACGCCGTCATTAAGGAAGTTGAGAACTCTTCGGTGGACAGCGGGTTTGAGTTGGATAGTCTTTTCCCCGCGATGACCCTTAGAAGATTCCCCTGATGTCTCCAATGTATCTTTTGCTGTAGCCATGTTCACTATCTCCTTCTTTCTAAATCCGGGGATGGATGTTAACTAAGCCAGTGCGCTAGCTGCCGGAACGCTCGCGTACTTTTCAGCATTCAGCTTAGCTAGGCCAGCGGCGTTAGCGGCCGATTGAATTTTGAAGCGCAAATTCCCCCACAAATGCTCCTTTGGGTTGAGCGTGAGACGCTTCTGACTCCTCCCAGTTGAACTAAAACTCGAGAGCCTCGAGGCGGGATCTAGAATTGAAGTCGCGAGGATTGGAATTCCAGCGGCGAATCTTGCACGTAACGGCAGCAACAATCATGCCGTGTTATTTCAGAGCCGTTAATACGATTTCCTTCCCATCCTTTGGTATTTTGTTTAGTAGTCGACTATGAAGTGTCCACTGGTGAGGACACCATCAAACCAAATGTGGACACCATCAAACCAAATGTGTTGTCACGGTAGTAGCTCGCTACGTAAGAACGTGGTGTTTCTAAGATTAAGCGATTTTGCTGAATGGGATATTGGGTGACGTGCCAGTCAAGATTACAATTCCCGCTCCAGACTTCGCCTTGATGCTTTAACTGGCGTTGTGCTTTGGGGAGTCTCTATTGCGGCTGGTTATGCGCACTTTAGAGTCGCTAAGATCACGGATAATAGCCGTGGCCAACAAACCCAGCCAATGGAAGCATGCCAGAGGTGCGGAGACGGAGTATGCGCCCTTCGTGTGAGAACGGCAAAACATGTCCACAGGACTGCGGCGGCACCACGACAGCTCATTAGACGCGGAACTTTGGCAAAAACCCAAATGAGTTTCGGTAATGGCAGGTCATTGTTCGCGGGCCGATTCATTCTGGATGCCCAGAGAAAGCGTGAATCGGCCTTCGTAATCGCGATGGGGATAACAAGGCTTAATGAGCGCTTACTTTCAGGGCTCCTTTGTCCTTATTTCGTAATGCCTGCTCAAGAGCTTTCCATTCATGATGCCCGTGCGACAGCTTGTCGAAGTCCCCATCCTTGTCGGCCATTAAACTATTCAACATTTCATCTGCTTTGCCGTTGTCTATTGCTTTCTCCGCGGCGCGGGCCAACCGCTCAAAAGCCTCGTGGTGTGAGGTGATTCCTTTAATTGAGAGCTTAGAAAGCTCATATGGAAAGCGATAGTCGGTCGGATATTTCTTTTCGGCTTGCTCAAGGGCCGAAATGATCTCAATACCCTCAGAAGGCTTGGCTACAATTCGCCTTTCTCGCAGTCGCTTTATCTCTTCGTCCGCAGAGTGGGCCATGGTTGCCTGTTGGGGCGTGATCGTCGATGTTGGCTCGGACGAAGGCGCAGTAGAAAGATTTTCGACCGGGGAATCAGAATTAGAATTACTAGGTTGCGAGGTTTGGGTCAGCGACCGCCTTGGCGACCACCAGTACCAGGCGCCGATCCCCAGGACGCCAACAAACAGCAGTAACAAGAATCCGAAAATCACCCCATGCCACCATCGAAACTGTGCGGGAGTGTCCGGTTCACCATATGCCGACAAGATTGTCAGCATAGGAGCGCTTCTTGCTTCGCTCGCAGGATGACTCGCTAGCACTTCCGGAGTCGGAGTCCTCGATTCAGGAACCATGTTACGCCGATGACTTAGCGCGGGAGCTTTGGTCTTTGTCTCCTCATCATATGAATCTGTAGCGGAGTACAGCTCCTGACGCGCCACTTCTACGTGCGGGCGATCCGTCTTTGCTAGTTTCTCAGATGAGGATTTAGTGACGATCTGTGGCGGGCGAGCAAGAGGAGTCCACGACACGTCAGGAGTCTTAGCTGTGGAGTTCCGATCACCTGCGTTTGCCGAGAGCTTTGTTCCGCAGTTTGTGCAGAAGGGCCATTCCGCGTCCGTCAACTCGCCGCAACCAGGACAACGCAGGGAGCTCGTTAATGCCCTTCCGCACGCGCCACAGAACCGAAAGTGGTCAGGAAAATCAAGGTTGCATTGTGAGCAGCGCTTCATTTACGTGTTGCGGTGTTGTCCGGACGCTGAATTCGGCAAATCAATCGAAATTCCTTGCGATCGATGTATGTTTAGTTTGCGCGTTGCTCATTTGATTATACGCACCGGATGCGGCAGCTACCATTGGTACATACGTATTCGCGTGGGTAGCGGTGCGAGTATCACGAGCGATGCGTACCACGGCCGAGTTTTCCGCGGACAGGTCAGCTACGTGGATCCAACGCTCGACCCTGCAACAAGAACTGCTCAGATACGAGTAGAACTCGCGAATCCCGGTCAGTTACTGAAAATTGGTATGTATGTGAATGTGGCATTTGCAGCTCTGGGTGGCTCAGAATCTACCGTGCCTGTTGTTCCCACCAGCGCGGTACAGAAGATCAACAACCAGCAAGTTGTATTCGTAGCTACAAACGACCGCACGGTCTTTGCTATGAGGCCGTTGCGTTTGGGACCAGAAGCAAACGGTCGCTATCCAGTGCTTGGAGGCGTGTCAGTTGGCGACCGCATTGTTACAGAAGGAAGTTTCCTCCTTCGTGCTGAATGGCTCAAATTACATCCTGCCGGACAGTGACACGATGGATGCCGTGAGTCGCCACGTGTCCTTATTTAGTTACGCGGTGTAAGTTTTCACTTCTGAAGCTGAGGACACGCTCTTCCGTTAAGCCTCTCGCGGCAATACGGCTTACCTCCATTGGCACGAGACTTGTGTTCGAATAGTTTCGAACGAGTTGCCATTCGGTTCTCGTTTCGCAGGATGCACGTGATAAGGCGGCCTCGAGTAGGTTCGAAAGGCTGAAGTTAAGAGGTAATTCTCAAATGTTCAAGAATCATGTAGCCCTGGGATGGCTGCTTATAGCGCTTGCAGTTTTATGATTGCTACCCCTTGTGCGAATGATCGGAATGATGTTGGCTGGGGCACTAACCGGTGCTGGGATGATGTCCCAAATGGTCGGCATGATGGGCGGATTGCAAGGTATGAGTGCTCCCATGATGGCCCTGTGTGCTACGTGGCTAGGTCTGATAGCCGCAGCACTGGTGCTTCTGATCGTCTTCCTGGTACGGGACGTTTCACATGCATAGCTAGTTCGTGAAGGGCGCGGAGGAGAAAATGATCAAACATACACGCCAGTATTCACCTCAAACACAACTGCTTTGTGCTCGTGTTTTGTCACTCGCCAGTGTCCTCTTATTTGTGCCTTTCCAAGCTGAAGGGCAAGAAAAGACACACCAACGGGAGAAGGCCCCTTCTGTGCGTTCAGAGATGATCGTCTCAACCGCATGGCTTGGTGCCCATCTCAATGATCCGAAGGTTGTCGTTCTGCATGTTGCACGTGCGAGGGCACACTATGATGAAGCTCATATTCCCGGAGCGCGCTTCGTCGGGTGGGACGAGATCACCGCGACGCACGACGGCATACCGAATGAACTCGCCCCGGTGGCTGACCTTCAGAAAGTCTTCGCGCGTTTGGGCATCGACGACGATGCCCGCATCGTGCTTTATGGCGACAACTCCGGGCTGTCCGCAGCACGTGCTTACTTCACGCTCGACTACCTCGGTCATGGTGGCAGGGCGGCACTCCTTGATGGCGGCCTGGAGAAGTGGAAGGCAGAGCGTCGCGCCATCTCAACTGATATGGTTAAGCCGAAGATGGCGATTTTCACGCCGCGTGTGCGAGCGAGCGCCGTCACCAACCTCGACGTCATGCGCGACCTGTCGTGGACAGCGACAAACTTGGCCTCTCCGAGCGTGGTATTGATAGATGCCCGCCCGGTTGAAGAATACACAGGAACTAAACCGGGCGATGGCGTGCCGCGCGGTGGCCACATCCCCGGCGCGGCAAATGTCTTCTGGATGCAGAATGTAGTGAGCAAGGAGAATCCGGTGTTACGATCTGTAGCGGAGTTGCGAAAACTCTACGAAGAGGCTAATGCTCTGCACGGCCGTACAGTTGTGACTTACTGTCGCACCGGCGGACAGGCGTCGCACACCTATTTCACGCTCAAATATCTCGGCTATGATGTGGTGATGTATGACGGTTCATTCTTCGAGTGGAGCAATACAGAAGGTGCGCCGGTCGTTGCGGGGAGAGAGCCAAAATGATATTGGAGGTTAGCCCCGCCTCTTCATCAATTGGCTAAAGCTGAGCAACTACCCGCTCAAGCTTTTCATTCACCTCAGTAGCTACTGCCTCAAGAGTCGGATTGTCTCCTACCACCGACAGCATGGTCTTGGCGTCTATCGCCGCCACCACAGATTTTCCCGGTTCGTCAGCCTCATAAACGATGACGTTGCAGGGCAGGAGCAGCCCGATGTTGATCTCTTCCTGCAGTGTTTTGTATGCGAGGGGCGGATTGCAGGCGCCCAAAATCATATAGCGGCGAAAATCTACGCCGAGTTTTGCTTTCAGTTTTTCCTTGATGTCAATTTCGCAAAGCACGCCGAAGCCTTCCTCCTTGAGTGCGGCCGTGGCTTTATCAACGGCTTCTTCGTATGAGACATCGAGCGTCCGACTAAATCCGTATTTTGAATGTTGTGGTTGCTGAGCACTCATCTTCAATTTCCTTTTCTAAGGTAACTAAGCTGCGGAAAGAGTGCGGCCGATGACACCAAATCCGCTTTTAGTATTACCGATGCTTCGATTTGTTGTGGACTCACACCTCCTGCTCAAGGGTTCCCTTGGCCGCTGAGAAGCACTAGCGAGCGTTATCGCCCTAATTTCTATTTTCCAACTGGCCAGAATCGCCCGTCTGGTGTTGGTTGATTTGGAAACGCAGAAATTCATAGACGGCCGCGAGTGCTTTTGTATTGCTGGTCGTGATGCGAACCAGCCCACCGCGTTCAGTTTCCTCGAACTGATAGTTGATTTCCGTTTTTAGACTCTTCAATGCATCTTCGACATCATGCCGAGGTGTTTCAGAAGAGCATTAGCGTGGGCTGCCACTTGCTTGGAATCTGGTTTATCCGCACTCACGTCCGTTTCGAGCGCGGCGACCTGGTCTTTCACCATCGTCCGGTCCTTATCCATCTTCTCCATCATCGTTTTCATCTTTGACTGCGTCTCGGCGCTCATCATCCCCATGTGTTTTTGGTGGAGCGATTCTGCAGCATCGAAATTGTGTCTCAACTCGGCCACCGCCGCGCGAGCGAATTCAACATCCAGTGGGGTTGCTTTTACTGCCTGATCACGTAGCGTTCTGGCGAACTCGCTCATGCTTTGCATGTAAGCCATCATCAGTTTGTGATGCGGCGATTGCATCATTTCCGACATCTCTGACGTCATGGCCGACATGCCCGGTTTCTTCTGTTCACTCTGTCCGTGCTTGTGTTGAGCGAACACCCCGCTTGCTGTAACAACGATTGCCGCGGCGGCTACTAGTGCCAGAAGAACCGCATTTAATTTCTTCATGTTGCTCTCTCCTTATCGATAGGTGCCTTTCTTTCTGTGCCATGCAGTCACGCCGAATCTCTATTTGCGAAATCGGCGGCCTGTAGTGTCTAGACGCAAGATAAAAAGCGCGCAACCGTTATGCCTCACCAAAATCTTCTTTTTCGGTGGTAATCAGGTCAGGCGGTTCTTATGACCGTTAGCGCGCTGCGCAATTGTCCGCAACGACGTGCGAAAGTCCGCACAATTCCCCTGACTGATCTGTAAGAAGCTGGCAAATTTCGCTCGGCATGGACATTGCGTTCAAAAAGGAGACCAAATCTTGGTGGTTTTGCCAAGCAGCATTCGCTTGGCAGATTTTGGGTGAAAATCTTAGGTTACGTGATGCTGAAGCGGCTTTCATCTCTGGTTCTGGTACTTGTAGTTGGTGGCAGCGTAATGGCTGGCACGGCACGAGTACGCAGTGAGCATGTCTGCAAAATGGCAGGCATGGAGATGATGACGGGCATGGATACAATGCCCGGCTGCAAGGAGGAGCATACGGAAGCTGCCACCGCTGAGTCCGGCACGATGGTCACGTGCTGTATCACAATTCCTACCGCGCCAGTTTCAAGCGGAACAACATTCAAGCTGCGTCCACCTTCCTTCAGCGGCGCTGTCGTTCATCCCGCAACTGCGCAGTCTCCTGTGACGCTGCCGAAAAGGCTCGAGTGTTCCTACTCGAATGAGGTCTTCTTACCAAACCTTCAAGCTAGTTACATCCGCAATCTCGCTCTTCTGATCTGACAGGCACAAGTCCGACGCGTGTTGTTGTCGAGTGTTCTTTAGTTGACGAACTACTCGTGACAACAGGCGCCGACGTGTAAGCGCGCGAGCGTCCGAGAGATCAATCTTGGAGCTCGTCTCCTGGGTAGCGTGTGTTCCGTTGGATCAGAAAGGACCAGAGCTTATGAAAAACCTGGTAATTGCATTTGTTCTCGTCAGTCTTGCGATCTCTGCAGTTGCTTGTGGCTCAAGCGGCCCGACAGATACTGGAAAGATCATCAAGAGCGCCCCGGTAGGAAACAACCTGACCGCCACGCTCTCGAATAACGATGGCGTTCTCAAAAACGGTGACAACGAAATTTTTATCTCCTTCAAAGACAGTTCAGGCAAGGCCGTTGAAGTCGGTGCTGTCGGCTTGAACTTCTTCATGCCGGCGATGGGAACGATGCCGGCGATGAACAACGCGGCGACGTTCACGACCAGCACGCCGGGTGTGTATCAGGGCAAAGTGAAGCTGGAGTCGGCTGGTGATTGGCAGGCGCAGGTGAGTTATGAGGGACCGGCAGGTAAAGGAAAGACATCCTTCACAATTGCCGCGCAGTAATGTGCGAAAGCAGTAAAAGCGACATGTTGGACCTGGAGAAGGAGGGAGCTATGAATCACGAACATCAATCAGAAAATGGCAGTTGGCTCAGCTCGCGAAGGGGCGTGATGCTGGTCGTATTTCTCGGAATCATTGGCTTCTTCTTTTTCACAGAACATCGGGCACACTTGTTCGGCATTCTTCCTTATCTGCTTCTGCTGGCATGCCCGTTCATACACTTCTTCATGCATGGAGGTCACGGCAAACACGGTGGCAGCGGCGAGGGACATCACTGAGGTTCTCGGGTTCTTTAAAGAGGTAAGCACTATGCAGATTCAATTGAAAGGAGGTTCATCATGAAACTCAACGTCAAAGCAATCGCCATCGCTCAAGGAGCAGTGGCAGGAATTCTGTTTGTGATTTGCAGGCTGGTATTCATCTGGGCTCCGGACGCTACTCTTAGCGGAATGAAATACCTTTTCCACACTGACTGGTCCAGCGTAGCAGTACCAGTTAACTGGGGAGGTTTCTTCTTGGGGTTGGTCGTGCTGATGGGTTTTGCCGCATTGGTCGGCGCGGCTTGGACCTCGATCTACAACCGCCTGGCAGTTGAATCCAGCGCGACATCCACGCGGGCCACAACAGCAAGGACCGGGAGATTAGCCTATCAGTATCTCCATTTGGAATAGAGGGTGACTTGTCATGAAGGTTCTAACGCCGAGCCTGATCTTAAGCATTGCGGGATTGCACACGTGGATGCTGGTGCGCCTGGTCCTAGCAGCATTGCTGGGCTCATTCGTCGGCTACGAGCGTGAGCGAACGGGCAAGCCCGCCGGGTTGCGCACACATGGCATGGTGGCTCTTGGGGCAGCCTTGTTCACAGTTGTTTCGCTTAATGGGTTTGGTCCTGGAAGTGACACAACACGGGTCGCCGCGATGATCGTTTCGGGCATCGGTTTCATCGGGGCAGGTGCAATCTTGCATGAGCGGGGTGGAGTTCAAGGACTGACAACTGCGGCAAGTTTATGGGTGACGGCGGCGATTGGTATTGCGGTCGGAGTGGGAATGTTTTTGATGTCGGTGGTGACCACGATCCTCGTTTTTGTTTTGCTCCGATTTGGTCCAAAGGTTACGCCCAAAACGGATGGAGGCGATCGAATGCCAACAAGCGCAAGCGACCCAAGCGGCACCGCAAGTAAAGGGGGTGTCTATGAGCAACATGGGAATTGATCTTTTGTCGTTGTGGTGGAGCATCGGCTGGGAGGCTATGGAACTCTGCGATACGGTCGAGCGCCTGCCGGACGTTTGTGCGTGCGGTGACGCTGAGGCGCATCTCGAAGGCCGCTGTCGTTGTTGCAATAGGCATAGGCCGATAGAAGAAGGTCCCGAGCGCGAAGAAAACTGCAGCGCCATAATCGCCCGCCTGCGAACGGACCTGAGAATACTCGCCAACGAGTTCAAGTCTACAGCTGGTCCAGTCGAAGCGCTTGCCCTGGTGAAAGGTGATGTTGAATTGCGTCGAGGGATCTTTCTCACGCCAAATGATCTGCAACAAGTTTTAGTGGTATTCGCACGGATAACCGAGTCTGTCGCCGGATTTCGCATGAATTGCAGTATCACGCAGATGCAGCGCATGAAGCGTTACTGCGTCGAACTGAAAGAAGCTTGCCGACGAATTAACAGGGAACTGCTGGGAGAAGAGAAAGATGAGGGAAGTAATGGCAACAGACCCGGTTTGCCACATGCCGCTTGATGACAAGCACGTCAAGGAGGCTCTCGTTCACGACGGGCGAGAGTACTACTTCTGCTCAGTGGGATGTCGGGCTGAATTCGAGAGGCATGTTGAGGACTACGTTCAGAAGACAGTCGATGGGGTGAACAAAGATGTGTAGGTTTCTCTGCTACATGGGACCAGAAATTCTTCTTTCGGATTTGCTTTACCGACCGAAGAACTCGCTGATCCTTCAGAGTTACAAGTCAAAGGAGCGCAAAGAGCCGCTCAACGGGGATGGCTTCGGAGTTGGCTGGTACACGCCTGAAAACGGCCCGACACCCTGCATCTTCACCAGCATCACGCCGGCATGGAGCAACGACAACCTTCTCCGCCTGAGTGAGCATGTGAAGTCGCCCTGTTTCTTCGCCCATATACGCGCCGCATCACCAGGCATGAAGGTTTCCGAACTGAATTGCCATCCCTTTCAGATCGGCCGCTACCTCTGGATGCATAACGGGACGATTCAAGGGTTTTGGCAAATCAGACGGCGTTTGCGCGAATCTTTGCCAGATCATCTCTACAACACAATTGAAGGCACGACCGATTCTGAACATGCGTTTGCGGTCTTTCTAAATCTACTTGGCGATACTGACCGTCACCGGACGGCGAAAGAAATCGGCCACGTGTTGGTGAAGACAGTCAAGCAGCTTGAATTGTGGACAGCAGAGACAAATAACGCAGCGCCATCCTACTACAACTTTGCAGTAACAGACGGACGGAACGTCGCCGCGATTCGCTACGTCTCCGACCCGACAGTGGAGCCAGCTTCGCTCTATTTTGCCGCCGGCAGAAAGTACGAATGCGCAGATGGAATTTGCCGAGTGGTCGAATGTGATCCGCGCGAGAGAGCAGTCGTGATCGCATCCGAGCGACTGAGTGAAGACGTCGATAACTGGTTCCGAGTCGCTCCGAATCATTTGCTGACTGTCAGTGAGGACCTTGATGTCGGTGTTGAGTTAATGGAGATCGAGCGGCACGGCTCAAGAGTAGAAATGCCGTCTTTCTACACGTAAGGTAGTTTGGGTGGTCATCATTTCATACGAAACAAGGAACTAGGACTTATGAGTAACAAGACACACAAAAAAGCGAATCATGGTCGCGAGCATAAGAGGCAACAGTTCTCCAAGCCTGCTCGACGAAATTCTAATTGGCTCATGTTGCTAGTCATCGTGAGTCTCGGCGCTGTTATTGCTTACCTGGTTATTGGTCGTGAGCGGCAGGTCCCGACGATAACGACCGCCAGTGCTAGAACAATTGACGTCGCTTTGGGGATGAAAGAGATACGCATTCCACTGAGCGAAGTTAGCAGCGGTCAGGCAAAGTTTTTCGAAGCGGCTTTACCAAGCAATACAACTGCTCGATTCTTTGTTGTCAAAACTTCAGATGGTGTTTACCGCGCGGCCTTAGATGCTTGCGAGGTCTGCTACGGCTCTCACAAAGGCTACTACCAGGATGGAGACCAAATGGTCTGCAGAAAATGTGGAAGGCATTTCGCCGTCAATACCGTGAACAACGGCACCAGCGGGTGCCATCCGGTCGGTTTGAGCCGCGGAGTTGAAGGCGAGGAGCTCGTCATTCCGACGGTCGAACTTCAAAGCGGAACCCAATATTTCTGAGACCCTGCAGGAGTGAGTAATGAGAATTAGTTCCATTGCCTGGGCGAACTTGAAACGGCGTAAGGGCAAGGCTGCGTTCCTGGTCGTAGGCATCAGCATTGGCATCGCCACGGTCGTTGCGCTGCTGACATTAAGCCGCTTGATCAGAGACGAGATCGGCGCCCAACTCGATCAATACGGCGCCAACATCATCGTCATGCCGCAGTCTAATAGCTTGTCACTCGATTACGGCGGCATCTCCGTCACCGGAGTCTCGCTTGATGTCAATCAACTAAAAAATGAAGACGCCAAGCGCGTGCTTGAAATCCCTTACCGCAATCGGATCAGCGTGGTGGCGCCCAAGATTCTTGGCGTCTCTGATGTTGAAGGTCAACAGGTGCTTCTTGCTGGTGTCGATTTTCCGAGCGAACTGAGACTGAAACGTTGGTGGCGGCTGGTTGGGCAGAAGCCTGAAGACGACGGAGACCTGCTGGTTGGATATGACGTGGCGAAACGTCTATCGCTCATTGAGCCGACTGCCGACGGACAATCCCAAGCGGTCCCAGTCATGGAAATGTCCGACGTGACAGTCGACATCCGGCCCCATCATATCAACGTAGAGCAAAACAGGTTCAGGCTCGTGCGCGACCGTCTGCGGATTGCCAGCCGGGAGCATCGCGTAGCGGGAGTGATCACTCCAACGGGTGGAAGCGAGGACCAGATGATCTTCGGCTCGCTTCCTCACTTCCAGACACTCTTAGGCAAGCCCGATCAGTTGAGCATGATCGAAGTCAGCGCGCTCTGCATCGGTTGTCCAGTGGAAGACATCGTCAACCAAATCAGCACGCAGCTTCCGAACGCGAAGGTTTCTGCCTTACAGCAATCCGTCCGAGCCCGAGCAGAGACGGTGGATCGTTTGACGCGTTTCGCTACCGCGGTTTCGGCGGTTGTGCTTTTGATCGGCGGGCTGATGGTTTTCACCACGATGATGGGATCGGTAGTCGAACGAACCAAAGAAATCGGCGTGTTGCGAGCCATCGGCCTCCGTAAGAGACAGATCATTAATGAGCTAATGATCGAGGTAGCCGCTATTAGCACGGTCGGCGGTTTGGTGGGTTGGATAGTGGGAATGCTGATCAGTTGGTTGATTTTGCCTTACTTCAGCCAATCGGGTCTAAAGCTGGAATTTGATCCGAAGATCGCGCTGGGCGCTGTTGGCGTTGCGCTTCTGATCGGCGCGGTTAGCAGCGTGTATCCGGCGATTCGAGCCTCACGGCTCGATCCGTCGGAAGCGGTTCGTTACGTGTGAAGGAGAGCGAACGATGTCATTTGTAGTCATTAAGGATGTCGGCAAGGTTTATCAGCCCAATGGGATTGATTCGGCAGTCCGTGTGCTGGCGGACATCAACCTCGAAGTCAAAGAGGGTGAGTTCATTTCTCTAATGGGCCCGTCTGGATCGGGCAAGAGCACGTTGCTAACCATCATGGGAGCAATGAATCGACCCAGCGAAGGTCGCGTCCTGGTTGACGACATTGATGTGTACGAGTTGCCGGAGGAGCGGCGCGCAGATTTTCGGCTCGAGTATCTCGGCTTCGTTTTTCAGCAACATCATTTGATGCCATATCTCAACGCGCTTGAGAACGTGATGCTGCCCATGGTGACGAGTAAGACCAGCGCCAAAGAGAAACGAAGTCGTGCGCTCGCCGTACTGCAAAGCGTTGGACTCGTGAGCAAAGCGGCACGGCTTCCCAATCAGCTATCCGGCGGAGAACAAGGTCGTTTGGCAATTGCGCGAGCGCTCGTGAACGAGCCGCCACTCATTCTCGCGGACGAGCCGACGGGAACACTTGATACGGACACGGGACGAGAAATCATGGACGTCTTTCAGCAGCTTAATGCCGAAGGCCAGACGATATTCATGGTCACGCACAATCCCGACAACGCGGCGGTGGCCCATCGGGTCGTGAATATCAGAGACGGCCGCATGTTTGATGAAAGTGAAGGGTGCTCAGTGAGCACCGAATAAGGAGAGGAATAGTGAAAGCGAAGCTAATCCAAAGAGTGCTTACCTACCTCGTGATCGCGATCTTGACGGGAAGCAGTGTTGTCGTGGCCCAACAGCCCAGCACAACAACTTCGGGCACTGATGACACGGTTCGCGATCAGCAGACAGTTCCGCAGCGTACATCCGATGGGAGTGCCGGGAGTCCAGCGCTGCAACAGTTGATCGAGCAAGCACTGGAGAACAATCCAGAGATCAAGGCGATGCAGCGTCGCTTCGACATGATGCGGGCGCGTATTCCGCAAGCGAAAGCGCTCGACGAGCCCATGCTGAGCGTGGGTTACATGGGCGACATCGTTCCTTTCAAGGTTCAAAAAGGCGATCCATCGAGCGGACGCTCGATTTCAATCAGCCAGGATCTGCCCTATCCAGGCAAGCGATCATTGAAAGGCAAGATTGCCAGCACGGACGCGGATGCGGAGTGGTGGAATTTCGAACAGACTCGGCGGAATGTCGTGGCTGAAGTGAAAGATGCCTACTTCGATCTCTACTACATCACCAAAGCAATCGGCGTGGTCAATAAGACCAAAACGCTGCTTGAGCAATTCACCAAAATCGCCGAAGTGCGATACGCCGTTGGCCGTGGGATTCAGCAGGACGTTCTCAAAGCCCAGGTTGAGTTCTCAAAGCTGATCGAGCAACAGACCGTGCTGGAGCAGCGTAAGCAGATCGCTGAAGCCCGGCTGAACAGCCTGCTATATCGCGAGTCAGATTCTCCATTGGGCGTTCCTGAGGAATTGAAGCCGCGCGATTTCCCTTACTCGCTGGCGCAACTCAATGAAACGGCGGTCGCTAACTATCCTGACCTGAAAGCTCAACGGCGTAAGATCGAAGGCGCGCAGTATTCGATTCAACTGGCGAAGAAAGACTTCTACCCGGATTTCTCAGTAGGTTTCACCTACATCAACCGCCCTGCGATGCCGGAGATGTACGGCGTAAACGTCGGCGTCAAGCTGCCGGTTTACGTCTGGCAGAAGCAACGCCCGGCGCTTACGGAAGCGACGGCCAGCTTCGAGGCCGAGAAACGAAGTTTGGAGAACAAGACGACGTTGCTGATGTTCAAGATCAGGGACAAGTACCTGGCGGAGACGACCGCTCAACGTCTGGTCAAGCTTTACAGCACAACGATCGTACCCCAGTCGTCGCTTTCGCTTGAGTCAGCCATTGCCGGATACGAAGTCGGCAAAGTTGATTTTCTAACGCTCCTGGACAATCTCGTGACGCTGCTCAACTACGAGCTTAGTTATTACGAGCAGCTCAGTAATGAGGAGAAGGCCGTCGCGGGATTGGAGCCTTTAGTAGGAGTCACGTTGAGACCATAAGGATGCTTCGTCACAGGTTAGTGAATGAGGAAGGACTTGGACATGACGACGAAAGATAAATCACAGAACGGAGGGATCGGGCTAATGGAAGAGAGGAAGGAGCAAGAGCACGCCGAAGAAGTGATTTACCCGGCGGTTGACGCGCCGACTCCTAATGAGCTGGAGAATCTTTACGCGAAGAATGATGTTCCGGCCACTGCTTCGGAAACGCAGACTGAGGCCGAGAAAAAAGAGCCCACTGTGAAAGAGCAGAAGCCTGCTCGCAGAAGGAGAAAATGGCCTGTGTTAATTGCCGGCTTAGCCGCTGTTGCGATTGGCATCGCAGTCTTTCTTTACCTCCGAAACCAACCAAAGCCTGTGCCGACGCCGAAGTCCGTGGGTGGGCCGATGGAAACAACGACGACCACGACCGGAATGCCCGAGACTGCTTTCAAGATTAGCCCAGAGAAGCAGCAATTGATCGGCGTGCAGTACGGTACCGTCGATTATCAAACTATTTCCAAGTCTCTGCGCGCGGTGGGCAAGGTTGCCTTCGATGAAACAAAAATCAGTCGCATCAACCCTAAGATCGAAGGCTGGATAGAGAACGTTTACGTGGATTTCACCGGAAAATTAGTCCAGAAGGGCCAGCCGCTGCTCACGATCTACAGTCCCGACCTGGTGCAAACGCAAGAAGAGTATCTGCTGGCCGTCAAGGGCAGAAGGCAACTCGGAGAGAGTCCTTTTCCTGACGCAGTTAACTTTTCCGAATCGCTGCTGCAATCAGCGCGAAGGCGGCTGGAGTTGTGGGACATCACCGACGCACAGATTAAAGAGCTGGAAAAGCGCGGCGCGCCTTCGCGAACCATGACCCTCTATGCGCCGACCAGTGGCTTTGTGACAACACGCAACGCCTTTCCTAAGCAGCGCGTTATGCCGGAGACGGAACTCTATGCCATCGCCGATCTCTCGAACGTTTGGGTGATTGCCGACATCTACGAGTTCGAAGCCGCGGACATCAAGATGGGCCAGCCCGCGACAGTAACGATCTCTTCCTATCCCGGACGCGAGTTCAACGGAAAGATCACCTACATCTACCCGCAAGTCGACAACACTACTCGCACACTCAAGGTCAGAGTTGAGCTTGCGAACAAGGGGTTTGCGCTTAAGCCGGATATGTATGCGGACGTGGTTCTGGACATGAGCTACGGTCGGCGTCTCGTTGTCCCGCAGGAAGCCGTGATGGATTCAGGGTCGGAGCAGTTGGTTTACGTCTCGCTAAACGACGGTTATTTCGAACCCCGCAAGGTGCAACTTGGAGCCAAAGTCGATAACAAGTTTATTGTGCTTGGTGGGCTTAACGAGGGAGAACGGGTGGTTACGTCCGGAAACTTCTTGGTCGACTCTGAGAGCAAGTTGAAGTCAGCGTCGGGAGGAATGGGCATGCCAGGGATGGACCATGGTGGTGGTTCCAAGCCAAAGGAACAGGCAGCTCCCAAGGTCGATCATTCGCAGCATACTGGCGAGCGAAAGATTCTGTTCTGGTACGACCCGATGCACCCGGCATACAAGTCGGACAAACCAGGCAAAGCGCCCGACTGTGGAATGGACCTCGTGCCGAGGTACGCAGATCAATGACGAAAGTGAAGGTAAAAACAAGACATGATTAACAAAATCATTGAAATCTGTGCCCACAACAAGTTCATGGTCCTGCTCATAGTCGGGGTGTTGACGCTTGCCGGGTTGTGGTCCATCAAGAACATTTCGCTCGATGCGCTTCCTGACCTCTCAGATACGCAGGTGATCATCTATTCGCGTTGGGATCGGAGTCCGGACATCATGGAGGACCAGGTTACCTACCCGATCATCTCTTCGCTGCTCGGTGTACCCAACGTAAAGGACATTCGTGGCTTTTCGGACTTCGGCTACTCCTACGTCTACATCATCTTCGAAGATGGCACCGACATCTATTGGGCCCGTTCACGCACGCTTGAGTATTTGAGCAATATCCTGCCGCGTTTGCCAGAGGGCGTAAACGTCGAGCTTGCCCGCGATGAGACTGCGGTTGGCTGGGTTTATGAGTACGCGCTGGTTGATAAGACCGGACAAAACAATTTGGCGCAACTGCGAAGCTTCCAGGATTGGCACATGCGGTACGCCTTGCAGGCTGTGCCCGGAGTAGCCGAGGTCGCTCCGCTGGGAGGATTTGTCAAGCAATACCAGGTCAATGTCGATCCGAATGCGTTGCTCGCCTACGAGATTCCGATTGAACGCGTGGTCGAAGCTGTGCGTCAGGGGAACAGCGATGTGGGAGGCCGCCTGATCGAGTTTTCTGGTCGCGAGTACATGGTTCGTGGGCGTGGTTATATAAAGAAAGTCTCTGACGTGGAAAACATCGTTGTCGGGACCAGCAAGCAGGGCGGCACGCCTATTCTCGTCAGTAATCTCGGAACAGTAACGCTCGGTCCTGACATTCGGCGGGGCTTGGCTGATCTGGACGGAGAAGGAGATGTCGTCGGCGGAATTGTCATCATGCGTTATGGCGAGAACGCCGAGAAGGTCATCCAACGAGTACGGACGAAATTAGATGAACTTAAGCCCTCATTGCCAAAAGGGGTCGAAATCGTCACGACTTATGATCGCGCAGAACTTATAGAGCGTGCGGTCGAAACGCTCAAAGGCACGCTTATAGAGGAACTGATCATCGTCAGTCTCATCATTATGATTTTCCTCTGGCACATCCCGTCCGCGATCGTGCCGATCATTACCATCCCGATTACGATCATCATCTCATTCATTCCTATGTACTGGATGGGAATTACTGCGAACATCATGAGCCTCGGCGGAATCGCTATCGCTATTGGGGCGATGATTGATGCGGCGATTGTCGTTGTCGAGCAAACACACAAGAAACTCGAACACTGGGATGCCGAGGGCCGACCCGGCAGCTATAAAGATGTTGTCATTACTGCGGTAAAGGAAGTTGGCGGTCCAAGCTTCTTTGCGCTCCTCGTGATTGCAGTGGCGTTCATTCCCGTCTTCACGCTTGAGGGTCAGGAGGGAAGGCTCTTCAAGCCCCTCGCCTATACGAAGAACTTCTCCATGGCGATTGCCGCCTTCCTGGCAATCACACTCGACCCCGCGATTCGACTGCTCTTCACGCACATGGATCCTTATAAGTTCAGGCCAAAGTTCCTCGCAAAGATCACCAATGCGGTGCTGGTTGGCAAGATTCACAGCGAGGAAACCCATCCCATTAGCCGGCCGCTGATGAAGATCTATCACCCGGTTTGCGAGTTTGTATTACGGCACACATGGGCAGTCATCATTCTGGCAGTGCTGGCAGTTGTTTTGACCATTCCGATCTTCAATCGGCTTGGCTCAGAGTTCATGCCGCCCTTGAACGAGGGAACGCTGCTTTACATGCCGACGACACTACCGGGTATTTCAGTCACTCAAACCGAGCGTTTGCTCCAGGTAATGGATAAGAAGCTAAAGAGCTTCCCGGAGGTCGAGCGTGTGTTTGGCAAGGCTGGGCGAGCGGAAACTGCGACGGACCCGGCGCCATTCTCGATGATGGAGACAGTAATCGAACTCAAACCTGAATCCGAATGGCCCAAAGTACCGCGTTGGTATTCATCCTGGGCGCCAAATTGGGTGCAGGGAATTCTGCGCCGCGCGTGGCCGGATCATAAGAGCACGGATGAACTCATTTATGGGCCCGGCGGAATGAACGAAGCATTACAACTGCCCGGAGTCTCAAACGCCTGGACCATGCCCATCAAAGCGCGAATTGACATGTTGACGACGGGCGTGCGCACCCCGGTGGGCATAAAGATTATGGGCGCCGACCTGGCCGAGGTGCAGAAGCTCGGCGAGCACATTGAGATGTCACTAAAGGACGTACCTGGCACCAAGAGCGTATTTGCCGAACGCGCGGCTGGTGGGTATTTCCTCGATTTCACACTCAAGCGCGAGGCGCTGGCGCGTTATGGCCTCACTGTCGATCAGGCCAATGCCGTGGTGATGTCGGCAGTCGGGGGTGAGAATGTCACCACGACGGTCGAAGGTCGAGAGCGTTATCCGGTCAATGTTCGTTACTTGAGGGATTATCGCAGCGATCCGGACAAACTATCGCGAACTTTTGTGATGGCTCCGAACGGCACTCAGATTCCTCTGGGCCAGATTGCAGAAATCCAACTGGTCACTGGGCCAGCAATGATTCGCGATGAGAATGGTCGGCTTTCCGCGTACGTTACCGTCGACTTCGATACTTCCAAGCGAGACATTGGTAGCTATGTCGCGGATGCCAAGAAGGTGCTGCGTGAGAAAGTGCAGCTGCCTGCAGGCTATCAACTGATCTGGAGTGGCCAATTTGAAAGCATGGAACGGGTAAAGGCCCGGCTACTAATCGTCGTGCCAATCACGATCTTTCTCATTTTCATGTTGCTCTACTTTAATACTCGCTCAATTGCCAAAACGCTAATTATTCTTCTGGCGGTTCCATTCTCTGCAATTGGAGCGATCTGGTTCCTCTACTTCCTCGACTACAACATGAGCATTGCCGTCTGGGTCGGCCTGATCGCGCTTATGGGTGTTGATGCCGAAACTGGCATGTTCATGTTGCTCTATCTCGATATCGCCTTTAAGGACGCGAGAGCTAAAGGCCGAATGAGGAACTGGAACGACCTGAAAGAGGCGATTCTACACGGGGCAGTAAAGCGACTTCGTCCGAAGGTCATGACCGTCGGTGTGATGTTTACCGGACTGGTGCCAATCATGTGGTCAACCGGCAGCGGAGCCGACGTTATGAAGCGCATCGCAGCTCCGATGATCGGCGGCATCTTCACTTCTTTCATTCTCGAGCTGGTGGTCTATCCGGCAATCTACGCGATCTGGAAGTGGCACTTCGATGTGAAGAAAAATCCTATGCCGCCGTTGATCCAACCAGAGCCGCAGCCGGCTGATTGGAGGTGACTTTGATTAACGAATTAGCGCCAGCATTGTTTCTGTTCATAGCTGTACTCCTGATCTTTGGAAGTACAAGGGTGGCCCGTCATCGCGGCTTGCCTGAAGCTCTGGGTTGCGGAGTGGCGCTCTGCATCATCGCGATAGCTATCGGGTTGTCACCGCCGACTTGGCGGGCCGGATGGGCAGGTGGGCCAGGGGGCGATCGTCTGCTCACCTCTGCGCGAATTGTGGGAATCAGCGGAATGCTTTTCATCGCGGGAACGCGTTTCGATTTCGGTGGAACGGCGCGCCGCATCGGTTTGCTAGTGAAAGCGGTAATAGTCGCAGGGGTTCTGTTGGTTGTTGCGATGCTGCTGGCGAAATGGATCGGAATGGAGTCAATACCCACGCTCGTCGTCGCTGTTGCTGTACTCGCAAGTAGCCTGTGGATACCTGCCGAGTTAGCTCGTTTCAAGAAGAGCGAGAACGATGCTTTGCCTACTTGGCAAACAATGGCCTTGGCGTTCACCGGATTTGCAGTCTCAGTTATTTACTTCTTTGACGTTTTGTCTATAACGAATCGCACCCAACTGAGCGTGTTCACCTACGTCATTATTGTTTTATTTGAAGTAGTAAAGCTGTTTGTTCTATTTGGGTTTGCCTATTTTATCTGCAGCAAGTTTCTTGCGCGGGCGCGAGGCCGTATTTCTACCACACGCACCACCATTGGCTTTGTCCTCATTAGCGTCCTTGTCTTTATACTGATCGCAATCACGACGAACCAGTTGGCAGCCTTCGCCTGGGCCTTCGTTGCGGGAGCGTTGTGGCAACAAAGCGAGAGCGGAAGGAAATTTGGGGACGCCTATAGACCGCTGGCCTCCGCGATGTTGATGTCCCTGGCGTTCGCCCCACTGATGTTGCAAACCCATGGTCGAGATTTCCGAGGTTTGGGGTTCTTAGCCCTGTTCGTTGTAATCGCAGTTTTCGCAAAAGGTTTTCTTGCCTGGTTCTTGACGCAATCCGGCTCACCGCTCCCGACGAGGGGACGTTTGGCGATTTCACTGGCTTTTCCCGGAGAAATCGCAATCGGGATTTTGGGATTCGCAATCACTAGGTGGCCGATCGCCGGATCGCCGTACTTCGCTGTTCTAGGCTACGCAATCATTTCAACAGTCCTGATACCGGTCATGTGGACCGAGACCGCAATTGTAAACAACGAGGGAGTTGCGAGAAGGAGGAGTGCTATGCAAAAGCACATCGGAAAAGTTTTAGCTGTGGCTGTGTTGTTGCTCATGGTGATTTCAGGAACCGCGATAACAAGTTCTGCTCAGCAGACGCCAAACGACCCTCCTAATCAGCAGATAGAGCTTGGGCGGGGCATGAGTGCAATGACGCCCGGTCTGATGGAGATTGGATCGAAGACGAAGCTGTTCCTCGTCTTCGGAGACAAACTTCAACTCTCAACCGAACAAAGGAAAGGTCTCGAGGATCTCTATGTCCGAATTCAGACTTATAGCTTCCAACGCGAGGCTGACCTCGACGTCGCAGACGCCGAGCTGAAGCGATTGCTGACGAGGGACACCGTCGATCTAGGCGCGGTTAAGGCAAAGATGAAGGAGATCGAGACGATCCGAGTCGAAGTGAACATGAAGAAGATCGAGACGCTTTTGCAGGCAATCAATGCCCTGACGCACGAGCAACATACGCAAATCGTCCTGTTGGCTCGCGATCTTGAGGAAGCCAGTAAACCGCGTGCGCCGATCTACCAATGAGCCGGGTTGAGGAGGTGAGAGAAATGGTTGACCACAATAATTCGACGGCGACTCAGGTTGCTGAGACCGTAAACAAGGTGACGAATGACGCACGGATGGAGCAGTTGCGGGCGACCGCTCGCAAACATCAAGTCTGTTACGAAGTTTGGCCAGAGCGGTCAGTTGCCGAAGGGCGCAAAATTCTGATCGGTTTTGAGTTGCAGCTCTGTGGAACAAACAGCCACATAGCCGCAAAAGGAGCGCATCAGCCGGTCCCTGGTTGTGAGTACTGCCAGAGCACTTACGAAGACCTGCGACAGATCGCTGAGTGGATACTGCCGCGAGAAGAACGACCTTCGCGCTATGAGATAGGCGGGTTCGATCGTTCTCTGCACATTGCTCCCCATAGTCGGCAGTTGCGAAACGAGGTTGTCGTCTCTATTCATATCATGCACCGGTCGGACTTTAATCGCGAAGTAGATGACTGTGAAAACCGATGTCTAAAGGAGATGCGCCAGAGGCTCTTACAACTAGGCATTCGTCAGGACCTCTGGCGCGGGGAAAATCGGGTTGAGAAGGGAGGAAGCGATGAAACTGCTGGATAAGTTAGAAGCACTGTTCGTCAATCAACCGGAGAGGAAAAAGAACGAGCACCCAAGCTTGTTTGATCGGTTGCGAAACGTCTTCTTTGCCGCCGAATTTCTCAAAAAAGACCTGCAAGGCATTCCACCATTCTGCCGTTGTGAGGACGCGATTTCTCATTTGGAAGGCCGTTGTAGCTGTACCAAACGTCCTGCTGGTTCGCAAGCCGAAGAGGTTAGCGCGAAGGGTTGCCTGGCACATCTTGAAACTCTTCGTTTGGATGTCAGATCGCTGCGCCAATCGCTGCAGCGCCACAGAAACGAGCTGCGGCCCGAAGAAAAAACCGAAGAGGTAAGGCGTGAGCTCTCTCTGATCGAGAATTTTGCGGAAAACATGGGGTCCATTGTCGAGGAGATCAGGAATCACGCTTCGGAGTGGGAACTTAGCTGCTCCAACGACGCACTCCAGCGATTGAAGGAAAGCAGTTCTGAGTTGGAAAAATATTCGACGGAGTTCTTCTGGTCTCTGTTGAAGCAGGATCGGGGAGAGCAGATAAACAGTTCGTCGAAAGTCAAGCGGGTTTCATGAGCCGAGAGAAGGAATAATGGCTTACCGACACGGAAAGGGAAATGAGATGAGTATTAAGTTCGCAATGCGCCTAGCCGTCTGGAGCGCATGTTTTGTGCTTTTGTTTGCGCTACGGGTCAACGCGCAGGAGTTCACATACAAAGTCGAACAGGATCGTTTGATTGGCCATCGTGATGGCGAGCTGATCATTTCAGATAAAGCTGTCGAGTACCGCGCGAAGAGAAACAAGGAAAGCCGCGCGTGGACGTACACAGATATCAGACTCCTGGAAATCCTGTCGCCGACGCGCGTGCGCATCTGGACGTACAAAGACCGCAAGCTGCGGCTGGGCCGCGATCAAAGTCTGACGCTCAAGATTGTCGAAGGACAAATCGATCAGAAAGTCAGCGACTTCTTACGGGAGCGCATCGCGCGTCCGTTCGTTACCTCTTTCGCTGAGGAAGATCAAAACGCCCTGGCGCAAATACCGGTGAAGCACTCTCATCGTCTCGGAGGATGCGAAGGACTGCTGAGGATTTATCCAGATAGATTGGTGTACGAATCTCAAACTGGACATGACTCGCGTAGTTGGCGTTGGACCGACATTCGGTCAGTTGGGCGCTCAGACCTTTATCGGTTTGATGTAGAGACGTTCGAGCCTCAGCTTGGCGCGTCAAGTCGCAGCTTCAATTTCACTCTGAAAGAACGAATGGCGGACAAGACTTATGACTTGATCTGGAGTCGCGTCTATCGCCCGACTCCGCTGATCAGGGCGGGTGAGGGAGTGACCGGAAAGTAGGAATTCTGAAGGACGCTGGAACCGTGGCAGAAGTCAAGACAAGCGGGCGATCGGATTACGCACTGGCCCAAGCGGCCGGAAAGGGCGATATGCACGCCTTTGAAGAACTCTATCTGCGCCACAACCGTCGCGTGTATTCGCTCTGCTTGCGGATGACGAGAAATGGTACCGATGCTGAGGACCTCGCACAGGAAGTCTTTATCCAGCTCTCTCGCAAGATCGGAAGCTTTCGCGGCCAAGCGGCCTTCACAACCTGGCTGCATCGGCTGACGGTCAATCAGGTGCTCATGCACTTTCGCAAACGCGGCGTGCGCTTGGAACACACGACCGAGGAGGGCGAGACACCCGTACAAATCGTCAAAGGGACTGAGAATCATCGGACGATGCCGATCATCGATCGCATTGCGCTGGACGATGCAATCGCGCAACTGCCGCCGGGCTATCGACTGGTCTTCACGCTGCACGATATCGAAGGGCATGAGCACGCAGAGATTGCGAGGATGCTGGGCCGCACAGTGGGAACCTCGAAGTCGCAACTGCATAAAGCGCGAATGAAATTACGTTCTTTGTTAAAGCGAAGAGACAAGCCAGGGTTGCCTGGAGATGATGGTGGCAATGGTTCCCTAAAGGAAATTATGCAGAAGAAAACAACTACGAGAGCGATCACCCAAGTTACGCCAGTAGGCCTTCAAAGCCAACCGGCTCCGCATTGGAGAAATGTCAGTTGGCATTTCTCGCTGCTACTTGGCGCACTGTTGTTCCTTACTTTGAGCGCGCAGGGACAGACAGTCGAGTCAAACATTCCAAAGAGCACGACTGCAGACCAAACACAAGCGGTAAACATTGAGCACTACCTGGATCGATTGATTTCCAGTGCAGTCATTGCAGGCGACGCAGCCGATGTAATCAAAGAGGCGGACAGTTATCGCACTCAGGCAACCCAGAAATTGAAGAACGGGCGTCGCGACGAAGCACGCGCGTTGTTCAGGCAAGCGGGCGAGGTAATTGCAGCCGCCGCCCCCGATGGAGACATTAAACGAGAAGATCCTCTACTGCGTGATTATCTGCGAGAGATCACCAGAGAACTGGTTGCGCTCGACTCCGCGAACAACTCGCCGTCAGCCATGTCAATTGAAGGAAGCTCTCTCACTGGGAATTACGCCGCGCAGCCACGCATCGCTGCTTTCCTTAGTTACTTTCAGGGCCGAGGAAGAACACGGCTGGAAATTGGACGAGCGCGCTTCGCTTTATACCAACCAATGATGACGCGAGTTTTCCGCGAGGAAGGTGTGCCCGAATGGTTGCTTGGAGTTGGCTTTGTAGAAAGCACTTATAACTCGACAGCACATTCACCGAAAGAGGCCCATGGTATCTGGCAATTTATACCCGGCACAGGAGCGCGCTATGGACTTCGACGTACCGCGTGGACTGACGAGAGGAGCGATCCGGAAAAATCAACGCGGGCTGCTGCCCGGTATCTTCGTGATCTACACGCTTTGTTTGGCGATTGGCAGCTTGCTTTGGCGGCTTACAACTGGGGTGAGGGTCGAGTCGCCAGAGTCATACGTCGGACTGGTATCCGCGACTTTTGGACCATGGCCGAACGGGGTCTGATGCCGCAAGAGACAGCCAACTATGTGCCCTCGGTACTCGCAGCTTCGCAACTGTTGCTCGGGGGCAATAAAACAGTCGTTGAGGTAAAACCAGCATCAGGATTTTCCTCCGGTCGCGGTGCTGAAGCTGAACTGAAGCAGGGAAATGATCGCGGCAGGCCGGCGCACTGAATTGCTAAAAGGATCTTTTCGCAAAACGGAGTTGGGTAAATCTTCTGGAGGATCGGAGGCGAAGGAAAAACAATGACAGTTAGTGATATCGCACGACGAAGCGGCGTTCCCGTACATGTCGTGCGCTACTACACACGAATCGGGCTGCTTAAGCCTTCGCGTAATCCGCGTAATGGGTACAAACAATACGAGGACTCCGATCTTTCGCGGCTGCGATTTATCCGGCAGGCCAAGAGTCTGGGGTACAAACTCGATGAGATCGACCGCATTTTTCGAGAAAGCAGCAGGGGAAAGTCACCGTGTCCGATGGTTCGCTGCATCATCGGAAATCGGATTGAAGAGAATAGACTCAGGTTGAAGGAACTGGCGGCGCTGCAAAGACGAATGGAGCGAGCGCTGGCTAAATGGGCAAAACTGCCCGACGGTAAGCCCGATGGCCACACAGTTTGCTATCTCATTGAGTCTACGGCCGGCATGTGAACAACCGGGACTTGACTTGTAAGTTACGCACTGGTTCTAGACTTGCTCCTATCGCTAAGGACAAGCAAGGAGGTCAAGAAGATGTTGAGCAAAAAGAGTCGACTTCTTTGGATGATTTGGGTTGCCTTGGCGGTCACGACGAGCACTCACGCGCAGCAAGACCCTCCGCTGGAAACCATAAAGATTGATACCAACCTTGTTGTCTTGAGAGTCGCGGTTAACGATCTACAGGGTCGTGCAGCCATTAGCCTCAAACAGGATGGATTCAAGATCTACGAGGATGGAGTTGAGCAGCAGATAGGCTTCTTCAGCGCGGAAGAGTCACCGGTGAGTTGGGGCCTCGTCTTAGATCGCAGCGGCAGCATGATGGGGATGATGAGCGACGTTTATGACGCGGCGTTACACGTTATTGACGAAGGTACAACGCGAGATGAAACCTTCATTTTGACGTTCAACAAGCGTCCCGATTTGATTAGTGACTTCACCTCTGATCGACATCGCTTGGAGAACTCGATTCTCGGTTTGCGGGCTGATGGTGAAACCGCTTTGTTCGACGCAATTGAGGTCGCACTGGATCGGATGAAGCACGCCAGGAACCGCAAGAAAGTACTCGTTGTGGTTACCGACGGCGAGGACAACGCAAGTCGGTTGAAATTTCGCGAATTGATCGAGCGCGCGGAAGAAGAAGAGGCAGTGATCTATACCGTTGGCATGTTTGAATCGTCGATGAGTGTCGTGTCGTCACTCATGGGCCGTGGCGATCGGGATGCGCAATCTGAATTAAGGAAGCTTGCTGAAGTAACTGGTGCTTCGGCTCACTTCCCAAGGAACGTCGATCAATGCAAGAGCGTGATGCGAGAGATCGCTCGCGAAGTCAGTCAGCAATACAGCCTGGGCTACTACCCTTTGAATAAGACACGCGACGGCAGGTGGAGAAAGATTCAAGTGAAGGTGAACGAAAGCGGAGGCCACAAGTATGTAGCCAGGACGCGGTCCGGCTACTACGCTCGCAAAGAGGAACCGCAGAACTAAAGAAAGGTATCGAGGCTAAGGCAATGATGGATCGTCGAGCCAGCTCCAAACATATCAAGCGTCTTGTGGCCATTTGCTGTGCCGCTTTCTCGATCATGATTCCCGGAGTGATTGCTCCAGCCCAACAGCAATCAACGAGAGATTCTCAGCGATCGGGACAAGGCGTGTCCGCGCGTACCAATTCAGGAAATGATGGTCAGGTAATTGTCAACACGGATTTGGTGACTTTGACCGTGAGTGTGGTGGACGCTCATGGCCACTACGTGCCCGGCCTCAGCAAGAAGAACTTCACGATTACGGATAACAAAGCTCCGCAGGAGATCACCTTCTTCAGCGACGCAGACCTGCCCGTGAGCGTGGCTATTGTTTTCGATGTCTCTGGTTCAATGAGCGGCAAGAAGATTGAGCAGGCGAAAGAAGCGCTATCAACCTTCATTCAAACCAGTCATCCACAGGATGAGTATTTCCTCATTGGCTTCAACTCGGACCCGGAACTTCTGATTGATGGCTCTCGTGATGGTGACGCAGTCATCAGAAAACTTTCCTTTGTGGAGCCTCACGGTTCGACCGCACTGTACGATGCGAGCTATCTGGCTCTGGAGCGCGTTATGCGGGGCGCACATATGAAACGGGCAATCCTAATCATCAGTGATGGTCAGGACAACAACTCGCGCTACAAATTCAGTCAGCTTCGTCGAGCCGTCATGGAGTCTGACGTCATTATGTATGCCATTGGCATTCAGGGTGGTGTGGGCGGAGTGCTAGCGATGTACGGCAGCCTACTACTTGAAGAGTTGGTCTCGGTTTCCGGTGGTAGGGTCTTCTTCCCGAGAAAGTCAAGTGGGATGAATGAGGCGCTTGAGCAGATTGCCTTGGAATTGCGACATCAGTATTCAATTGGTTACCGACCGTCGAATTTTACAGCCGATGGCAAGTGGCATCGTGTCAGAGTCAAGGTGGCGCCACCGCCTGGATTAAATCGTGTGTTCGTGCGCAACCGCGAGGGCTATTACGCGGTTGGATCGCTGCGCTGACCAAGGAGAGGGCTTTATGACTCGCGAGAATGACTTGTGCACCCGGTCGCGAGGTGGGGAGCGGCACCAGGGTGTGCACAGGCTATCAGCGGTCTCGCTGGCAAGGGGAGGCCAGAGTTGGGCCGCTGATAGCCGGGTTTCCAGACGCAAAGAGCGAAACATGAAAAACGTTGAAGTGGAAAAATCGGCACACAGTTTTGGATCATCTGGTTTGGCCCGACCGAGTAGGCGAAGTTTCTTCGACTACCTGTTGGGAACCAGCGTGGTCGCGACCCTGGGTGCGATCCTTTATCCCATATTCAAGTTCATGTCTCCGCCCCAAGTGATCGAATCGACCGAAACTTCAGTGGTGGCTGCAAAGATAAGCGAGGTGCCAATCAACTCCGGCAAGATATTCAAGTTCGGTAGCAAGCCGGGCATCATCATTCGGACTGCCTCAGGAGAGCTAAAAGCGTGCTCGGCGGTATGCACTCACCTCGACTGCATCGTGCAGTATCGCCCTGACTTTAAGCATATCTGGTGCGCTTGTCACAACGGACATTACAACGTAGATGGTGCAAATATCAGTGGACCACCGCCGCGGCCACTCGAACAATACACAGTGAACACTCGGGGCGACGAGATTGTGGTTAGCAAGTCATAAATTGGGGTAAGAGCTATGGACAACGCAGTTGCACTCGTCCAAACGTACTTGCAGGTAAATGGCTACTTCACGATTGCTGAATATCCGATCGTTGGAAGTGGCCGCCACGGAGGTTACCGCACAGTGACGGATCTCGACATACTCGCGTTTCGCTTTCCCGCCGCCACTCGGTTAGTCCCCAGACTCCACGGGAAAACAGATAAGGTCGATCGAGAAGAACCAGACCCGGTGCTTGGCGTTCCGTCTGATCAAGCAGACATGCTGATCGGAGAAGTAAAAGAAGGAGCCGCTCAAATGAATGAAGCGGCAACCGATCCAGCTGTGCTTGAAGCGGCGCTGGCCCGCTTTGGCTGCTGTCCTTCAATGAACACTCGGCAACTCGCTGAGACGCTGATCAGGAAAGGGCGAACTATTCTCCCTTCACGGCACCATCTGCGGATGGTGGCGTTCGGTCGCGTGGAGGAAGATGAACGTCATGCCGTCTATCTAACCATCTCGATGGGCCATGTGATCCGGTTTCTGCAGGATTATTTGCGGGGGCATTGGGACGTGCTGCGACACGCGCAGTTCAAGGATCCAGCTTTTGGGTTTCTGGCGACCCTCGAAAAAGCCAGACAAGGACTCATATGACCGACAAAGTCGGGCGTATTGGCAAGACTAACCGACTCCGAAAAGGAGCCGCTTATATATAAAGGAGAGAAGCAATGAAATCGAGAACGAATTTGTTAGCAAAGGCAGCGGCGCTCGCTTTGCTAATGGGGGCTTTCAGCATTCCGTTGTTAGCCCAAGACAAACATGAAGGCATGATGAAGATCGGCAAGAAAGGAGAGGTCACATTCGACTCACCCGTGCGTGTCGGCGACCAACTCCTTGAAAAGGGGACGTACCAAATCCAACACATAATGGAAGGTGCAGATCACGTCATCGTGTTCAGGCAAATGTCGCGCGACTACTACCGGCAACTGAGGAGCGGGAAGGAAGTCGCACGTGTGAAATGCCGCGTGGAGCCTCTCGGTGAGAAGGCAAAGCACGGCGGCATGCGCTTCGGTACTAACGCGGCTGGCGAAACAACCGTTGAAGAAGTTCACGTGCGAGGTGAGAACGTCAAACACCTCATCTGAGCCGTTTACGCGGGCGGTTGGGCTGTTGAAGCGGCATAAGTCAGGTTAATCAGCGGCGAGCCGGCGCGGCGCGAACGCCGCGCTGGCTCAGTCGCAAGTCAATGTTCCGAGGATTCAGAAGGAGGCTTAACAATGAGCGAACATAAATTAGAAAACCCCGGCGATGAACCGCTGGGCAGTGTCGATGTGAGCGAGTTGATTGCTACACGAGCGCACGAGATATTTCAAAGCCGCGGTGGCGAGCACGGGCACGATCTTGACGATTGGCTCCAAGCGGAACAAGAGGTCCGGGGATCGTTGAGTACCGAAAACCTTGTATCAGCCGCCGATCAGCAACTCGCGGCAAGAGCGGGCGCGGCAACAAGCCTGTCTGCGAGTGAACCCCAAGCGTCCGAGCCAAGTGCTCGCAGTGGCAAGAAGAGGTGACGGACCGCGCAAGGCCGCTTTGGTCACGCAGTCTCGATCTCGCCTTAGCGCGCTTGCTTTGGCGCGGGGAGGAGGCGTCTGCAAATGGACTTGTTACAGCTTTGGCAAAACATCGGTCAGGAAGCGAGAGATCTGGCAACAGCCGTCGAGCGGCTTCCCGATGAGTGCGAATGCGGCGACGCGGATGCTCATCTGAGCGGCAGGTGTGCCTGTTGCGGCGGACATACTCATGGTCATCATCCCACTGACAGTCAGGACTGTGTAGAGATAATCCGTCGTCTGCGAACGGATCTAACAGTGTTGGGCCAAGACCTGTCAGTTGCGGGTCCAGCGCTTGGCGCCTCTGCGCTTGAGACTCAACGTCTGGAACTGCGGCGGGGCATCTTTCTCGCGGCTGCCGATTTGGAGGCGATCCTTGAATCGTTCAAGCGACTGACCGAGTCCGTGGCGGGGTTTCGACGGGAATGCACGATCACTCGCATGCGGACGGTCAAGCGCCGGTGTGTCGAACTGCGTGATCATTGCGACCGTGTTAATGCGGAGTTGCTCGATTAGAGACCGACCAACGATTAAATGATGACCGTTGACAACAACACGCATCGAGACTGTCGTCCTTATATATAAGGCGAATGCCCATGCTGTCAGGATTCTTGAAAGTAGGTTGCAAGACGAATGGTTATAAGAATTATCGGGACGCTTATAGCTTTGGTAAGTCTTTATTTCTATATCTTCCATCTCGCGAAGCGCGGGCAAGAGCCGCATACTTTCTTGGCGCTGCTCGCCGGCATAGTCCTTATGATTGGTCTCTGGCTTGCGCTCCCGGGACGGCGGACGAAGAAGTAATAAAGCAGAGTTGAGCGTGCATGGGCGATGAAGTTACGGCAAAGCTGAAGTATGAGAGACCACCGGTTCAAATTCGGATTGCGTTGGAAGCTGAATCTGCTGATCGGCGTGATAGTGATTCTTACTATGAGTCTCTTCGAGGGGCTCAGCCTTTATCGCGAACGGCAAATGCTTATCTCCGCTCGCTCCCAGCACCTGGAAGAGTTAGCCCACCACTTGGGCTGGGTGGTGAGGAATTCAGGCGGACAGGACCAGCAGAATGTGATTTTCAATTACGAGCGCGCCATCAACAGTGACGGTGCGTACGGGTACCGGGCGCTGATCCTCAACGATCGGTCCCAGGTTGTTGCTGCCACTAACCCTCAGTTGGTGGGCACGGTAATGGATGAGCGAAGATTGCTGCAGAGTTACAAGAAGATAGGCACCGATACTCCCGCGCAAGTGTATCTCGAAGACACCGCACAGATGGCGGTGACACTACCGATCGTTGTGCGCTCCGACGAGCCAGGCACCGGAGACAAATCCCTTACGGTTTTGATCTCTGCACCGCTCGATGACATCTGGAAGAGTTTGAACACCTCCCTGATAACACACGCCTTTCATCTCCTCTTTACAGTTCTAGCGCTCGCCCTCGTCACCAACCTCGCCCTGTCAGTCTTCGTACTTCAACCAATTCGCAAGCTATTGGCTGGGATGAGGCGGATGGAGAGAGGAGAGTGGACCAACGAACTTCCGGTCAGGACTAGCGACGAGATTGGCAGATTGACGAGGGGCTACAACGCTCTGGGACGGAATTTGGAGACGAAGGTTCGCTGTCTAGTGAGAGCCGAGAAACTAGCTTCGGTCGCGCTGGTGGCTATTCAGTTGAACCGGGAACTGAAAAAACCGATCGAGCGAATCCGCGGCAGCGCTGACTATCTGTGCCGGCACAACGCCTTCGATAGCGAATCAGCACACGCGATCGGCAGAATCTTCGATCAGACGGAAAGAATTTTGGGGCTGAGTGATAAGTTTAACCGGGATTTCTCCGCGCAGTTTGAATCGGAGGAGAATCATGATGAGAAACGCAACGGCGCAAGTCGGGAACCTAACGGCGGGCCACGAAAGCCACCGGCAGGAGGATCGGCGGTCGCTCATCTTTAGTTGTGGTGACTGCCTGTTTCTGATTCTCGTGGGCGTGGCAACCAGTCTGATGATGTATTTCGTTCACAGTCTGACGATGCATGTCGTTTACAGTCCGGTCTGGCACTTCACTTTATCCCTGGTTGTCGGGATGAGTCTCGCGATGATCATTCAACCTCTGCTGGCCTTGGGTGTCGCGCCCATTCTGGGCTCTATCGAGAGCATGGTTCCGTCGATGGTAGCGGCGATGGGCATCCCGATGATGATTTGTCTACTTGATCTGGTGGGAATCAACGTGAGTCGAACTGGAATTCTAGCATTGGGAGCAGCCGGAGGGATTACCAGCTTTGTTCTGCTCAAGGCGTATGGGTACAGGTGTAGAAAATGTTTTTGCTGCGAATTTCCGCGGAAGGAAGGTTAGTGATGTCGGCGGTCTGGGACAAGCGGGCAAGATTCTATGATCTTTTTGAAGGTTCAGACTTGCGACGAGGGCCGGCCAAAGCCGCGCTCTTTCGAGAGATGGTTGGCCGCGTGCTCTTCGTCTCTGTGGGAACTGGGGTTGACATCAGGCACTTTCCGCCCGCCGGTCAGATTGTGGCTATTGATGTTAGCGCGGAAATGCTGCGAAGAGCCGAAGATCGCCGAAAGCGCTATCGGGGCGTTCTCAGCTTCGTGCAGGCAGATGCACTTAGCTTGTGCTTTCCCGATGCCTCGTTTGACACCGTCGTCACCTCCTGCACGATGTGCTCGGTGCCTAATCCCCCGCGAGCGTTCCGAGAACTCCGCCGCGTTCTACGTCCCAGCGGACAGCTTCTCATGTTTGAGCACATGAGGAGCCGCAACCCCATTCTTGGCCTGGCGCTGGATCTGATGACGCTGACGTTGCGGCACGCCGGGACCGAGATGAACCGCGATACCCTCGGCAATGCAACGAGCGCAGGGTTTCGCATCACGCAGGTGGACAGTGTGTTTCTGGACATCATCCTGTCAGTCCGTGCAGTGAAGGCGGAGGAGAAGGAAGCGTATTGGTACGAGAGAAGAACATGCATGGAGCAACATGATTGACACTGTTTCCACTCAAGGAGTTCACTCCTTAAAGCTGCGCCGTGTCGGCATCGACACACACCAGGAGCACGTAATCTTCATGCGGAGCGATTGTCATGTATGCCGTGCCGAGGGTTTTGCGGCTCAGGCGCGCATTCAGGTTCGGAACGGTGAGCACTCGATAATCGCAACTCTCAATGTGGTCACCGGCGATTTGCTGGCGCACGGCGAAGCGGGTTTGTCGGAGGTGGCATGGCTAATGTTGGGCGCGAGGGAAGGCGACAGGATTACACTGTCGCATGCACCACCACTCGAATCTCTCAGTCAACTCCGGACGAAGATATATGGCAAAAGGTTAGGCGCATCCGCAATGTCCGCCATACTCCGTGACGTGGCGGCTGGTCTTTATTCTGACATCCATCTTTCTTCGTTTGTTACCGCTTGCGCCGGCGACCGCATGGATCTTCAAGAAATAGTTGATCTCACGCGAGCTATGATCGACGTAGGCGAACGACTTGATTGGGAGATAAGTCCAGTTGTGGATAAGCACTGCGTTGGCGGCTTGCCAGGGAATCGCACTACGCTTTTGGTCGTACCGATCGTGTCAGCATTTGGAATGGTCATGCCAAAGACCTCATCGCGGGCGATTACTTCTCCAGCAGGCACTGCCGACACGATGGAGACACTAGCGCCGGTAAACCTCGACCTCTCGCAAATGCGGTCCGTCGTTGAACGCGAAGGAGGCTGTATTGCTTGGGGTGGCTCCATACGGTTAAGTCCTGCCGATGATGTTTTGATAAGAGTGGAGAGGGCGCTTGATCTCGACAGCGAAGGGCAGTTGGTTGCCTCCGTTCTCTCGAAGAAGGCTGCAGCCGGATCGACTCACGTTGTGATTGACATTCCGGTAGGCCCGACGGCGAAGGTGAGAACTCTAAAGTCAGCTGAAACGCTCGAGGATCACTTGGTCGGGGTCGGCAGAGCCGTAGGCCTCAAAGTGCAGGTAGCAATTACCGACGGCTCGCAGCCGGTGGGCCGCGGAATTGGGCCGGCACTGGAAGCGAGAGATGTCGTTGCAGTCTTGCATGGCTGGCCTGATGCGCCGGCGGACCTCCGTGAACGGGCACTCGTATTGGCAGGGCACGTATTGGAGTTCTCGCCTGAAGTTCCAAAGGGCACAGGAAAGGCCTTGGCCCAATCCATACTCGATTCAGGGCAAGCGCTGCGAAAGTTTCAGGCCATCTGCGAAGCCCAAGGCGGCATGCGCGAGCCGCCTCGCGCGGCCTACACCAACGAGGTGTTAGCAAGAAGCGCGGGCCGGATTGCAGGCATTGATAACCGGCGACTGGCGCGAGTTGCCAAACTCGCCGGGGCTCCAACGGCTCCTGCTTCAGGTCTTGATCTGCACACCTCGCTCGAAGCGCGCGTTGATAAGGGGCAGCCGCTTTTCACTGTTCATGCGGAAGCGCCGGGAGAACTGGCCTACGCACTCGACTACGTAAAAGCCAATCCGGACATCGTGCAAATTCAGGAGGCGAGATGAGGTCAATCGTTCTGCCGTTACCTGGCAACGAACAGTTGGCGGGCTCACTTGTCGCTCAGCTTGACGCAGAGCTTGGCAAATTCACTATTCGTCGATTTCCCGACGGCGAAACCTACGTGCGCATCGAAACTCCTATTGCCGATCACTCTATCATTCTGGTCGCTACTCTTGATCGTCCAGACGAGAGAATCATGCCGTTAATCTTGCTGGCCGCCACCGCCAGAGATCTTGGCGCCGCGCAAGTGGGATTGGTCGCTCCTTATCTCGCTTACATGCGCCAGGACCATCGCTTCAATGCTGGTGAAGGAGTCACGTCGGTTTACTTTGCGAAGCTGCTCTCTTCTTTTGTTGACTGGCTGGTGACGGTCGACCCGCATCTGCACCGGCGTAGCTCCCTCGCTGAGATTTATCCGATCCCCACTACTGTTGTGCACGCTGCGCCACGGATTTCAGAGTGGATTCGCGCCAATGTGAAGAATGCAGTCCTGATTGGTCCGGACAACGAAAGCGCTCAGTGGGCGTCTGCTGTCGCCAGAGAGGCAGGCGCTCCGTGTGTCGTTCTCGAAAAATTCCGTCATGGTGATCGTGAAGTAGAAGTGACAGTCCCCAGCGTTGAAGGGCTCCGCGATTACACGCCAGTTTTGGTTGACGACATAATCTCTACCGCCCGCACGATGATCGAAACTATCGAGCACCTGAAACGCGCGGGCCTAACGCCGCCGGTGTGCATCGGAGTGCATGCCGTCTTCGCCCGTGCTGCATATGAGGAACTACTTGCGGCGGGACCCGCGCGAATAGTTACGTGCAACACGATAACGCATTCATCCAACGCCATCGACATCGCGGACTTATTGGCCGATGGCGTTCGCGAGACACAAGGGTCTTTCCAAGCAGCTATGAATCTCTTAAGTGAAAAGAAGTATTCTCATGAACAAGTCATTGGCTCAGATGCGTCAGGAAGTAAGGACAGGTGAGGCCACTAGCTTTTGATTCGAATACCGACTACGTGTTGCGCCAGAGTCGGGCGCAGTACCGATCGCGTCCCGTCTTAGTTCAAGGCCTGTTTCCGGCTTTCAAAAAAAGCTTGACCTATCACCAGCGCACAGGTTCTAGACTGCCGTCCTAAGAGCTGACAACGAAGTATTGCGAAAGCATCTCCAAAGGGTAACCAGAAACGCTGGATACAGAGAAGGCTGTTAGGCACGGCTGGGAGACTCGTGATTGGCAACCCAAGTACCTAGCTCCGGGTCAACTACTTGGGGCGATAAGTGAAATGGCTTCTGTAACTAGGTCCGCGTTACAGTCCGCTGGTTTCAGCCCCGAAGATCATTAAGGAGGTAAGGTGATGTCGCGCGCAAAGGCGTTCAAATTTCTGGCGATCTGCGGCGTTCTTCTGTCGGCCTTCTCGTGGGTTAGTTTGAAATCGTTGTCTAATTCATCCGCGAGCGCGATGAACGACGTACCTTCGGTCGGAGCGGTTAACATCAGCGATGACTACGTCGGCAGCGATGCGTGCAAGGACTGCCACGAAGATCAATTCAAGAACTTCTCTCATACCGCGCATGCCAAGCTCGCGACTCTCGGGTCCTGGAAGGGCAAAGTGACTGGCTGCGAGCAATGTCATGGCCCTGGTAAAGCACACATTCAAGAGGGCGATAAAACGAAGATCCTCTCCTTTGCGAACAAGTCGCCGAAGGCGATCTCCGAGACATGCCTGACCTGCCACGCTGGCAAAGATGAACACAACAACTTCCGTCGTGGCGAGCACTGGCGCAACGATGTCGGCTGCACCGACTGTCACTCGTCACATAGTCCCGAACCAACCACCGGTAATCCCAGATCGAATACTTTCGTGTCCGAAGCCGCGCGGCGCAATACCGATACGTTGGTGGCGCACATGTTGCGCAATAGCGAACCACAACTCTGCCTAAATTGCCACACAGAGATGAAGGCGCAGTTCAACATGCCCTTTCATCACCGCGTGCTCGAGGGCACGATGAAGTGCACCGATTGCCATAACGCGCATGGCGGCTTCGAACTCAAACAGACGAGACTTTCGGTTGGCGCTGATTCGGGTTGTCTCAAGTGTCATGTAGATAAGCAAGGCCCATTCGTCTTCGAGCATGCGCCGCTCAAGATCGACGGCTGTGCCATATGTCACTCGCCGCACGGTTCCGCTAACCCGAAATTGCTGGTGCGATCACAGATCAGGCAGTTGTGTCTGGAATGCCACAGCAACGTCGCTGAGATAGGTGCGCCGAACACCCCTAGTTTCCATAATCAGGCGACCGTCCGATTCCAGAATTGCACGACGTGTCACGTCAAGATTCACGGATCGCAGGTGGATCCTACCTTCTTCCGATAGGGTAGCGTCGAGATAGGGTCGCAGTCCTATTGAGCGAGGATCGTTGATATGAAGAACAGAACCGCGTTGAGTCTGCGTTTGTTGGCATGCTTGCTGATGTTGGTCTTTGGCATAATCACTGCCGGCGCGCAAACTCCCACGCCTTCCCCCAGTCCCAAGGACCAGAAAGCGGCGGCCAGCCAACAGTCAAGCGCCACGAACGAGGCTCAAGTATTAGGAAGTTACAACGTAACTTCAAGTATAGAAGTTGGTGTTCGTGGTCTCTCGGTTGATGGCAATAACAACAAGTATCAGAGCGATCTGAACTACAGACCGGGCTTGCGCGTCTTTGATTCCAGCTTCTTACTGCAGCATAAGGATCGTCGTGGCACGCTCTTCGATGAATTTCTCGTTAATACTTCAGGATGGGGTGGGGATCCGCAGGGCTACACCCGCATCATGGCTGAGAAATCAGGAATTTATCGCTTTGACGCAAATGTCCGCCGTGTGAAGTACTTCAATAACCTTTCAAATCTTGCCCTCGGACAGCACACCAATAATACGCGAATAAACGTTGGCGATTATGACCTGACGTTGCTCCCTGAAAATCAGAAACACAAGTTCTATCTCGGCTATTCACGAAATACTTTGAACGGGCCAGGAATAACCACCTATGACTTCTCGCGCGACGAATACGCGATCAACACGAATCAGGAAACTCGCGCAAATAATTTCCGCGTCGGAATGGACGCCCGGCTCGGCCCGATTGATATCTCACTCCTTCAGGGCGCGCGCTACTTCAAGGACGATACCACCTACAATGTGCAATTCACGAATGTGGGCAACAATCCAACGAACACTTCGCGGATTGATAGGCTGTTTCGCGAGCTGCCGACAGGCGGTCGCCATTTCTTTACGCGTGTTAGTGCTCATACGCTGCTGGCAAAAAGGCTCGACGTCACCGCCCGCTACATCTACACCAGCTCCACCACCAGGTTCTCGTTCTTCGAACAGCTTTCAGGTCGTTCTGGAATTTCTCCGGGCAATATCATAAATCAGGAGACGTTTACCACCAGCGGAAAGGTCACACGGCCGTACGCGCTGGGAGAACTGGGCGTCACCTTCATGGCCACAGACAAGTTCAGAATCTCTAACACGTTCCGCTTCGACAACTTTCGTATCAATGGCGCGGACGTACTTTCCGACTTCCTGCGCCAATCAACCCCCGCCGGCGTTCCCCTCCCACCGACGACAACCCTTACCACTTTCGTGCGCTCGACAAAGTATCGCCGCATCCTGAACACGATTGAGGGGGATTACCAGTTCAGTCCGCGCTTCGCTGTCCATGGGGGATTTCGTATTTCACATCGAGACATTGAACACTTCGAAGTCACCGACGACGAGGTAGAGAACCCGGTGTTTGACAATAACACCCATTCCGTCATCTTCGGTTTCAAGGCTCGGCCCGCTTCGAGCTGGAACATCTATTTCGATGGCGAGCGCGGTACCTCGGACAGCGTGTTCACGAGACTGGAAAGTAACAGGTATACGAACTTTCGCGCTCGCACCCGCTATGCGCCGAACGGCAAAGTCTCACTGAACGCCTCGGTCATAACAAGAGACAACAGGAATCCTTCCGAAGTAATCACAGAGATTTCGGGGTTGCCGGCAAATCTTCTGCCGAACAGTTTGGACGTTGACATCAAGAGTCGAGTTTTCACTTCGACTATCGATTGGACACCCAAGCCAAAATTCTCCTTGAGCGGGGGCTACACGCATTTGCGGGTAACGAGCAACGCGGGAATCATCCTGTTTCTGGCTAACGTAAGCACGCTGGGCCAGAGCCAGTACTTCATGAGGGACAACTTCTTCTTCATCAACACGCTCATCAATCCGATTCCTCGCTTGACGGTGTTCGCGAGTTACCGCATCAACCGGGATCCGGGCCAGGGTAATTTGGTGGCGCCCTCCAACAACCTGATCATCAGCTCGTATCCTATGACGTTCCAATCTCCCGAAGCACGAGCCACTCTTAAAGTAACGAATCGCATTGATTGGAACATCGGCTACCAGTATTACAACTACCGCGACTGGTTTGTGCCGGGACAGAACTACCACTCCCACCAGCCCTACACGTCGTTGCGCATATATTTCGGCCGTAAAGGTTAGGAATTCACGTAATAATTCAAGACCGGTTATCATTGTTCGTCCCGACCTCTAGAGGGAACTGAAACCGGGAACATGAAATGGGAGCGCCGAAACTCTCACTCGAAAAGCGTCTCTTGATCAGCACGTTAGGAGATTGCGCGCGAGAAGCAAGTGCCATAACGCTGCCACTCCATCTGGTATTACTTCGGTGGCCTGACGCTGTTTCTCTTTAGGTGGTAGGCTGACGGATCCATACAACCGCGCTCTCGAGGCGCAAAGGAGAAGAAAAACAATGATACGAACTGCAACTCTTTCCACTCTAATCTTCGTTTCAATCCTCTTGGTCGGTTGTGCGCAGACGAATACAAACAACGCGAACGTCGTAAGCAATGCTAACGTTGCGACAAACACCGCGAACGCTAACGCCAGCCCCCTAAGTAATACGAATGCCAGTCCCACCAGTAATGCTAACGTCAACACGCAGCGAGAAGGCGAAACAGGCATGGAGACAATGGACAAGGGCATGGAGGAGATGAAGCATGGCGCCGAGCAGATGGATGAGGCCGAGGAAAAGATGGATAAGGACATGATGAGTCACGGCATGCAGATGGCCAAGAACGGCCAAGAGATGGTCAAGAAAGGCATGGATATGGAATCGGACATGGACATGTCTCAACATAAGGAGATGATGGATAAAGGGATGGACATGATGGATCAGGGCATGCAGATGATGAGCAAGGGGATGGACGCCAAGGATAAGAAGATGATGCATCAGGGCATGAACATGATGAAGAACGGCATGGACATGATGAACAAACGCAAGGATATGATGAAGAAGGGGATGGGAATGAAGCACATGTAAAGGCGGGAAAGATAAAGTCTGAACAACGCGCAAGCACTCCATAGTGCTTCGAATTAGTTACTGGTATTTCATCTGAATCTGACAAGGAATCCGCTGTTATGAATTACGGATTAGGGAGGCGCGCGCGTCCAGGCAACCGCTTTCTGCCAGCGGTGATGGTGGGTTGCATTTTGTTATGGTCTGGCGCCGCTCTTCCGCAGTCTGAGCACGATGTCCATCACCCTGGTCAGAATGCCAATTCTCAAATGCCCCAACAGTCACCTTCACCGACAAGCATGGCCTCTCCGATGACCAGTCCTTCCTCAAGTGGGATGATGGGTGAGGGCGGCATGGAGGGAATGAAGGGGATGGAGGGAATGATGGGACAGCCGCGCAAGGAGCTCTATCCATCATTAATCGACTTACCCAATCTGTCCCCAGATCAGCGCGCCCAGATAGAACGGTTGGCTCAAGAACGCATGGAGTCGGGTCGGGCGTCAATGGCCGTCGCACTAGAACGACTGTCCGCCGCTTCCGCAAAACAGGATTACGCAGCTATGCAGGAAGCGTCGGCACAGCTGCGTGAGGCGCTCGCCCAATATGAGAGCGGGCTGGCGGCGCAGCGGGCACTTAGAGACGGAAAAGTACCTAGCGACGTAGCACTTCAATGGTTTCAGCGCAACATGAATCTGCTGCCTGAGATCGGCACCGAAACTCCGCATGGAATCTTCGGGCTATCGTGGTTCCACTACATCACCATGATCATCCTGATCGCGTTTGCCGTCACGATGATCTGGATGTACTTCCACAAGATGCGGCGTGCGAACGCGCTGCTCTCCAGACTGGCGACCGCTACTTCGGACGCCAGTCTTATAGTTAGTCCGGCTACTTCTTCCGTCTCCCCTGCCACTACTGGCGGCGCACCAACTTACGCACCTCCGAGCGAACCGATACCCGTCAGCTCTGATATCGCGCCATCGAAGTCGAATTCCTGGTCTGGTTCGTTACGAGTTGTCCGAATATTTCAGGAGACACCAGACGTTAAGACGTTTCGTTTTGTCGATCCGGATGGTGGCAAACTGCCGTTCACTTACCTGCCCGGTCAGTTCATAACTGTTACCATTGTCTCAGATGGAGTACCAGTAAGACGGTCCTACACTATTGCCTCATCTCCAACAAGACGGGACTCATGTGAAATCACGGTCAAGCGTGAGCAATATGGAGTTGTATCTCAGTATCTGCATGATCAAGTCCATATAGGTGATCTGGTCCAGCTCATCGGCCCCTCAGGGAAGTTCACGTTTACTGGGCAGGAATCGGACAGCCTGGTGCTGATCGCCGGCGGTGTCGGTGTTACGCCGATGATGAGCGTTATTCGTTACCTGACTGATCGTTCGTGGTCTGGCGAGATCTTCTTCCTGTTCGGTTGCAAATCTGAAATCGACATTATCTTTAGAGAAGAGATTGAATATTTGCAGAAGCGGCACGCAAATCTACACGTCACGATTCTTCTCAATAAGAAACCTGACGATGCGAAGAGTCCTTACCTGAGTGGCTACATTACCAAAGAGGTGGTTACTGAACGCGTGCCAGCGATCGTTTCGCGGCGCGTGCATATTTGCGGACCACCACCAATGATGGAAGCCGTGAAACGAACACTTCTCGAATTGGAAGTGCCTGAAGAAAACATTAAGACCGAAATTTTTGCTGGAAAAACTCCGCCACCGAAAACTTCTCTGGGCGGCGCCAACGCAACGGCGACGTCGGCGATCTGTACTTTTGCTCGGTCAAAAAAAACCGCAGTGCTGCCGCCTGACAAAACAGTTTTGGAGGCATCGGAAGATGTTGGCGTGAACATTGGCTACTCGTGCCGAATAGGCGTTTGCGGGATTTGTAAAACAAAACTCCTTTCAGGCTCCGTGACCATGGAAGTGCAGGAAGCCTTAACGGATGACGATAAGGCGCAGAACATCATTCTCGCTTGCCAAGCCAAAGCGGTTGCGGATGTCGCAGTCGATGCATAAAAAACGATGAAAAGAGAGCGTATCCTTGTCGGTGGGTTACTGTTGCTCCTGCTAATTCTGTGGCTGGGGTTCCTGATCCACCGCTCGCCACGCTTTCCTGGAAGCCTATTCGGTAACGTACTCGCGATAACAGGCGCTCTGCTGATGCTGGTATTCCCTCTCGCCTATGCTGCTGCTAAACGAATTCCTCCCGTCAAGAGAATCCTGACGCGGCGAATCTCAATCGCGACTTTGCTGACCTGGCATCTCTACACAGGAATAGTCGGTTCCATCCTTGCGATCATCCACACCGGTCATCGGTTTGAAAGCAATCTTGGCATTGTTCTGACTGCAATGATGCTGCTGACGGTATTGAGCGGCTATGTCGGGAGACACTTCTTGAGCTACGTGACACTCGAACTTCACGAGAAACAAACCCTGCTCAACAAGCTCGCGACGATTTACAACCAGACTGTTGCCGAACTAGGACGTCAACCCAATGTAACCGTAACTGCAGTGGCGTCGCACGGATTCTTTACGCCGATATTCAGCGGGTATGTTGCGCCTGGACCTTCGGCGAGCGAGAGCACGACACCAGTTTCTTATCGCGCCATTCACCTGGCAGAGTCAATTGCGGATGTGGAGTATGCGATTAAAACTCACGAGCTGTTTAAGCGCAGATCCGCGGTTTGGCTGAAAGTACACATCGCAACGTCAGCAGCGTTTTATGTCCTGTTAATTTTGCACGTCTGGAGCGAGATCTATTTCGGCCTGCGATGGCTGTCCTAGAGACGGGGTTATGAAGAAACCTTTATTAGGTTCCCTAATCGCTATTGCGCTTGTGGTGTTGACCTTTGCCGCAATTCGAGCTACGACGTGGCAGAAGCACGTGAGCCCCGGGCAACTATCAGCCGCGCACGCGTCAATGGCCCAAAACTGCGCAGCATGCCACACACCATACGAAGGTGCTGAAAACAGCAAGTGCATCAGTTGCCATGCAAACAATCAAGCACTGCTGCAACGTCAGCCGACTGCATTTCACGCCAGCATTGGAAACTGCACGCAATGCCACTTCGAACATCAAGGCATAAACGCACGGCTCGTCACCATGGACCACAACAAGCTGGCTGAAATCGGGTTCGATCTTATGGCGGCCGCGGCTTCTGACTCTGAGCAAATGAAGGTGAGAACACAGCTCAAGGGATGGTTAAGAATGCATGAGGGAACACTTCCCACTATCAGCCACCCCCGCGTCACCTCGCTTGAGGCGACCCTTGACTGTGTCTCCTGCCATGGTACGAAAGACCGGCACCAGGGACTCTTCGGAAAGGGTTGCGTTTCTTGCCATGAGACGACGCAATGGACCATTGCAGATTTTCAGCATCCCTCTCCACGCTCGACCGATTGCGCTCAATGTCACCAAGCGCCACCGAGCCACTATATGATGCACTTTGAAATGGTTTCCAAAAAGATCGCCGCTCAAGGCCAAGGAAATGGGTGTTGCGAGGGCGTCCAGGTAAATCAATGCTATCGCTGCCACCGGACAACTTCCTGGAATGACATTCAAGGCGTCGGTTATTACAAGCATCATTAAGGTACATCTCTTAAGCCTCCCCGCGCCTGGAGATGCGCCTCAATGTCATAAGGTCATAAAGGTCACGATTAGAAATAAAAGTCAAGAAATTGAAAAGAGCCAGGGACAGAAGTTCGGATAAACTGAATCCCTATTCAGAGAGTCAGACGAGGCTAAGCAACCGGCCGCAGGTTCGCGTGCTTGGCATCGCTTAACTATTTAAGGGGGGCTGCTGATGAAACTACCAACTCGCGGTTCATGCCCTTTCTTCAGCCGAATTAGTGCGGACAAGTGTCGCGGCGCGACCGTGGGCGTCCGGCACTCGCGCCCGCGCGCTCACGGTGATTGACTATGCCCCTCATTCCGCTTTGACTAGGAAACGCAACGGGAGGGAGATGAAACTGATTCGACCGGAGATAGAGAGGCGTACGCGGGGGTGACGTGACCGCCGCCGACCGCTGGGCCTCCGCTGAACCGCCTGGGATTCCCCACGACAGGCAGCCCGTTGCAAGCTCAGCCGAGCAACGCCGTCAGGAGCAGTGGGGAGATTAGGGTTGCCGAATACCTTTCGATGGCTGTCGGCAGCGACACTGACAAGCCGTAGAAACGGGAGGCCAAATGGAGACCGAACTTATTTCCAGGCGTTCGCTGTTGCAGGGCACCGGCGCGCTGGTCCTGTTGGCGGCGATAGAACACCTTTTACCTTCGTATGCCCGGGCGAGCGCCGCCGGACCCGCAGCGCAACAGTTGTCGGCACTGAGCGGCAACACGATTGAGTTAACCGTCGCAGAGACGCCGTTCCGCGTCGGCAACCGCACGGGGAAGGCGGTCACGATTAACGGCACTGTGCCCGGGCCCCTGATCCGTTTGCGTGAGGGCCAGGACGTCACGCTCCGCGTGACGAACCGCCTGCGGGAGACCTCTTCGATCCACTGGCACGGGATACTACTGCCGCCCGAGATGGACGGTGTGCCCGGCGTGAGCTTCGCGGGCATCAAGCCGGGGACGACCTTCACCTACCGCTTCCCGGTCAAGCAGTACGGCACCTACTGGTATCACAGCCACTCGGGCGGACAAGAGCAGAAGGGGATGTACGCCCCGATGATCATCGACCCGCGCGAGGACGATCCCGTAGAGTACGACCGCGAGTACGTGGTGGTGCTCTCGGACTGGACCTTCCGGTCTGGGGTGGGAATAATCGGCGACCTCAAAAAGCAGGCGGGCTTCTTCAACTTCCAGCAGCGCACGATGGGCGAGTTCATCTCTGACGTGTCCGAGTATGGGTGGGCGCCGACTTGGGACAACTACCTGACGTGGGCGCGCATGCGAATGGATCCGACCGACTTCCTGGACGTGACCGGCCGAGAGTACACCTACCTGATGAACGGCCTGTCGCCCGAAGCCAACTGGACGGGATTGTTTCGTCCGGGCGAGCGCGTGCGCCTACGCTTCATTAACTCGGGCTCTATGACTTTTTTTGACGTACGGATTCCGGGCTTGAAGTTAACAGTCGTCCAGGCCGACGGGCAGAACGTGCACCCAGTGGAGGTGGACGAGTTCCGCATGGGACCGGCCGAGACCTACGACGTGGTCGTCATGCCGGCCGCGGAGCGAGCCTACACGGTCTTCGCCGAGGCGCTTGACCGCAGCGGCTACGCGCGCGGCACCCTTGCTCCCCGCAGCGGGATGAGTGCGGAAGTCCCGACGCGTCGTCCGCGCCCGCTGCGCACAATGGAAGAGATGGGCATGAGCATGGAAGGCGAGATGCCGGGCATGGCGCTCGAGATGGACAAGAATGTTAAGGCCGGCGGCAGGCCGATGTCCGGGATGGATCACGGCGCGGGGGCGGGCGCCGGCGGGCACCAGACGCCGGCCCCGCAGCCGCCGGGCGGCGGGCAGCCGACGCCGACTCCGCAGCAGCACGACATGAAGAACATGGCAGGAGCGGGGGGAAGCTCGGTGATCCCGGGCGCGACACCCGTTCGGCACGGGCCCGACAAGCACGGTTCGGGCAACCAAGCGGTGCCCGACTCCACGCGCAGCCGACTGGACGACCCCGGCACTGGGCTCGGGGGGAGCGGCCGGCGCGTGCTCGTCTACACCGACCTCAAGGCGCTTGAGAAGTTTTTTGACACGCGGCCGCCGGAACGCGAACTCGAACTCCACGCGACCGGACACATGGAGCGCTTCATCTGGTCCTTCGACGGCAAGAAGTTTTCGCAGGACCCTCGCCCCGTGCACTTCCGCCACGGCGAGCGGCTGCGCTGGACGTTTGTCAACGACACGATGATGGAGCACACGTTCCACCTGCACGGGATGTGGATGCACCTCGATAACGGAGCCGGCGAGTATCTGCCGCGCAAACACACGGTCATCGTCAAACCAGCTGAACGGGTCTCGGTCGCTGTCACCGCGGACGCGCCCGGCCGGTGGGCCTTCCACTGCCACCTACTGGTGCACATGGAGACGGGTATGTTCCGCATAGTCGAGGTGTCGGCCGGGGCGACGGGAGGGCCGTCATGAAAGCCTACTTACGAGCCGCCCCTACCTTTGTGCTCCTCTGTCTGTTGAGCGTGGCGACCGCCTCCGCGCAAACCAACCCGCACGCATCTCACGCCCCGAGTCCATCTCCGAGTTCGAGTCCGAGTCCCACTCCGAGCGCGATACCCTCCCCCGCCGCTTCGGCGCAGACGGGCGGGAAGGGGAGCGGGCAAGAGAACCTGTTACCCAAGAAGGACTGGCCCAGCCCGGTGGACGACGAGATGCAGCACACCTACGTGCTCGCCGACGTGCTGGAGTTCCGCCCGGCGCATGACGGGGGCGACTTCCGGTGGGACGTCGAGGGCTGGCGCGGGGGCGACTTCAACCGGCTGTGGTTCAAAAGCGAGGGGGAGCGCGGCACCGCCTTTAAGGCCGAGTACGACATAGACCTGCAACTGCTCTACGGGCGCTTCGTCAAGAGATATTACGACTTTCAGGTCGGCGTCCGCGCCGAGACGCACAGCTTTCGCGGTGCCAACGTGACGCGCGCGCACGCCGTCGTCGGGATAGAGGGGCAAATTCCTTACCGCTACGAGCTCGAGACTGCCCTGTTCGTTAGCCACCAGGGCGACGTCTCGGGGCGCGTCTCGCTTACCAGGGATTATCTGATGACCCAGCGCTGGATTCTCCAGGGGCGCTTTGAAACCAACATCGCGGCACACCGCGTTGAACGGTTCGGAGTCGGCAGAGGCCTGAACAACGTCGAGGCGGGCTTGCGCCTGCGCTACGAATTCCGCCAGCGCAAGGTCGGGCCGTACTTCGGCGTCTCGTTCGAGCGCAGTTTCTTCGGAACAGCGGACCTCGTGCGGCAGGACGGCGGCGACCCGAGCCAAGTGCGCTTCGTGGTGGGCGTGCGGCTGTGGCGCTAATAGGCGGCAACGTCCGATGTGCGGGAAGTTGTCGTTGGTTTGGGTGGTGGCCACCACGACTTCCATCACGGCAGTACGCCTTACGGCTACCGGCTTGGCGTTGGCATGTTACCCCGTAGCTGTCGAGCGCGGATTTATGCCGCGCGCCGCAGCGGTTGAACGCACGCTGACAACGCTGCGTTTTTTCTGGAACAGCCCGCAAGGCCCCGAACTGAACGCGACTGGTTACCAGGGCTTTTACTATCATTTTCTCGACATGCAGACCGGACGGAGAGCCTGGCAATGCGAATTGTCGACTGTTGACAGCGCGTTTCTGCTGGTGGGTGCGTTAACTGCAGGAATGTATTTCGGTGCCGAAACGCTGGACGAACATGAAATCCGCGTGCTCGCCGATGCGCTTTATCGACGAGCCGATTGGCAGTGGGCGCAAAACGAAGGTGCGACGCTTACGCACGGCTGGAAGCCCGAAAGCGGATTTCTTGAATACCGCTGGGAAGGCTACGATGAGGCACTGCTGCTGTACATCCTCGGGCTTGGTTCCCCTACTCATCCGCTGCCGGAGAGTAGCTATGCGGCATGGACTTCCACTTACCGGTGGGAACACTCTTACGGGTACGACTATCTGTATGCTGGGCCGCTATTCACGCACCAGCTCTCCCATATCTGGGTCGACTTTCGCGGTATCCAGGATGCCTTTATGCGCGCGAAGGGAATCGACTATTTTGAGAACAGCCGACGCGCTACCCATGTACAACGTCAGTACGCCATCGCTAACCCTCTTGGGTTTGCGCACTATGGAGGGCACTGTTGGGGACTGACCGCGAGCGAAGGCCCCGGACCGGCCATCCTCAACGTCGGCGGCATCGAACGCCAGTTCTTCGATTACGTAGCGCGCGGCGTACCGTATGGACCAGACGACGGTACGATCGCGCCCTGGGCTTTGGCTGCCTCGCTTCCATTCGCTTCGGAGATTGTGCTGCCCGTGCTTGATTACTGCATTCATGACGTTAAGTTAACAGAGGCGAACCGCTACGGGTTCAAAGCGTCCTTCAATCCGACCTATCCTGTGACATCGGGCAATCCCCACGGCTGGGTGTCGCCCTGGCATTTCGGGCTTAATGAAGGTCCGACCGTTCTCATGATCGAAAACTATCATACGGGATTATTGTGGCGGCTGATGCGGAACTGCCCATACATCGTTGGCGGCTTGCGTCGGGCGGGTTTTGACGGAGGTTGGTTATGCTCTGTCGAAGGATGACAGGAAAGCTCAAGGCAACCAGAAACGAGTTATTACGAAGATGCCTACGATTGAATTGAAAGACCCACTACCTCTGACGGCCGAAGAAGTCCAACGGATGAATGCTTACTGGCGCGCGGCAAATTATCTTTCGGTCGGTCAGATTTACCTGTACGACAATCCGCTGCTGCGCGAGCCGCTGCAACTCAAACATGTAAAACCCAGATTGCTCGGTCACTGGGGTACAACACCAGGTTTGAACTTTATCTATGTGCATCTCAATCGTCTGATCAAAATACATGATCTGAGTGTGATCTATGTGGCGGGGCCGGGACATGGTGGACCTGGACTGGTTGCAAACACCTATCTCGAAGGCACTTACAGCGAGTTCTACCCGAGCATATCGCAGGATGAGGAGGGAATGAAAAAACTGTTCAAGCAGTTTTCCTTTCCTGGCGGTATCCCGAGTCATGTTGCTCCTGAAACACCAGGCTCAATTCACGAGGGCGGAGAATTAGGCTATGCAGTGGTTCATGCTTATGGTGCCGTCTTTGATAATCTTGAACTTATTGCGGCTTGTGTCGTCGGGGATGGTGAGGCCGAGACTGGGCCATTGGCGGCGAGCTGGCACTCAAACAAGTTCGTAAATCCTGTTCGTGACGGCGCGGTTCTTCCGATTCTTCATCTCAATGGTTACAAGATCGCTGGTCCAACGGTGCTGGGCCGGTTGAGTAATGAAGAACTCAAGAGCTTATTCGTCGGGTACGGTCATAAACCGTATTTCGTTGAAGGCGATGAGCCTGAAGCGATGCATCAACTAATGGCTGCAAATCTCGACCAGGCGCTGGCTGATATCCGAGCGATTCAATCAGATGCGCGCGAGAATGGGTTAAAGAAACGGCCACAGTGGCCCATGATCGTGCTGCGGACACCGAAGGGATGGACCGGACCGAAGATGGTGGACGGTAAACCGACCGAAGGCTCATTCCGCTCTCATCAAGTACCGCTTTCGAATCTTGCGACAAAGCCTGAACACGTACAGCAGCTTGAAGAGTGGCTGCGCAGTTACAAACCGGAAGAACTATTCGATGAGAAGGGAGGATTAAAACCGGAACTGGCAGAGATCGCCCCAAAGGGCGAGCGTCGCATGGGGAACAATCCGCATGCAAACGGGGGCGTGTTGTTGAAAGAATTGAAGCTTCCAGACTATCGTGATTACGCTATTGACGTTCCACAGTCCGGGGTGGTTGAAGCTGAAGCGACACGCGTGATGGGCCGTTTGCTTCGCGACGTAATGAAATTCAACCAACGGAGTTTTCGACTGATGGGACCGGATGAGACTTCCTCTAATCGGCTCGATGCGGTCTTTGAAGTTACCGATCGAGCCTGGATGGAACCGATATACCCCGGTGATGAACACCTGTCCGCTGATGGTCGCGTGATGGAAGTGCTGAGCGAACACATGTGTCAAGGTTGGCTTGAAGGGTACTTGCTCACGGGACGTCACGGTTTCTTCTCGTGTTACGAAGCGTTTATCCACATCGTCGACTCTATGTTCAATCAGCATGCAAAATGGTTAAAAGTAACTAACAACATTCCCTGGAGGCTTCCGATTGCTTCCCTTAACTACTTGCTGACGTCACACGTATGGCGACAGGATCACAACGGCTTTAGTCATCAAGATCCAGGCTTCATCGATCATGTGGTTAACAAGAAGGCCGAAGTTGTCAGAGTCTATCTCCCACCAGACGCAAACACTTTGCTCTCAGTGACCGATCACTGCTTGCGCAGTCGTCATTATGTCAACGTGATCATCGCCGGCAAGCAGCCTGCTCTCCAATACCTAAGTATGGATGCCGCCGTGAAGCATTGTTCTGAAGGCATCGGTATTTGGGCCTGGGCCAGCAACGATGAGGGAGAAGAGCCGGATGTCGTAATGGCGTGCGCTGGCGATGTGCCAACGCTGGAGACTCTCGCGGCAGTGGACCTTCTTCGTCAGCATTTTTCCGAACTAAGAATCCGAGTAGTCAATGTGGTCGATCTGATGACCCTTCAACCGCAAAGCGAACATCCACATGGTCTGTCAGACAAAGAATTCGACATTCTGTTCACCACAGACAAGCCAATCATTTTCGTGTTCCATGGTTACCCCTGGTTGATTCATCGACTTACCTACCGCCGCACAAATCATAAAAACCTTCATGTGCGTGGATATAAAGAGGAGGGAACCACAACGACTCCGTTTGATATGTGCGTGCTGAATGATCTGGATCGTTTTCATCTGGTGATGGATGTCATCGAGCGGGTTCCGAAAGTGACCGCGATGGGCGCGCATGTATTGCAGAAGATGCGCGATAAGCTAATTGATCACAAGCAATACATCGTCGATCACGGTGAAGACATGCCCGAGATCCGCGATTGGAAGTGGCGCTATTAGCTGATTGAAGCTGCAGAGCTTGTCAGCATCGGAAGGAATTTGCCTCAATGTTGAATCATATAGACGAGCACTCTTCTGCTGGAAGCAAGTCGGTAATCGAGGTCGATCTAAAAAACGCGTATAACGCAAGCGAATACGCAAGTCTTGAGAACTACCTGAGCAAGCTCGCCGGCATCCAAGCGGTTCACCTTGATCGTACACGAGGTGTGGCCCACCTGACGTACGACCCTTCTGTAACAACGGCCGATGCAATTGCTGCTGATCTGCATGGCTGTGGTTATAAGTGTGATTGCCAAAGTCGCGGAGCGTCGAAATGCCAACCGGGCCATCCGACCGTTGGAGCCACAGATGAAGCAGGCCCAGGCCTGGTTAGTGCAAAACCGCTTGAGACCGGCGCTCACGTCATCCATGAGAAGGCCCACCACCCGATAGAACCGTCGCGACCACCCGATACCGCCCATGCCCAAATGAAGCATGACGAGCATGCCGGGCACGGAGCAGAAATGGTCCGCGATCTTCTGCGCCGTTTCATCGTCTCTATCATACTTTCAATTCCCATTATTCTATTCTCTCCCATTGGGTCAATCCTCGGATTGTCGGGAATGCCGCCGTTCGGTATTCCGATGGACCTCTTCGGCTTTATTTTTGCCACTCCGGTTGTCTGGTGGGGAGGATGGCCGTTTATTTCGGCCGCTTGGCGCGCGCTCCGACGGGGCGAAGTAAACATGATGACGCTGATCGCGCTGGGAATTCTTGTCTCATACACCTATTCGGTTGCCGCAACGTTCATTTTTAAAGGCGAAGTATTTTATGAAGCGGCGGCAATGCTCACCTCGTTCAGTCTCGCAGGCCACTGGCTGGAGATGCGCAGCCGGTTCGCCACCGGAAAAGCGGTTGAGGCATTATTGAAACTCGCTCCCGCGACCGCCCGCGTAAGGCGGGCGGGCGTTGAAACAGAAGTCCCGCTTGAACAAGTTGTCGTGGGGGACGAAATAGTTGTGCGACCAGGCGATCGGGTTGCCGTTGATGGGAAAGTCATCTCGGGCTCCTCTTACGTTGATGAGTCGATGATCAGCGGTGAGCCGATACCAGTAGCAAAGACGGAAGGTGCGCGCGTCATTGGTGGTACTGTGAATCAAACCGGCGCATTTAACTTTACAGCAACCGCCGTAGGCGCCGACACAGCACTCGCCCGGATCGTTCAGATGGTCCAGAATGCCCAGGCAAGCAAAGCCCCGGCGCAACGCATCGCTGACACGGCGGGAAAGTATCTCGTCTTCGTAGCCCTGGGCTCTGGTCTTCTCGCGTTCTTAATTTGGTACCTTGTTGGTGGCGAAGGCTTTCTGTTTGCGCTTACTGCTGCAGTATCAACCATAGTAATTGCCTGTCCTGACGCGCTTGCGCTGGCCACTCCTACGGCGATCACCGTGGGTGTAGGCAAAGGCGCACGCGAAGGAGTGCTGTTCAAGAACGCAACCGCACTTGAGGCAACTGCAGCAGTTGATACAGTGATTTTCGATAAGACTGGCACACTGACCGAGGGCAAGCCAGCGTTGACCGACGTCGTTGCTGCAAACAGTTTCAGTGAAGGTGAGTTATTACACTTTGCAGCTTCTGCCGATCAGCCGTCGCAGCATCCCCTGGCTCAGGCGATTGTCGCTGCAACTCAGGCCCGAGGTATTAAACTGTCGGCACCCGAAAATTTTGATTCGATACCTGGTCATGGTGTTGAAGCAAACGTTGATCAGCGGCGGGTACTCATCGGAAACAAGAAACTAATGGTGCGCGAGAAGATTCCGCTGGATGGACTTGAGGAACGGGTCAGCAGTCTTGCAGCCGACGCTAAGACGGCGATGTATGTTGCAGTCGATGGGCAAGCAGCAGGCCTGGTTGCAGTTGCGGACACGATTCGCGAGAGCGCCCGACGGGCTGTGAAGTTACTTCACGAGGCTGGTGTTGAGACCGTGATGTTGACCGGAGATAACAAGTTCACGGCCGATGCAGTGGCCAGACAACTTGGAATGGATACCGTGCTTGCAGAGGTTTTGCCGGAAGACAAGGCCAACGAGGTCAAGAAACTCCAGGCGAAAGGTCGCAAAGTTGCGATGGTCGGGGATGGAGTCAACGATGCTCCTGCCCTTGCGCAGGCAGACGTTGGCATTGCTATCGGTGCGGGAACGGATGTCGCCGTTGAAACAGCAGATGTTGTTCTGGTTAAGAACGATCCATCAGACGTGGCGGGCTCGATTCAACTTGCGCAGAAGGTGCGCAGCAAGATCAAACAGAATCTCTTCTGGGCGGTTATCTACAACCTGATCGCCATCCCGATCGCTGCGGGAGCCCTTTATCCTTCGTTTGGGTTGCTGCTACGCCCGGAGTGGGCCGCTCTCGCAATGAGCGCCTCAACCATTACGGTGACACTAAATGCATTGCTGCTCAATCGTGTGCGCCTTCGCACCAATTGAACAGCAACATAACGAAGTACCTCGCAGAGAAACTACGATTATTTTGTAATGCTGTTTCCAAACCGCGCCGACCCGGTTTTATTGAGCGGTGAGCTACGGTTGGTGTTGCTAAGGCTCTTACCTATGGGTCAGGCGGTCGTCGTGCCATTGGATGGTTATTGGCTTGAGCCATATGGTGCAATAATTCGATCACCTATCTGCTCAAAGTTTGTTTCTCTCTTTTTTGAGGACCGTACGCCATCAATGCCTCAATAATACATATTTGCCGCAGTCTTCAGCGTGACTGTCTTCAAATCAGCTGAACTTTGCGACCAGCTGGCCCAAGATAAATTTAGGCCCCCTAAGCAGAAACGTTGATCCAAGCACTTAAAGCCCTCTAATTGAGTGGCGTCTTGGGCCATGTGACGGCGAGATCGACTGTATTTGCGTGATGTCATCCGGCTATCATGGATGGCACTATCGCTTGATAAGCCTATCAACTTCATCTATCAACCGTTTAATACCTATTGGTTTTATGCTGTAGCCATGTGCGCCTTCGGTACCACTGTCCACGGGGGCTACCTCAAAGCCCATCCCTTCGAAGCGTGAAGATAACCAGTTCGACAATCATAATCGTCCTCCGGTAGAGGATACAGCCTTTGGGGGATGCATTGGGACTCCCTTGATCTGTCAGGCTTTGCCTTACTCTGAAGTGGACCAACTGAACTCTTGTGGGGAAAAGAAATCAAGCAAAGCCTGCTGCCGAACTGGCTGCTCAACCTGATGTAAGTGTCAGCGAGGCCGCTTCGCGGGATCCTTACGCAGATGTTTCGCGGCTTTCACCGCGAGCAGCCACCCCGCGTGACGTCGCTTGAGGCAACCCTTAATTGTGCGGCCTGCCACAGCACGAAAGACAGGCATAAAGGACTCTTCGGCCAGGGTTGCGTTTCCTGCCATGGTACTACGCAATGGACGATTGCTGATTTTCAGCATCCGTCTCCGCGATCAACCGATTGCGCTCAATGCCACCAAGGCCCACCAAGCCATTACATGATGCACTTTGAAATGGTTTCCAAGAAGATTGCGGCGGCAGGTCAGGGCAGCGAGTGTTGTGAGGGAGTTCAGGTTAATCAATGCTATCGGTGTCATCAGACAACCTCCTGGAATGACATCAGGGCTTCGGTTATTACAAGCATCATTAAAAGCTGATACTCACGTTAATTCACTCAAATTGGGATTCTAAATTAATCGAAATTGCTAGCAGATTTGCTGTTCCATGACAGCCATTTTTATGGTGCCTATTAATGTATTTGGGATGCCTTGGAATTGTTTTTTGGCTTTGCTGCGGCCGTCAAACCGACGGAACTGGGCCCTGTTAAAACTAACAGTGGCAGCCGAGAACATAATCTACGATGCTAGCATTGGACGCCAACACCGGCTGCACGCTCTGAACCAAAGCGGGTGTCGCGATATCGTTGACAATGAAGGAGAGATTGAGATGTGGTTTTCCAGAACTACAGTAATGTTCGTACTCGTTGGAGGGCTTGTCGTTACTTGCCTTTCCACGGGCGTTGCTCAGAACAGCAATAGCAAGCCACGTCCGGAGACTTCAGTCATTGGCTTTATAGGCGACAGCTTGTGTGGACTCCACCACATGCGGAGCATGGAAAACGAGACGGAATGCACGCTCACGTGTGTTAAGGCGGGCAGCAAGTTCGTGCTAGTTGATAAAAATGGCCACAAGGTTTACACCCTTGATAAGTCAGGGCAAGAGAAGGCGCGCGCTTTTGCCGGTAAAAAAGTGAAAGTTACAGGACGCGTGAAAAAAAAGACAATCTACGTAACCGCTATTGAACCAGAAGCCTAACGAGCATCACGGTGAGAGACTCTACCCAGACGGATGTGGGGAAATTCGCAACGATCGGCACACGGGCACCAAAAGAACCGCAATTGGAAACGGCACACCCGTTGCAAAATTGACCATGCTGGTGATTTGAGGCTGCACAGCGTACGAAGATGAGGTTTAGCACCACAACCAGACACTCATCGCAACAGCGCTGGAATGACATAAAGGGTTTTGGTAATTACAAGCATCATTAAGGGCTGACACTCCGTGGGGAGTCCTGTGCTCATTGTCCTGTGCTCAGCACGGAGGCAGGTAAGTTGCGGGAGCAATCCTATCCTTCGACGGTCATCGGGCTGGCAAGGCAAATCTGAATCGTCCTGCTTCTGGCCCAAGTCCAGCTTGACAGGGTAAACGATCCGTTCTTAGAGTAAGCGACAGTGATGCGGATACGGCTGACATCTCTGGTACTGGTGTTGATGCTCGGTGGTAGCGCGTTTGCTGGCGTTCCGGTGCAATTTGGCGAGCAATCCTGCAACATGGATCATGCTATGGGCGACATGGATTGTTGCAAAGTGGCGCTCATGCCAAGTAAAGATGCGCAGACTGCGACCGCTCGCCTATGTTGTGCGCTGAGTTGCTCGAAGGAGGGAACGTCCCCAACAAACGGAGTTCGCTTTACTCCGCAATTGCAGCTCAAGCTCATATCGTATCCGCCCAGTCCGCAAGCGCTTCTGACCTCACACTTTAGGAATCAGCTATTCGGTCCCTCGCATGGACCGCCCGGCGACTCAAACCCCGCGTACATCCGAAATCTTGCACTCCTGATTTAACTTCGCAACGCGGCAGTGTGTCTTCTTCCCGTTGAGCGTTCAGCGATAGAGGAACGTGTACGTCTATTTAAACGGACAGCATTGGACTTCTTAATTCGCAGATACGATCACCGAAGAATAGAACGTTGCTGCGATTACTTATCTGTACACTGAGCACAGGGTTACTTCAAACCTTGTGCTCGGATTCGGTAATCCGTGTTTCGTTTTGGAGGATCAGGACATGAAGAAGCTTGTATTCGTGTTGAGTTTGATAGCCCTTACCCTAATCACCGCGGCCTGCGGTTCTAAAACCACTGACACAGTAAAAGTGATTAAGACCGCGCCTGCCGGAAACAATCTTTCAGTCGCGCTGGCAACGAGCGACGGTGTGCTCAAGCATGGCAACAGTGAGTTCATACTCACGTTCAGCGACTCCGCTGGCCAGCCTTTGGACGTCGGCGCAGTCGCTTTGACTTTTCACATGCCGCAGATGGGAACTATGGCAGAGATGAACGATACCGCTACATTCACCACAACCGAAACACTCGGAGTCTATCGTGGGAAGGCGAACATCGAAGTCGCAGGGGAATGGCAAGTCAGGATCACTTACGACGGACCAAAGGGACGTGGTCAAGCGACCTTTCCGGTAACGGCTCAATGATGGGAATAGATATCGAGAGGGCAAGCCTCTCTTAACCTAATGGAGTAAAGGAATGAAAAGAGTCTTGATAAATCTCGGGATGGGTGCAACGCTTTCGCTAAGCATGCTTTCAGTCTTAGCCACAACGGCAACTGCTCAGAAAGCAAAGGCGAAGACAGCCGCACCGAAAACCGTCGTGGGCTATATCAGCGATAGTTCATGCGGTCTTCAACACATGGCCGGCATGAATGAGAAGGACTGTACTCTCATGTGCGCAAAGAACGGCAAGTTCGTGCTTGCAGACCCCGATAACAAGGTTATCTATCAGCTTGATAAGGTGGGCCAGGAAAAGGCTGGCGAGTTTGCTGGTCAGAAGGTCAAGATCACCGGCCGCGTTAGTGGAAAGACGATTCGTGTGACCACAATTGAAGCTGCTACTTAAGGACGAAAGTCGCTAATTCGGCAACGTCATGATTCATCGCCTGATCGAAATCTGCTTACGCAATCGGGGCCTCGTAGTTGTGTTCTATCTCGCCCTTGCTGTCTGGGGTTACTGGGCCCTGTTGCGTACGCCGATTGATGCTATTCCTGATCTTTCGGATAACCAGGTAATTGTCTTTACCGATTGGGCCGGCCGTTCACCTCAGGAGGTTGAGGACCAGGTTACTTATCCGCTTGTAACCAATCTTCAGGGGCTGGCTGGCGTGCGCGTTGTGCGTGCGAGTTCGGCGTTTAGCTTCTCAATGATCAACGTCATCTTTGAAGACAACGTTGATCTCTATTGGGCTCGCACGCGGGTTCTCGAACGACTGAATCTGGTTACGAAGCAATTACCCGAAGGCGTGGTGCCAACACTTGGTCCAGACGCTACGGGCATAGGTCAAATCTTCTGGTACACGATTGAAAGCGATCAGATGAACCTGCGCGATCTGCGGACGCTGCAGGATTGGTTTGTTCGCTATCAACTCAACTCAGTTCCTGGTGTTGCTGAAGTGGCGTCTGTGGGTGGCTACGTTCAGCAGTATCAGGTGGACGTGGATCCAAACAAGCTGCGAGCTTATGCAATTCCTTTATCAACGGTAGTCGAAGCCGTGCAGCGATCTAACAATAACGTCGGCGGCAATGTCGTTGAACAAGCGGGCGAGTGGGCGGTAGTGCGCGGCGTGGGACTGATAGAGTCGGTAGCGGATGTAGAGAACATCGTCATAGGTGCTGCGAACGGAATTCCGATCTACGTACGCAACGTAGCTGACGTGAAACTTGGCAATGCGTTTCGTACAGGGGTTCTCGATAAGAACGGTAAGGAAGCCGTCGGGGGCGTCGTTATCGCGCGTTACGGCGTCAACACGTTGGAAGTGATCGACGCTGTGAAGCAAAAGATCGCGGAACTACAGTCTGGTTTACCACAGGATTCGCGCGTGGTTCCTTTTTATGATCGCACCCAGCTCATCAATCGGGCCACAGGCACATTGAAGCGAGCATTGATTGAGGAGTTGTTACTCGTAACACTGGCCCACATTGTTTTCCTCCTTCACTTTCGCTCCATCCTTATCGTCACAATTCCATTGCCACTCGCGGTGCTGATCTCTTTCTTGTTCATGAAATACATGGGAATCGGCTCCAACCTCATGTCGCTTTCTGGAATCGCGATCGCGATTGGGGTGCTGGTTGACGCAGGTATTGTTGTTACAGAAAACGCTTTTCGCTTTCTCGAGAAGAACAAGGTGGATACAAGAGATAGGCGTCTTGTTTGGCAGACCGTGCTGGCGTCTACAAAACTTGTAGCGAGACCCGTCTTCTTTTCGATGGCGATAATTATTCTCGCCTTTATTCCCGTATTTGCTTTGACAGGGCAGGAAGGCAAGCTCTTCCATCCGTTGGCTTTTACTAAGACGTTTGCCATGGCTGCAGCGACGATAATCGCCGTCACACTGGTTCCAGTACTTTGCACGTTTCTTCTGGGCGGTAAGTTTCACTCGGAGCAAGCAAATCCAGTGATGCGTTTTCTCCAGGCCCTCTATCGGCCCGTGCTTTCCTTTGCTCTCAATCATCGCATTATCACGATTTCACTGGCAGCTGTCCTTTTCTGCGGCGCACTGATACTCGCCACCGGCATTGGCAAAGAGTTTATGCCGCCACTGAATGAGGGCGATCTGATGTACATGCCGGTTACCGATCCGGCGATCTCAATCGACGAAGCGCTCAAAATAACAAGCAAACAGGACGAGATTTTGAAGAGCTTTCCCGAGGTCGAGTGGGCAGTGGGAAAATCAGGGCGGGCAGAGACTTCTACTGATCCCGCGCCGGTGAACATGAATGAGACTATCGTCCATCTGAAATTACCCGAGCAGTGGCGGCCGGGAATGACGCGCGAGAAGCTAGTCGCGGAGATGGATGAGAAATTGCGAATGCCGGGCGTAACGAACATCTGGACACAACCGATTATCAATCGCATCGACATGCTGACCACCGGCATTCGCTCGCAAGTGGGAATAAAGATCTTTGGCAACGATCTCAAATCGCTCGAAGAGACTTCTCGCCGTATTGCGGAAGTGGTGAAGACGGTGCCAGGCGCGGTAGACGTTTATCCAGAACAGATCAGCGGTGCGCCGTATGTCGATATAAAGATTAACCGCACTGCGGCGGCGCGATACGGAATAGATGTCAGCATGATCCAGAATGCCATTGAAAAAGGAATTGGCGAAACGAATCTAACTGTGACGATCGAGGGGCGGAGACGATTTCCTGTTCGTGTGCGCTATGCGCCGCAGTTTCGTGGCAGTGCTCAATCCATCGGGGAGATTCCAATTTCATCATCAACGGGAGCACCGATCCCTCTAGCTCAGTTGGCGGAGATTCGGACGGTTGAAGGTCCAACGATGATCTCCAGCGAGAACGGGTTGTTGCGCGGTACGGTGCTCCTGAATGTGCGCGGGCGCGACGTAGGAAGTTTTGTCGATCAAGCCAAAGCGACAATTGCCCGTCAAGTACAGCTTCCTACTGGCTATTACATTTCCTGGAGCGGCCAATACGAAAACCAACAGCGCGCGCGACAACGCTTATTGATTGTGATTCCAATCGTTCTGCTCGTCATTTTTGGATTGCTCTACATCACCTATCACTCAGTGCTGGAAGCTGCTCACGTCTTGATGGCCGTACCTTTTGCGCTTACGGGTGGCGTATATCTGATCTGGCTGCTTGGTTACAACTTCTCCGTTGCGGTGTGGGTTGGATTCATCGCGCTGTTTGGCACAGCAGTGCAGACGGGCGTGGTGATGGTTATTTATCTCAACGAAGCAGTCGAGAAAAAGACGGAGAAACTAGGAACATTAACCCGCGAAACATTAAGAGAGGCAGTCACAGAGGGTGCGTTGTTACGTCTGCGGCCCAAGGTAATGACGGTGTCCACAGTAGTAGCTGGCCTCTTGCCCATCATGTGGAGCACGAGTGCAGGGTCCGAAATCATGAAACCACTCGCAACCCCCGTCTTGGGAGGAATGGTTTCGAGCCTTCTGCATGTGCTTATTGTGACGCCGGCAATCTTTTATTCACTGCGCGCTCGGGAATTACGGAGAGAAGAAAAGCAGCGCGTCTCTGAGAAGCCGCGACTCAAGGGTCAATATAGCAGCGATGCTGATGGCGATGATTCTGTTGCGATCAATCGACCTTGAGCAACGACGAGAAGCTAGTCAACGGCCCAAAAAGGTGTCTTATGATTCAGAAGTTATTGATTGTTCTCTTGATACTAGGCGGCCAGGTAGTTGGCGCTCCAGACTCAGCGCAGGGGCAGGGATCATCTCCGACAACTCCGCAACGCAAGCCCCAATCGTCAATTTCTCGCTACTACGATTCGAGCACCGGATTGTCTGCTGATGAAGCCGTTGTTTACGCGCTCTCCCATAACGGCGAATTGGCGGCTTTTCGCAGCGAGGTCGAAGCTGCGCGCAGCCTTGTACAGCAGGCCGCCCTCCGGCCGAACCCTCAACTCGAAATAGAACGGAAGGAACAGGTCAACGGTTCCGACAACGACACGATGGTTGGTGCCATGTTGCCACTCGAGTTGGGCGGGCGCCGCTCGTCGCGCATTTTGGTGGCACAACGCGAATTGGAGTTGAAGGAAAGTCTGCTCGCCGACCGAGAGCGGCTACTCGCGGCTGAGGTCCGCGCAAAATTTGGTGAAGCTTTGGGTGAGTTGTTGAAACTAGGATTCACCGAAGACTTGCTATTAACGACGGATCAGGGATACCGGCTGGTCGCTGCTCGCGTTACGGAAGGTCGCACGGCGCCTCTGGAACAGAACATGGTCCTAGTCGAGGTGAATCGCATTCGTTCGATGAGAGAAAGCAATCAAGGCAAAGTCGAAGTTGCAATGCTTGAGCTGCGCAATCTTATGGGCATGCGACCGGAAGAGCCTTTGCGGTTGCGGGGAGACTTGGACCACTTAATTGAGCCGGTTCCTTCAGTTGCTATTGTGAAAGATGTAGCGCTTCGTGAGCGGCCCGATCTGCGGGCAGCGCGTGCTCTCGAAGCGTTGGCCGAAGCTCGGATATCACAAGCGGGCAGTGAAGGGCGGCTGGATGCGAGTTTGACGGGGAAGTATGAACTGATGAACTTTGGCTTTCCTCAGCAAGGGTTCAATTCGAACGGGCAGTTGGTTCCGATACATGGAAGATTTCATTCTCTGGTTGTGGGTGTCACTCTCAATCTTCCAGTTCGGAATCGTAACCAAGGCGCGGTTGCCGCAGCGGTCGCGGAGAAAACTGCCGCAACACAGCGCCGTGAGTTTGCGGAGTTGACAGTGCAGCGGGAGGTCGCCTCAGCTCTGGTGCGCTATCAAAGCGCGGCGCGGGCTGCCGAGATATACCGAGTCGGCGTTCAGGGACAAGCGAACGCTAATCTCGATGTCGTAAGACAAACTTACGAGCTCGGCTCCAAAACTTTGCTGGATGTTATTGCTGAACAGAGACGTTTCATTGAAACGCAGACTGGTTATATCGAAGCACTGGTTAATACCTATCAGGCGCGCGTCGAAATTGACCGTGCAACCGCTTCGCCGAATCTAATCAAAAAATGAGCAACAATCCTGAAGAAAAACCAGACACGGGAAACGTTAGCGGAGACTCCCCTAATCGGCGAAGAAACCGAACTGCGATTGTTGCGATGGTCGGTGTTTTAGCCATAACTGCCATCGCCATTATTCTTTGGTTGCTGCTGCGGTCTGGTTCAAGCGGTGCTGGACGGCCAGTGCCAACGCCGCGCAATATCGGAGCCGAACCGTCAGCTTCAACATCACCAACTTCAGAAGCCACCATATCCATCGATCCTGAAGCAGCAAAACGCGCAGGGATTAAGACTCAAACAGTCGGTGAAGCGATGCTTGCAGGAAGCGCTGCACCTGGGCAAGTGACGACCGGAGTAGTTCAAGCCAATGCATACCGGACCACGCCGGTCGTTTCACTTGTAGGTGGCATTCTTCGGCGGGTGTCGGCCGAACTGGGCCAAAACGTAAGCCAGGGACAGACAGTAGCCGTAGTATTTAGTGACGAATTGGCGACGGCCCAGTCTCGTTATCTCAACGCCTTGGCAGACTTGGATGAGCATCACAAACACCATGTGCGTACGATTCGGTTGGTGGAAATTGGCGCTGCAAGCCGTGAGGAGCTGGAACAGGCGACCACCAAACTGCGGACCGCAGAGTCGGAAGTAGCCTCACAACGTCAGCGACTAATGTTATTGGGTCTTGGCGAAAGGCGAATCGCTCAACTCAAAACACCCGCCCAAGTGAGTTCCGAAGTGAGTCTGCCAGCCCCGGTGTCGGGAAACGTCATAAGCCGAACGGCAAATCCTGGTGAAGTGATTCAAGCCGACAAAGAGATTCTGCGGATCGCTGATCTATCCAGCGTGTGGGTGATGGGCCAAGTCTATGAGAAGGATCTCGGGAAAGTAGTTGTTGGCAGTGGAGCAAGTATTACGAGTGATGCTTATCCGGGACGCGTTTTTCGCGGGCGCGTGTCTTACGTCGATCCGACTCTTGATCCCGCTACGCGTACGGCGCAAGCAAGAATTGAATTGGCTAATCCGGGTCAAGCCTTGAAGATTGGAATGTTTGTGAATGTCGCGTTCGCTGTACTAGGTGGAGCGGAATCAACGACTGCCGTGATACCGAAAAGCGCCGTTCAAAATATCAACAATCAGCAGGTTGTGTTCGTTGAAACCGCAACCCCAAATACTTACGCAATGCGGCCCGTGAAGATTGGTTTTGAGGTCAATGGCCAATATCCCGTGCTTGAGGGCTTGACTGTGGGCGAGCGAATAGTGACCGACGGAAGTTTTCTGCTCCGCGCTGAATGGCTGAAGACCGGAGCCGCGCATCACTAGAGTGACACAAACTAGGATTGCTCCTCGCCTTTACTTTGACGGTCGCTTATAACGGCTCATGGCCGCTACTGACAAAGTTTTGATCCTTACAGCTTCGCTGCCAAAGACGATGTGGCCGTGCTGCTTCCTTTGAAGCCTCTGAGTGATGCGACGCTCTTGTATGTCGCCGCGCTCTTGAATCGGATGATCTGGCCCTACAGCTTAAGGGTGCAAGTGCTTCCTCGCCAAACTGCAAAAGGTGACAATCCCGATCCCGATGCTTGACGGTGAGATTGACGAACAGGCCATTGCAAAGCACTGCCCTCCGAACCTGAACAGGTTTTGGGATTCGATTAGAGTAGCGGGACAGGCTTTAAGCGCCACGAAAGCAGCGTAGGTCAATTCGATCTCTTGCCTTTCCCTTTTACGGAAGCGTAAATTTGTCACGGTCCAACCCGTGCGGTCCAAGTTCGACTAACAACCCGATTAATCTACGCGAAGGGAAATGCTATGAGTTTCCTTAAAGGCCGTATCCTCTACACCGAGGATGATTTTGACTGCCGCGAAATGGTTCTGTTCATGCTTCGAGAGAGCGGGTATGAGGTAACTTGCGTAGAAACGGGCACCGAGGCACTGTCTCTCGCCAAGACGGAACGCTTCGATCTGTTCCTTGTGGATAATTGGTTGCCGGGACTCACAGGCCCGGAGCTTACCCGACACATCAGAGAGTTTAATCGGACCACCCCGATCCTCTTTTATTCCGGCGTCGCCTATGAACACGACAAACAGGGGGCGCTCAAAGCGGGAGCACAAGGCTACCTAATCAAGCCCTGCGGGATCGAAGAACTAGCAACCGAAGTCGATAGGCTGATCGCGGAGACTAAGAGCTAACAAACTTCTTTTTGGGCAGAGCTTTGACTTTTTGCGTTAGCCATTGATGACTGCCCTCTTGTTCAAAATGTTACGAGCCTTGTCGAGGGTGCCTTTCGTTAGATTATAGTATCTGTAACTCATACTCACGTCGCTGTGGCCCAGGAGACGAGCAAGCTCCGGCAGTTCCATACCCTTATTTGCCATGTCAGTCGCATATGCGTGGCGCACCGAATAAAACAATCTGACACCCTTCGGCACACCTGCTTCAGCATACGCGGCAAGCCAGACCTTACGCAGGTTAACCTTCGCTTCCTCAAAAACCAGTGCCTCAGGATTGTTGTGTTTAAGTCGCAGTTGTAGTTTCAACAACTCCATTTTCAACCGATTGGTCATCGGCACCGGCCAGCATTGCTTGTTTCTGTTCTTGCCTTTGTAAGCGGTGAGTATAATGATCTCCTCATCAAACTTGATGTCCTTCCATTTCAGGTAGTCGACTAAGCTAGATTTTCTTGCGCCGGTATCTAAGGCGGCAATGAACAGCGGAATCGTATGACGACGTTCAGGAGTATCGAGGGCAGTCATCACTCGCTGCGCCTCATCATTGCGAAGCTCACGAATCGATATTGCTGATGGAGTTTCGTCGCCCTCTTGAATTAGTTCCTGCGATACTTCTTTAGTGAAGGGCGAACTAACAAGCCATCGTTTACTCACCGCAACATTGAATAGCCTACGCAGTTTTGACAGTTCGCGATCGACGGTAGCAAGTTTGACCTTACTCAGCTTGTTGGTTCCCGTTAAGCGGGCTACTTTGTAATCACGTAAGGCGTCCGCATCGATCTTTCTGATGTCCTTATCGCCATAAAACTTCACTAGGGCGTCGAGCGCGTAATGCGCTGGTTTGACGCTTTTCACTCCTTTAATTCTAGTGCCGTTCTCGTCAAAGACGGCGGGCACGTAAATGTTGTCTTTGGCATGTTGAACAAGCTGCCTAAATGTAACTTTACCGGCGACGAGTTGTGCTGGTCCGTTTTCTAGGAGTTCGGTTACCAGTTTTGCTGTTAAGTTTTCAGCGTCAGACTTGCCCTCAGCCGCACGCAGTAGCTCTGCCTTTTTCCCGTTGGCGTCTTCGTAGCGAATGCGGGCGTACCAGTGACCGTTGATTTTGCGGGTGGTGCGACTTAGTATTTTCATTTGGCCACTCCGACTTTTGCTCGCGCTTTATATGGCTTACTCGCTGGTTCTTTCTTCCTCGTTTGAATAGGGCTGTCGCATGTTTCTTGCTTCGCCATAGCCTAGATACTCTCCGTTTCTGTGGCCCAAAGCCAATTTAGTTTACCCCTTTGGTTTACCCCTTTCTACGTGGTTTTCAGGACACATCAGGACACTACGTGACACCGAAGGACACCAAAAACCGGCGTCTTTATTGAGCATTTGCGAATTTGTTAGGAATGTTTAAACCGTTTAAGCCGTGTGTGAAACGAGAACTCTACCACTGAGCTAAGCGGGCCTTAAATCAATAGTTTACAGCAACGTTTGGACCAGCGAATTGAAGCAAATCATGCTGTAAATGCGGTCATCTTAAACTATGAACGCCCGCTTGCGCCAGCAAAGGGGACACCCAAGGGCCAAACTGTAGAGATAATCGTGCTCCTCAGCACTGTTGCTGTCGCTTCCGCAGGCTGTTTGACGCCTAGCATCATTTTGCGCTCCATGATGAAGTAGGCGGGTTCAAAGATGCGACGGAAATAAATGAAATTCAGCAACGCATTCTTGAAATCCGGATAGTAGACCTCCCGCCCCCATCTTTATGCCTTGTTAGGTTCTGATCTTAACTGCACGCGCCAGTCCGGCCCTCGTAGACTTCGCGGGCGCGCGACAGCGCCGCTTCGACGTGTGGAAGCATGTTTGCTTCGCCCAGATACTGCAGGAAAGGCGACTGCCTCAAGAACTGTGCCGGTTGGCTGCGAGCGCCACACAAAAGCAGCGTACGGCCCGTCTGCCGCAGACGCTCAGTGAGTCTCTCCAACTCGTGTAACCCTGTAGCATCGATGGCCGTCATGTTTCTCAAACGCAATATGATGATGGGTGGGAGTGAATCTATATCGGCTGTCGCCTCAGACAGCTTCTCTGTCGCCCCGAACAGAAACGGACCGTGTATGCGGAGCACCAGAACGTAGGGAGGCAGCAGTTTGTCTTGCAGCACGTGCGGACGACCATCCTCGATATACTCCTCCGTCACCGGGGCCACTGTAGTTGTCTGCGAGACCCGGTAAATGTAAAGCAGTGCAGCAAAGAGCATCCCTATCTCGACCGCAACCGTTAGGTCTGCCAATACGGTCAGCGCGAAGGTCATGACCCATACCACTATGTCGGCTTTTGACAGCTTGAGTATGGTCCTTACTTCGCGCCATTCACTCATGTTGTAGGCCACCACGAAAAGGATGGCAGCCAGTGTAGCGAGCGGAATGAAACGCGCGAGCGGTGCCGCTACCAGTAAGATGACGAGCAATGTCAGTGAATGGACCATTCCGGAGACTGGTGTGCGAGCGCCTGACTTGATATTGGTGGCCGTGCGCGCGATCGCTCCGGTGGCCGGTATACCGCCCACGAAAGGAACCGCGAGGTTGGCAATGCCTTGAGCGAGCAGTTCCACATTGGAGTTATGCTTATCGCCGCTCATGCTATCTGCGACTACGGCAGAAAGAAGGCTTTCGATGGCAGCCAACATGGCTACTGTAACTGCGGCGGGCAGCAGCGGGACAATCAGATCGGGTCGAGCCTCTGGTAAGGAAATGTGTGGTAAACCGTTTGGAATGCCACCAAATTTACTGCCGATGGTCTCCACGGGAACTCCAAAAACAGCCACCGCTAGCGTAGAAATCACCAGGGCGACGATTGAGCCTGGAACACGCTTCGTCAGTTTTGGTAACAGCAGAATGATGAGGAGTGAACCGATGGCAAGCAGAACTGCCGACCAGCGTACGCTGCCAAGGTTATCTACCAGAAGGCGCATGCGCAATAGAAACTCGCTTGGTACGGTACCGGTCTCGAGACCCAGGAAGTCTTTGATCTGTGTCGAAGCGATCAAGACGGCGATACCATTCGTGAAGCCAATCGTGACCGGGCGAGGAATATACTTTACGGCCGAACCCAAACCAGTCACTGCCATGAGCAAGAGGATTACGCCTGCCATGATCGTGATGATTAACAGGCCCGGGACGCCGTGCGTCGCGACAATTCCTGCTACGATCACAACGAAGGCGCCGGTGGGACCTCCGATCTGAAGACGCGAACCGCCCAAAGCAGATATAAGAAAGCCGGCGACGACTGCTGTGTAAATCCCCGCTTGCGGGGTGACACCAGAAGCTATCCCAAACGCCATAGCCAGCGGAAGAGCCACTAACCCGACGGTAACACCGGCGATCAGGTCCGAGATGAGGTCCTGCCTGGTGTAGCCCTTTCGCAAATACAAGAGAGATTTTGGAATCCATTTTTCAATAAGCGCTGTCACGATTTTTCTTTGAAACGGAGAAGAAACTTTCCCCGGGTGCACCAGGTCAGACGCTACGCGGCCATCAGATCAATTCGTTGGCGACATGAAGGAGTGCGACACTGACACACCGTGGAATCCTCTGCGAAAGAGTTTAAATAGTCGACTGTGATCTCTTCGCCAGCCCGGATCTCCCGTAGCGCGAAAACGATCATGAATCGATCAATAATGAACACGTCAGCGTTTGGTTCGCAGGAGTGGTTGATATATTGAGTCTCGTTCCCCCCGACGCTTCCGTCGATGTAACAGTCCGCGCCTAGTTCACTGATGCGTTGGCCGTCGGGTCCTCTCATCCTCTGCATAGCTTCTGCGTGACAAATCCTTTCGCCGGAGTATTCGGCTATCGAGCTATGTTTTGGAAAGCGAACGGCCGCGAAACAGCCTGAGCCGTGGAGTGGTGACTTCATGACGAACAGCGCGCGGCTGCACCTTGAGATCGAACCTCGGTTCCTTTGGCGAACGGTCAGTGATAACGACAAGTAGCCAAACTCCTCCTGTTGCGAGCAAAGTGCCGGCATGATCCTGACGCTCAAAAGGGAGTGGGGTGCGCGGACCGCGGGCGTCCGGGGCCGGACACGGATAACTGGCAGTAGAGGAAACGTGAGCAGTTAGCACAGTTGATGAATCCACCTGCCTTCGCTGCCTGTTCTCGCGCAGTTGCAATTGTCACGTTGCAAGCTGAACAACGTCCATCGCGAACGGGAGCAAAGGGCCGGCCAGATCGCGCAAGTAACCGCTTTAACAATGGCTCAGATTGTGGCTGCTGGCTAAGCAATTGCTCACTAAGGGTCTCTACATCTTGCGTGTCGGCGTGCCCGTCTAAGTTCATCATAATCATTTGCTCAGGAGCGCCTTCTCTCTCGGTGAGCATTTGTTTTCTTTTCTTGCGGGTTTTGCAACAATCAGGTGGACCATGTCTTTAAGTTACCCGTTGGAACAAGTCATCGACGCGCGGCCTTACCTGGCAGGCCTCCGCCCATTTCTTCGAGCATGCTGCGCACGCCGATCAACTGGTGGTTGAAAAACTCCTTTGCCGCATCAAGCACCTTGAATATGCTTTTGTCGCTTACGGAGTAATAGACGTTCGCACCCTCTTTGCGCGTGAGGACGATATTTCTGTTGCGTAATACGGCAAGTTGTTGCGAGGCGTTTGCCTGCTCAACATCAAAACGTTGGCTGATCTCGTTGACGGTCAGTTCGCCCTCCCGCAAAGCATCAAGAATAGATATTCTCAATGGGTGTGCCAGGGCTTTGAAAAACTCCGCTTTGAAGTCGCTCAGTTGCTGTCTCATTCAGAAGCTCCCATTCTTCAGCTGCTCAGGCACCCGGGTATGCGCATCTGCACATCCTTGCATATTCTAGAGTCCCTCGTGCATCCCGTCAAGCAATCCGCTTCTCTAATGAGCAGCCTGGTCACCGTGGACGTCGCGGGTGAGTGATAGAGAACCGAAAGCTTTATTACAGCATCCCCTCCGCTCCTGAACTTGTTGGGTGGTGTTAACTGAAAAAGTCGGTCGATAGCTTCATAGAACTCCTCTCAATCTCCCCGACTCAGTAACTCAAAATTGACGATATTGCGAGCTTGGTCCATTTGCGCAACCGGAAGGCGGGTGGGAAGGTAAGTTATGATCGACGCAATATAGGAATGACTCCCCTATTGCTGAGCCAATTGGGCAAACGCAGGAACCATTGGGTCTTAGTGTGGGTAAATTGAACCCAGTTACTTGAATCGCGCATGCGACCTTATTGATTTGCGTCAGTGATCTAACGTAAGTCGTGACTTCTGTCTGTTTCTGGAGGCGAACGACTTATTGTGCCGCCGGCGTGCACGCTGATCGGCGTAGTGGGTGCTGAATGGGGATGAGTCTATGTTGTATCATACTTGAAATGTATCGAGCTGAAGTACAACCAATGCCGACTAATCCTCTAGACAGAGTACCTCGTACTGGACTTTGGAAAGTTGTAATTTATGAAGGCAACCGTTTTGTAAGGACGGATAAGGAGTACCTAATTATTTCAGTGGCAGAGCGGTTCGCTGCGGAACTGAATTATCAATTTAGTGGCAAACGAAGAGCCAAAGAGCGTGATGGCGAAGGGGGTGCACTCGAGTGACTACGTTGGAATGGCAACGGGTCGATATTGCTTGATCCATAGTCTCTCATCGATATCAATCTTTAGCTGGGTGAGTACACTTTTAGTTGGTATCACGGGGGGAGTTATAGCTTTAAATGGTAAGGACTTCAGCTTTACAGCGCTTCACAAGATCGCTCTTACATTCGCGGTTATTTTGTTATCGACGTTTTTCTTCTATACGAATCTATAACGACTCAACTGTGGCATTGGCTTACTCCAAAGTAATCTACAAACTTGATGCGGAGTAGAAACTAAAGTTCACGGATGGAGCTTATAAGAATGGCATCTCGGTAACATTGGTTTCACTGTACTTCTCATGATTGCCGCAATTTTTGTCCTGTGGACTTCACCATACATCAGTGGCATTTAGACTAACGGAGTCTTCCATGCACTGACCACGAACAGCGTGGCTTCAACCGAACAAGCTGGCTGATGCGTTGCTTTTGCGGTGGGAGATAACGCAAGACGAGACGATTTCGCTAGTCATCCTCATCTACCTTGTTTGTGTATCGATCAACCCAGTTTAGATCACTGGTCCAATACCCCAGAATGCAATTGGGTTCAGTTATTCAAAACGAAGCTCGTGCAGATCGATCGTTGCCCTCCAGATTGGTAGCGTCCAGCCTCTGTAGGATCCCAAACGTACGCTGGAAATTCGGTGCCGAATAGCGTGTTAACACTCAAGAATGACAGGTGTTAACACTTCAAAGGTGGTTCCGGATTATCCGTTCAGAGTTTCCGAAGGAAAGGACGTTGAAAACACCTGCCATGCGCGCGTGATAACACGCTTTCGTCGTCTTTGAATCGACCATATGCTGGTAATCGTAATGCTGAGCAATTGAGCAATGAATTCAAGTGAAGGCACTCACCAATTTTAAGAGGCGAGGAAGAAGCACCGACATGAGTGCACCATCAAAACAAACGAAAGAGGTTGGTTCAATGAGACACCAAGACAAAATCAAAATACAGAGACGACGTCGTAGAAAGCTCTTTTGGCTATTTGCAGCGGCTGCGGTTTGTGCGCTGTTGTTGGAGGAACAAGTAGCTGTCCTCTACGTGGTGTCGGCCCTGGCGATATGCGGGCTAATGATGGTGTTAGCTTTTTCGAATTTGCAAGCCAGAGATGTGGAGATGCAGACCGCCGCCATCAGAGAAGCCGCTAACGACGACATGAGTAGATACTCCAGGAATTTGAGTAGAGGCAAAAGAAGAGCTGCGTAACGATCGACGGCCCGGGCGAAACGCAAAGAATGAACGATTGACTGAATGTTTTTCCAAGGAAATCATTCGAACGCATATAAGAGGAGGTTCAAATGTCGATTTACAAAACCATATTGCAAAGAAAAGAGGAAGTTGCCGATGGAACAATGGCATTCCATTTTGAAAAGCCAGCAGGTTTTGCATTCAAAGCTGGACAATTTGGTGACTTTACTCTGATCAATCCAGCCGAAACCGACGCCGAAGGCAACATACGGGGGTTCTCGTTGGCGAGCGCTCCCTATGAAGGCGACCTCATGTTTGCGACTCGAATGCGTGATACCGCATTCAAGCGAGTATTAAAAACAATGGAGATTGGAACAGAAGTTTCCCTGGATGCTCCTTATGGCTCATTCACGCTCCATAACAACGCGCGCATTCCCGCAGTCTTTCTCACCGGCGGCATCGGCGTAACGCCTGTCAGAAGCATCATCCTTCAAGCCACTCACGACCATCTTCCTCATAAGATTTTTCTTTTCGATTCGAACCGCAGGCCGGAAGATGCTGCGTTTCTGAACCAACTGATGGAAGCACAGGAGAAAAATCCAAACTACACGTTTGTCGGCACGATGACGGAGATGGAAAAATCAAGCCAGAAGTGGAATAGTGAAACCGGATACATCACGAAGCCCATGCTCGTTAAATACATTGGTGATCTCACCGTTCCCATTTTTTACCTCGCCGGCCCAGCAGCAATGGTGACTGCGATGCGTAAAACGCTGAACGAAGCAGGAGTCGACGATGACAATATTCGAACAGAGGAATTTTCAGGCTACTGAGCCAGGCGTCAAGGGGGAGAGATGAATATCAAGGTAAAAAGAGCGTACGAACAACCGCACAAGGATGATGGGTTGCGTATTCTCGTGGACAGGCTTTGGCCCCGCGGTCTAACTAAGGAAAAGGCGAGTGTTGATCTATGGCTGAAAGAGATCGCTCCGAGTACGGAACTGCGAAAATGGTTTGCGCATGATCCGGACAAGTGGAAAAGGTTCCGCGGACGGTACGAGACGGAGATTGGTCATCACCATGATCTGATAAAAGTGCTGAAGGAAAAAGCCAGGAAAGGAACAATTACGCTAATCTATGGAGCTCGAGATGAAAAGCACAATGAGGCATTGGTTCTGAAACAGTTCCTGGAAAGAAACCAATAGCATCGCGATTCTTCCTCAAAACTTTTTCTGCCTTTACTCCTGGTAGATACGGACCATCTCATCAAGGAGGCGCAGAGCAGCCGCTTTGTCCCGCTGGAAGGAATTCCGCCCAATAATTGAGCCGGATCCACGGCCGTCGCGGATCGCGTGCGCTTCGGCGAAAAGGGCTTCATCGCTTTCTTTTGGTCCACCGGAGAAGAGGACAATGCCCCGTCCGTTGAAAGCGCTTTGTACGACGTGACGAACACGATCCGCCGCGGTGTCGCGCGGAATATTTTGATCTTCGTAAACTTTCCGGGCATCGGGCAGTTCAAGGTGCGCGGTAGGCATTTTGACCTTGATGACGTGCGCTCCGAGTAGTGCGGCGATTTGCGCGCCGTAAGCGATCACGTCAAGGGCAGTTTCGCCGTCTTTGCTAAGGCCGCCGCCGCGCGGATAACTCCACCCACGACGACGAGTCCGGCGGCTCTAGCTTCACTTGCCAGTTCGCGCAACTGCTCGTATTGCAGACGCCGCTCTGCCGTGCCGGGATAGATTGTGTAGCCGATGGCGACGACCCCAGACGCAGAGCATCGGAGACCGAAGCTGTCAACGCACCGAGTGGGTCCTTTTCTTCGTGCAGCAGATCGTGGGCATTCAGTTTGAGAATCAACGGCGATTTCGCCTGCGAAGTCAGCGGCGCTCGCTTCGAGAAATCCAAGCAACGACGCGTAAGCGTTGAGGCCGGCGTCAATGGCAAGTTGGAAATGGTAGGCGGGATCGTAAGCGGGAGGATTTGGCGCAAAACTGCGCGCTGGACCATGCTCGAAACCCTGGGCCACCGGCAGAATAATCACCCGGCCCGTTCCTCCCAGCCTACCGTGATTGATTATCCTGGCCAGGTTGGTCAGAACGCCTGGATTTTCGCTCCGATAACAACCAAGAATCTTAAGAACCTGGTCAGTCATACCGCTCCTTCGTCGTGCTCTTAAGGAAACCAGCTTAGGCAACGGCATCGCTGACGAATGTTTGTGCCTCATCCAAAATGCGCCTAAGGTGATCCGTTCCCCGAAAGCTTTCCACATAAATCTTGTAGATGTCCTCAGTACCGGAGGGACGCGCCGCAAACCATCCGCTTTCTGCCACGACCTTCAGCCCGCCGAGGGGTGCCCCATTACCTGGAGCATGCGTCAGGATGGTCTGAATTTGTTCACCCGCAAGCTCATTCAAGCGAACCTGCTGCGGAGAAAGTTTCCTTAGAGTCTCTTTTTCTTGCGCTGTGGCTGGAGCTTCCGTGCGCGAGTAGACCGACTCTCCGAACTGGCTTGTTAGGTCCTGATAAATCTGACCAGGATCGCGATCCATGCGAGCAGTGATCTCAGCCGCGAGCAAGGCCGGAACAATTCCATCTTTATCCGTAGTCCAGACGGTGCCATCGAGACGCAGGAAAGATGCACCCGCGCTTTCCTCTCCAGCAAAACCGAGCGTGCCCTCGAGCAAGCCATCCACGAACCACTTGAAGCCGACCGGAACCTCGTAGAGCTCGCGGCCGAGTTTGGCTGTGACGCGATCGATCATCTGACTGCTGACCATCGTTTTACCAATGGCCGCCGCGTTGTTCCATTTAGGTCGGTGTTGGAAAAGATAATAGATAGCGACCGCCAGGTAGTGATTGGGCTGAAGCAAACCCGCATCTCGCGTGACGATTCCATGCCGGTCATGATCAGTGTCACAAGCAAAGGCAATGTCGAAGCGATCCTTCAGTCCGATCAGATTTGTCATGGCGTAAGAAGAGGATGGATCCATGCGGATCTGGCCGTCCCAATCGACAGTCATGAAACGGAAAGTCGGATCGACGAGCTCGTTTACGACAGTGAGATCCAACTTGTACTGGTCAGCAATTCGCGCCCAGTAGTGGACGCCCGCGCCGCCGAGCGGATCCACGCCCA
>DAIOGT010000002.1:0-76996 GCA_036745095.1 Pyrinomonadaceae bacterium
TCGAGTCGTTTCTGAACGATCGGCTGACGGAGTTTTTTGAGCAGAATCCGCCTGTAGCGAGAAAGATCGTCGGCAAGGCCCTCGATGCTGCGCGTGCTCGCGAAGCGGCCCGCAAAGCGCGAGAAATCGTCCGCAAAGGCGCGATGGGATCCACGATGCTGCCCGGCAAACTGGCCGACTGCCAGGAGCGCGATCCCGCGCTGTCCGAAATCTACATCGTCGAGGGCGATTCGGCGGGCGGTTCCGCCAAACAGGGTCGTGACCGAAAGAACCAGGCCATCCTGCCGCTCAAGGGCAAGATTCTTAACGTGGAGAAAGCCCGGTTTGACAAGATGCTCGGACACAGTGAGATTAAATCCCTCATTACGGCTTTGGGGACCGGAATCGGCAAAGACGACTTCGACCTCAGCAAGCTTCGTTATCACAAGATTATCCTGATGACGGACGCCGACGTCGACGGCTCGCACATCCGAACATTGCTCCTTACGTTCTTCTATCGCCAAATGCCGGCGCTGGTTGAATCGGGACACGTATTCATTGCTCAACCACCGTTGTTCAAAGTAAAGCGGGGCAAGAAGGAAGAGTACATTAAGGATGAAAGCTCGATGATCCGCTACCTCATGCGCCAGGCGACAGGCGACATGACTGTGAAAGCGGCCGGGGCTGCCCAGCCTATTGAAGGTCGTGAACTGGCAAAATCGCTCGAAAAGATGGTTGATTTTAAACGTTACTGTGAGCGAGCAACACGCCGCCTCGGTGGAGATCCGCAACTGCTGAATGTCCTGTTGGAATCCCTGGCTGGGCGTAAAGGCGTGATGCGCAAAGAAGGGCAAACGCTCCGAAACGTCTTTCAGGACGGCGACCTGATGGCGAAGATTGAAGGCGCTCTCGATAAGGCGGGATACAAGACGGAGCTTACGACAGATGAAGAGCACGGTTTGTGGGAGATCGAAACGACGTCGAATACCGGAGTAAATCTCGTAATCGATTGGAACTTCGCACAATTTGTCGAGTTTCAGAAAGCCGTTGAGCTGTTCAAGACTCTCGAAGATGACCTCGCGGCGCCATTCATTTCCGGTCAAAACGGGACCAGCGAAGAGGTGCCGACCCGTGAGGCGCTACTCGAAAAGGTCCTCGCGGCCGCGAAGAAGGATCTCTCAATCCAGCGTTACAAAGGCCTGGGCGAGATGAACCCGGAGCAGCTTTGGGAGACGACGATGAATCCCGATAAGCGGACGCTGCTGGAAGTCAGAATCGATGACGCCGTGGAAACAGACTCGATCTTCACGGTTCTGATGGGTGACGCGGTCGAGCCGCGGCGGAAGTTCATTGAAGACAACGCGCTCGACGTGAGAAACCTCGACGTGTAGGCACGAGAAGCACTAGCGGTTACTCGCGGAACCGCTCGACTTTGAATCGCCACAGTCGCATCTTTTCACCGCGCTCAATCCCCGCTTTTCGGGCGGCGATCTCGACCTGCTGTTCGGCGTTGTCGATACCAGGAATGTCCGGCAGCAGCAGTCCTCGTCGGGAACTGCTCTCATCTTCAACGATCACACCAAACACGGACGGATCCAGCTCCTCCATCACCGTCTCTTCAGGCGCGAAAAGCACATCCACCGAGTAACGCAGGTTGGATAGTTCTTCCGGCCTCACCGGCTCGAACCGAGGATCACTCGTGGCCGCGCTGAGCGCGTTGGCGATGATCTCTTCCGCGAGTGTGTCTTTCGCGGGCTCGATGGTGCCGATGCATCCGCGCAACTCCCCATTGCGAGTCTTGAGTGAAACAAAGCAAGGCGCGCGTGACGCCAACAGCCCCTCAACGGCTTCGGGCGGAGCGAGAATCTTTTCTGAGCGAACGAAAGTTTCGACTGCTTCTCGTGCTAAAGCCGGCAAGGAGACGTCCGCGCGATCTGAGGGAGCCGTCTGGTTCGTTAGTTGCGCCACGAGGTAGCCAACGCCGAAAGGCGCCTCGTAACTGAGCACCTCGCAAGATAAGGGCAACTCCGAGCTCGCGCCAATCGCAACCAGCATCGAGCGATATCCACACTCACCTGCGAGCCGTCGCAAGTCGAAATCAATATCCACGATCCTTTGCGGATCATTCGAGCGCAAGGCATCGACAACCTGCTCATCAAACACATGCGCGTTGGGATTGTAGCCCGCGGGCGCCTGAGGCTTGAGCCGGTGACTCAGATCGCCGCTGGCAATAAAAGCGACGCGACGGCCGACCTGGTCTGCCGCCTTTGTGATGCACGATCCAAAACGTAAATGATCCTCATTAGATAAAAAGCTATAGCCGAGCGTCACCACTTTCCCGCGCCAGCCATTGCGCAAAAGAAAGTAAAGCGGAACCGCTATGCCGTGATCGAGGTCGTTTTGGTGGAGCCTCGTGACCTCATACTGTTCGGAAGCAGCCGTTCTCATGATCGCCCTGAGCAACTCTTCGTCGATCTGCGTGGAGAAATGAATACCAGGCGCGTTAAATAGTGAGAAGTCACCCTCGACTTGCGGTCCGTCGTAAGCCACAAAGGAATTTGTTTCGAGTGGAGCGTGCGGCGAGATGAGAATGACAGATTCGGCGCCGCTTTCAATTACGCGTCTCGTCAGCTCTGACATCGCGTCGATCGAGTCAGCGACGTCCGCGATAGATTCCCCTCCAACCTCAGGCACCATAATCGGTGGATGCGGTGTAATGCCGGAAAAAACCAGACAGCTTTGGCTAGTCATCAAGCGCCTTTCGTATTTTTGAGGGAACGGCTGTTATTCTAGCGCCGCTCGAAGGATTATTAAAACGGCATGACGCGATTTGATCTCTTAATCATCGGTGCGGGGCCGGCGGGTTCGTTTGTCGCAGAACTCCTCGCCAAAGGCGGTGCGAAAGTAGCACTGTTCGACGGGCGCCCCGAAGGCGAGCCAAAGGCCTGCGGCGGCGGTGTGACAGCTAAGGCGTTGAAGGCGTGGCCGCAATTGCTGAACGCTGTCGGCCGCACGATTACCGAGCTCGACCTGTACTCTCCATCCAGCAAGCGACTTCACCTCACGTTGGAAGAACCTTTCGCAATCTATTCTCGCGTTGCTTTCGACTGTTACCTGCGCGACCGTGCGCGTGACGCGGGCGCCCACGTGATCCCGGAGAAAATCTTTGCCAGGAAGACGAAGAGAGATGACAACGGTTGGCGACTGATTAGCGACAACGGTTCCGAGTGGACCGGCTCGTTCCTGATCGGAGCAGACGGCGCAAACAGTGGAATCGCAAAGATGCTTGCTGGTCCATTGCCACCTTCGGACATGGAGGTCGCGTTTGGTTACCGCGCGCCGCTCCCGGCAAACAACGTCGCTCCGACCGCAGTTGCTTTTCTCCCTGGCTGGGTAGGTTACGCGTGGGCGTTTCCACGTCCGGATCACGTCTCATTCGGCATCGCCACGACACAGGATGCTTTCGAGCACCAGCCACTTGACGATCTACTTTGGCAGTTCATGATTGGTTACTACGAGCAATGCGACGGCAAGCAGGTGAAGTTCTGGCAAAACCACAACAACACTCCGGAACGGGCACGTATCCAGGAACACTTACGTGCGACATCCGAACGCTACGCAGCACGAATCCCGGGCCTCGCGCCCAAGACGTGGGACAGCAGAACAGTTGCCGGCGCTGACTGGGCGTTGCTCGGGGACGCAGCAGGCTTTGCCGATCCCGTGACAGGCGAGGGCATCTACTATGCTTTGCGTTCGGCCGAATTATTTGCAGAGACGTTTTTGAGCGGCACACCGGAGGCGTATGAAAAGCGCTGGCGCGAAGACTTCGGCGCTGAGTTACGCCGCGCAGCACAGATGCGGCCGCGTTTCTACGGAAACTTCTGGGGCGCGCCTTTTACTGAGCGGATGATTGAATTCGCCCGCGGCCACCGCGGCGTGAAGCGAGTGCTGGGAAACCTCGTCGCGGGCGAGCAAGGGTACGTCGATTTAAAGAAGAAGCTCGTCAAGAGTGCGCTAACCCTAAGGAGCTAACCTCGTGATGTTCCAACCACCACCCTCGCGCTGGTAAAGAATTCGATCGTGCAAGCGTCCCACGCGGCTCTTCCAAAACTCAATACGCTCGGGCTTCAACCGATAACCACCCCAGTGATCAGGGCAATCAATTTCACGATCGGCATACCTGGCCTCCAACTCATGCGCACGTTGCTCGAGAACATCTCGACTGCCGATCGCTTCACTCTGTGACGACGCCCACGCGCCAATCTGGCTCTCGCGCGGTCGCGTCCGGAAATACTCACGTGACTCCTCTGCCGATGTTTTAGTTACCCTACCCTCGACGCGCACTTGCCGATCGAGTTGTACCCAGTAAAAAACCAGTGCCGCGTACGGATTCGCGTCCAATTGTTCCGCCTTCGCGCTCCTGTAGTTCGTGAAGAAAACAAAACCGTCGTGGTCCACCTGCTTGAGCAGCACCATGCGCGCGGAAGGTTGGCCGTCAGACCTGGCGGTCGCGAGCGTCATCGCTTCCGGCAACGGAAGTTTTGCGGCGATGGCATCGTTGAGCCAGAGCTGAAACTGCTTGATCGGATCGCGATCGATCGTCTTCTCATCGAGCCCTTCAAGCGCCAGGTTGTTGGGAACAGTCGTCATTTATGATTCATCGTTAGCACTGTACGGTGCGAGCCTTTGGCGCAACTCTGTTGGAATGGGAACGGTTTCGAACGTCTGCTGGTTGACGGCCGCGAGGACGAAATGCGCGGTGGCGACCATGTCAGCGCTTCCTTTGCGACGAACTTCAAAATTCAATCGCATCGACTTTGTCCCAAAGCGTCCAACCCAAACGCTTACTTCCAAAATGTCGTCCAGCCGGGCCGCACGATGAAAATCGCACTCGAGATGCACGCGCGGCAACCAGATCTTCAAGTCGTCAAACATCACTCCGTAGTGCATTCCGACTTCACGGAACAGCTCTGTCTCGGCAAACTCGAAGAAGTGAATATATGCGCCATAGAAAATGATGCGCGCGGCGTCAACGTCGCCCCACCGAACGCGCTCTTCAATCGTGAATTTCTTATGCTCCGACATCAAACTCGTTTTACGAGCGACTCAGAAAGTGCAGCAAAGCGTCGTTAAACTGCTTCGCACGCTCAATGTTGGAAACGTGTCCCGCGTGGTCCAGCACAACGAGGCTCGAGCCTGCGATCGCCTGGTGCATTTTCTCACTGTCAGCCACAGGCGTGATCGCGTCTTCAGCTCCAACAAGAATTAAGGTAGGCACAGAGATTCGTGGTAACAGCTCCGTCTGGTCGTCGCGTTCAGCCATTCCGCGCAAGGCTGCCGCTGCGCCTTCGGGTTTGGTTTTCAACATCATGTCGCGCACGCGCTTCACGATTTCAGGATGCTTGCTCACAGTTTCGGGCGTGAGCAGTTTTGGCAGCATCGCGTCGGCGATGCCGCCCATACCTTCACTCAATGCTTTTTCGGCTTGTTGAGCTCGCGTTTGTTTTCCTTCTTCCGTGTCGGCGTGAGCGCGCGTGTCGGCAAGAACGAGGGCACGCACGCGCGCGGCAAACTGTTTATAGAACGCGAGCGCGACATAGCCGCCCATCGATAACCCACCGATTGTGGCGCGCGGAATTTCGAGATGGTCCATCAGTTGGGCCACGTCGGCGGCGAGGCTGTTCATCGTGCTTGGTTCCTGCGAAGCATCGCTTTCGCCGAAGCCGCGCAGGTCTGGAGCGATAACACGATAGCCATTGCTTAGCTCAGGTATCTGGTCGGCCCATAATGAGCTGTTGAACGGGTAGCCGTGAATGAGCACGAGCGGACGACCGTTGCCGGTATCCGTGTAGGACATTTGGTAATTGTTGATGTGAGCGATCGGCATATTTATCAAAAAAAACCTAAAAATCTCTTCTCGCTGCGCGGGCAACGACGGAAATCAACTCCGTCAATTCCACCGGCTTCGCGAGGTAAATCTGGAAACCTGCGGACAACGCTCGTTCGCGATCTTCGTCTTTCGCGTACGCCGTGATCGCCACGGCGGGAATGTTTTCCGACGCGTCCCTTTCGAGCGAACGAATCTTCTTAATTAAACCGTAACCGTCTTCATCCGGCATGGCAATGTCAGAAACGAGTACGTCGGGTCGCCGTTGGGTGATCGCCTTGATCGCCTCGCCCGCCGAAGAGACTGCTGTAACATTCGCGTGCCGTCGCGTGAGCGCAGTTGTCATAAGCTTTAATGTGTCAGAATCATCATCGACGATGAGAACATTTAGACCTGAGAGCAACTGTGGAGTGCGAGCGAGTTGGTGCTGATCAATTTCGGCAAAGCGATTGACACCCGCCGTTTCTATAACCGGAAGCATGATTTTGAAAGTCGCTCCGCGTCCCTCGCCGCCACTCTCCGCGTTGATCGTGCCTCCATGAATTTCCACAAGGTGTCGCGCGATAGCGAGGCCCAGCCCGAGCCCGCCGTGATGTCGAGTGGTTGTGCTGTCAGCCTGGCGGAATCGATCGAAGACGTACGGCAAAAACTCCTTACTGATGCCTCGGCCCGTATCTGAAATACTGACTTCCACTGCTCCGCCGACACGCGATACCTTTACACAAACGCGCCCGCCAGTGTCAGTAAACTTCACTGCATTCGATAACATGTTCCAAACGACTTGCTGGAGACGGTTTGCGTCGCCCGAAACCATCGCGGGTTTTGAGTCGAAGTACTTCTCGATCCTGATACCCTTCGCATCCGCAGTGGGCCGCACCACGTTGATTGCATTCTCTACGACCGGCACGACTTCCAACGGATGCAGATCGAGATAAAGATTGCCGGTGATGATGCGCGACACGTCGAGAATGTCGTCCACAATCTGCGCCTGTGCTTTTGCGTTTCGCCAGATCACCTCGACCGCCTGTTGCGTCACCGACTCATCGAGCGCGCCGCCTTCGAGTAATCGCGACCAACCAAGTATCGCCGTGAGCGGCGTGCGAAGCTCGTGCGACACCGTCGCGAGAAACTCATCCTTCAAACGATTCGACTCTTCCGCTGCCTCTCGCGCCGTTCGTTCGAGCTCGAGTAACCGCACGTTCTCAATCGCGACGGCCGTCAGGTTTGCCGCCATGCTCATCGCAGTGACGTGTTCCGGACGGTAAACATTCTTGTCGTAACTCTGCACTTCGATCGTCCCGATGATGCGGCCCATTACTGCCATCGGCACAGCCATCGATGAATCAGGCCGCAAGCCGTTATCAGGACCAACGAGGATGCCGGGGTTTGTTTGCGTCGCACGCATGTAGTCATTCGTGATGATCACTTGACCACTCCGCACGGCACGACTATTCGGACCGGAAGCCGTCACCGGTTGCGGTGGTAATTGCGAAACGTCGAGCTCCTCGCCGTCGGCCCAACCGTAACACGCTGTCCGAACGTCACGAATCGGATCGTAGAGTGAGACGAAAAACCCGTTACACGGCACCGAGACATTTGTGAACTCGCGCAGTGCGCTGAAGATCGCGTGCAACTCTCTCGCGGTTCCGAGGGCTTGCGCGAATACCTTGATTCTGTCCAGTAGTCGTTCATATTCGAGCAGCGCACGCTGGTCGGCGTCGCGTAGAGCTTCGGAAGTCGTCCGCAGCGCTTCTTCTGCACGCTCTCGTTCGCGGAGCGTGTTACGGATTGTAGTCTCCGACTTTTTCAGCTCATCAGCCGAGTGTTCTGCGCGCGAGCGCGCGCGCACCTCAGCACGAGTCACGACAGCGAAAAGCAAACTGAGTAAGCCACCGATTATGAGCGTGTATTTCAGGAAAGAACGGCTCGACTGGGTTTCGAATGAGGGCGTAGTGGCGTAAGCGAGGGTCCATGTATGGCCGCCCACGTCCAGCGGCTTTGTATCAGCAAAGAGTGGTTTACGGGAACCTTCGTTGCGGAACGCGGTAAGCAGGGCCTCAGGCTTGACCTCGGTGCCATCGTAGACCTCAAAAGTTATCCCGTGCTTGTTCGCTGCAGCCACCGGCTCAAGAAAATCCTTTACGCGGAACGGGCTGTAAACGTACCCCATCAGCGCCTTACGACGACTCTCCTCGTTTGAAACCGGAGCCCCTTTTCGATAAATCGGAACATAGATCAAAAAGCCCGGCTGCTTTTCAGCCTCAGGAATATCGCGCTCCTGGACGAGTTTTACGCGTTCTGATGCGGTGGGTTTTCCCGTGTCGCGAGCCGCGTACATCGCTTTGCGGCGCACTTCTTCAGTCGCCATGTCATAGCCGAGAGCGATGTTGTTGCGATTGCTGAGCGGCTGTAAATGCAGGATCGCATTGTATTCATTGCGTGGAGGCTCATCAGGCCAGACTTTGAAATCTCGTACGCCTTCACGCTTCATCTCATCGACGACTTCGCTTTTTTGGTTCGCCGTAAACCGGTGCGAATATCCGATACCCTCGATGCCGGGGTAGTTTTTGTCCAACTCGATCTGCTTAACGAAATTCTCAAACTCGGTGGCATCGACATAATCACTCGCGGCAAAAAGACCAGTGCCCGCGCGCAGCAATGTCGTCGAGGTGGCGATGCGCAACTGCACCTGGTCCTGAATCTCCTGCGTGGCTCGGTCGAAACGCGTTCGATCTTGTTCGCTTGTCAGTTTTGAAAAGTAGTAATAGACGAGCAGCGTGAAGCAGAAGCCAAGCAGGAGGATTAGATAGGGTAAGACAACGCGATTGCGCATGGGGAGATCCGTGACGCCGCGGCAGCCGGGCTATTTGACTCGTCGAGTCCTGCGGCGCAGAAAATCAATTAACACGAATTGGGACAGATTGCCGGGGTTGGCGAAATAAGCCTTGCCATTCGTCATGGCAGACATCTGCTTTACAAAATCGACCAGGTAATAGTCGCTGGCCAGCATGAATGTGTTGATCATTATACCGGCCTTCCGGCAGGCCTGCACTTCCTTGAAAGTTTCGGCCATTACAAAGGGATCGCCGCCCATGGAGTTCTTGTAAAGGCGACGAGCCGGGCCGCCACCGGGGCCTGTTTTACTTTTTGCGGCTTTGCTTCTTGTGCCTTCGCCGGCTTGTATGAAACACGCGGTCGGCTTGCCGTCAGTCACCATGACGATCTGCTTCATCTCTTTGCGCTGGGCCTGAAGCAGACGCCGGGCGAGCCGGAGACCTTCCGCCGTGTTTGTGTGGTATGGACCAACTTGCGTTGTCGCGAGCTGGGCGAGCGGCAGCTCTTCTGCCGCATCGTGAAAGAGAACTACTTTGAGAGAATCGCCGGGATAGTGCGTGCGAATCAGGTGAGACATTGCCAAAGCCACCTTCTTCGCGGGCGTAAACCGGTCCTCACCGTAGAGGATCATCGAGTGTGAACAGTCGAGCATTACGACCGTCGCGCACGACGATTGATAATCGCACTGGTGAACGTGCAGGTCGCGGTATTCAAGATTGAGCGGAACCTGCAAGCCTTCGCGCTGAATTGCGGAAAGCAAGGTGGTATTGACATCGAGGTTGATCGTGTCGCCGAACTCGTAACGCTTGCTCGCGACTGCCGCTTCGACACCCGTCGAGAGATAAACCGTGTCGTGACGTCCCGCGGCGCTCTTCCCAAAACTCCCGAGTAGATTTCGCAGAGTTTTGTAACCGAGGAAATCGAGCCCTTTTTCCGTAACCTCGAAACGAACGTCGCGAGGCAGTGGATCAGAAACTTCGCCTGGTCCCGGCGATCCCTGTTGTTGTTCAGCGCGTTGTGGTTGCTCTTCGTGGAGCGTCAGAAAGCCTTCTTCGACGAGTCGCTCGATCAGTTGATTCAACAACTCCTCGAGCAGCGATCCTCGAAACTTGCCTTCGTTCTGCGCGAGCATCTCGCGGATCTGTTGCTCGTCGACGAGGCCCTGGTCCATGAGTGCCTGAAGCAGCGCGCGACGCAGTGAATCGAGTGAGGTGTCCGTCTGCTTGCGCTGGCGGGTCCAGTAATAATCGTCGTCGTAACCGGAATCGAGCAACGCATCAGACATGCGGTCCATCAACTCGCCCAAATTGATGGAAAAGACATCGAACCCCTGGAATTTGGAATACCGGAACTTCATTACCGCAGTTTACACAGATTGCTTTGCGGATTTCCGCTCAACTGTACTTTCCTGTTTCGGTTAGATCGTCGTAGATCATGCCGCGACGGTCTTTCTTGGCTTTCGTTACGGCGGCATAACCACCTTCTTCGTTGCGGCTGATCTTATTCTCGGCATACAAGCCTTCGAGCACGAGCTCGCATGCGGAAACGAGTTGCGGAGTGTCGGAGCGTTTGAAGTCAAACGGAATGGTGGCGGTTTCAAGAAGCTCGGGCACCGCTTCGATCAAGTTGAGACATTCCGACGCCGAGGCAGTGTCGGCGAGCAGCAGTTTGTTTCCTTCGTCAAACCATTGCACGGTTTTCGCGAAGTCGATGCCGACGAAGTAGCCTTCAAAAATCTCACCCGCGGAACGTTTGATCAGATCGCGAGCGATTCGATTTGCGCCGAGTTGTTCGCCTTCGTATTCCAGCTCCATCTTGCCCGTCATCGACGGCATCGCTGCGTAGACATCGGAAATACGAGGCACGATCAACTCTTCACCCGTGAGCAGCGCGCGACGCTCGGCATTCGATACGACTGACTCCATCACCGTGATCGGCATTCGTTGTGAAACGCCGGAATGTTTGTCGACGTAATTGTCGTCGCGAGCTTCGAAAGCGATCTGCTCGACCACTTCGCGAATGAACTCGGGAACTATCAGTCGCTCATCGTTTTCGAAACGATTGGTCCACGCCTCCTGCCGTGTGATCTCAATCGCCACGGGCAGCTCCTTCGGATAGTGCGTCAGGATTTCGGCGCCGATGCGATCTTTCAGTGGTGTGATGATCTTTCCGCGCGCGGTGTAGTCTTCCGGGTTTGCAGAGAACATGAGCATCACGTCGAGCGGCAGGCGCACGGGATAGCCCTTAATCTGCACGTCACCTTCCTGCATGATGTTGAAGAGTGCAACCTGGATCTTGCCCGCAAGATCGGGCAATTCGTTGATCGCGAAGATGCCGCGGTTCGCGCGCGGCAGCAGACCGTAGTGGATTGTCAGCTCGTCGCTCAGGAGGTGACCGCCCTTCGCGGCTTTAATCGGATCGACGTCGCCGATGATGTCGGCGACGGTGACGTCCGGCGTGGCGAGTTTTTCGACAAAACGCGCATCGCGTCCGACCCAGTCGAGCGCCGTCTCGTCGCCATGATCTGACAGCATTTGGCGTCCGTAAGCGGAGATTGGTCGAAACGGATCGTCGTTGACTTCGGACCCGGCGATGATTGGAATCCGCTCGTCGAGCAGATCAGTGAGCAGACGAATGATACGACTCTTTGCCTGGCCGCGGAGTCCAAGCAGGATGATGTTATGCCGCGACAGGATCGCATTGATCAGTTGCGGGATGACGGTGTCCTGGTAACCGACGATGCCGGGAAACAGCTTCTCCCCGCTGCGTAGTTTGTTGATGAGATTGCGACGCAGTTCGTCTTTGACCGAATGCGTTTGATACTTGGCCGCCCTGAGTTCGCGAAGGGTTCTTGGGTAATCCATATTGATGTGGGAGAGATTCTAACCGCAGCCACAAGGAAGCACAAAAAGAGCGACAAAGAAGCACAATAACAGCCACGAAGAGACACAAGAGTAGTTTAGTGTTCGCTTCTGAGTTCAGAGTTCAAGCTTTAGCTTGCTGCTGTGGAGGAACGGACAAGCAAAACCTTGAACTCTAAACGGTATCAAACAGGTCGCCACGTTCCGTTGTTCTCGAGAACATTTCCGTCGTCGCGGAGTTTTTCGAGGTGGGCGAGGACGGCGCGCTCCGCCATCGCGTGCGCCTTGGGATGTACGTCGGTGTAAACGTGTCCGACGATGTCTTTCACCGTCGCGACGCCGGCACGCACGGCTTCGAAAATGTTTCGCTCGCGTTCGAGCCGATGCGAGATGTATTCGTCGATCTTCTGATACGGCGTCGCGACAGCGGGCCCGTGACCACCAAGCAGCACCGTGAGATTCGGCAGCGACCGCATGCGTTCGAGCGACTTGAGGTAGTCACGCATGTTCCCCTGCGGCGGATCGATCAGCACCGATCCAACGCCGACAATGTTGTCACCCGTCAGTAGCACACCTCGATCTGCGTCATGAAAACACAGATGACCGAGCGCGTGGCCGGGCGTGTGCAGCGCCCGCAACCTCACTGGCGGTTCACCGTCAAGAGTGATCACGTCGTTGTCTTCAATGTATCGATCGACACGCACTTCGTGCAGTGCTGCAGCAGTTTGCGCGTGCGCCGCAACCGAAACGTCGCCGCCGAGATGTTCCTTCAGGGCGTTAACGCCACCGACGTGATCCGGATGCAAATGCGTAACGATGATCTCGCGCACTCGCCTGCCCTCAGCGATCATCTCGTCGAGACACTCGGCCAGCGCTTGCTGCTCCTCTTCATACGGCGACCCTGGATCGAAGACGAGCATCTCTTTTGAGTTGTGAACGATGTAGCAGCAGGTGTGAGTCGCCGGCGGCCGCGTCGGCGTGCGCACGGGAAAGCAGATGTAATTCGGACGAAATGTGATACGGCGAGCGGGTTCGCCATGCGCGTGCGGTATCGACAAAAAGCGCTGCACAAGATCGGGAGCGATGCCGGCGCCGAGAGTTCGCAACGCATGCAGCGTGGGCGGAACGGCAACGACTTGATCGTGCATCCAGCGATCGTAAGCGTCACGTGCCGGCAGCCACTCGCCGCTGGCGAGTTCGCCAGCGATCACGTTCGGCTCCTGCTTCGGGGGACATTTGACGAGAAAGAACCAGGTATCAAAACGTCGTGCGTTGAACGGCGGCGTTACCCAGCGACCGACGTACGTGAAATCCTCAGCATCGAGATACAGCTCGTAATGCTTTAGCAGCGCCGGCCACGACATGCGTCCGGATTCAAGGTCGTCGAGGAGTGAAGCTCGTTGACCTTTCGTCAGCGTCTCGCAGCCTCGGGCAACAAGCACACCCAACTCTTCGAACAGCTCACGGGCCGCGCCGCTAATCATCGCCGCCGTCTCGGGGTTGGGTGCGTTGCGAACGTCTACTTCAACATCGCCGGCGTCGATCTGTCCACCCGGAAAGGCGTGAAATCCGCCCAAAAACGCAAGCTTGTCGCTGCGCTTCACCCAGAAAACTTCAGGATTCTCGGGATCAGTGTCTTGCCGTAGAAGGATTATCGCGGCCGCGTCTTTTGGTGTGTTTGCTGGTCTTTCCGACATTGCAATTACGACCAGCGGAATCGCTCGCCATCGCCGGGACCCCACGGCACGCCGCGCATGTGGTAACCGCCCTCTTCCCAAAAGCCCGCTTGATCCTCTTCCAGGAAGCGCACGCCCTTTACCCACTTCGCCGACTTCCACGCGTAAAGCTGCGGGATGATCAAACGCACTGGTCCACCGTGCTCGGGCGGTATTGGCTGGCCGTCGTGAGCCCACGCGAAAAGTGAGTCTTCTTTAAGGAAGTATTCGATAGGAACGTTTGTGGTCCAACCGTAATCGTACGCGAGCGCGAGGACGAATTTCGCTTCCGGCTTCACGCCCGCGAGCCGTGCGATCTCACGTGTCGAGACCCCGCTCCAGACGTTGTCGAGTCGCGACCAGCGCGTCACGCAGTGAAAATCAGCATAGACGCGCACCGCCGGAAGTTGCATGAACTCATCCAGCGACCACGTCAGTCGATTTTCAACCAGCCCTTCGATTTCAAAACTCCAGTTCGCGAGGTCGATGTTGGGAGTGCCGTGTGCGTCGAGCACGGGCCACTTTTTGGTACGCGACTGGCCCGGCGGTATGCGCTTTTCGCGACGCGTGTCAGGACTAATGATTATGTCCGGGTCCTCGATCTCTTCCGCCTTTCGCGGATCAGTGTTCTGGTACTTTGGATCCTGGAATAGATTGTTCAGAAAACTCATCTTGTCTTACTTCTTCCCTCGTCGCTCCGCCAGCGCGATCAATTCTTCCGGCATCCATTTACCGACACCTTTCGCGACTGCATCATCAATCCCGACACTGCGGTCGTGCCAATCGTCACGATCTCCCTCAGGACCGCGCGCGCGTTCGTAATTTTCCGTTTGCTCGAGACTGATAATTATCCCGGTAATAACTTCGTTCCAGTCTTCAAACTGGATACCGCGCCTCACGATCGGAAGTCCCGCAGTCCAGTCTTCTTCCGGCGCGCGTGCGTCCTGCTCGGGAATCGTCAGGTTGTGTAGCGGTGGAAACGGCCCGCCGGAAAAAGCCTGCACCAACTGCTTCTGGACCTGTTTATACGTCCAGTCCGGATGCTCCTTTCGCATCGACTGCGCGCGACGAAAAATGTCCGCGACCGTGGGTTGCTGCTGACTCATCTCATTCACCTTAATTTTTGGACTATTACCATTACCACCAGGAGCGCAAGTGTGATTGCGGCCGAAAGTAAACAGTACTGGCAAAACTCGCGAATGACAAAAGCCTGCAGGTAGATCAGCCACAAACTCACGAGGAACATCGTCGTGACGAGCACCGTCAACAGCGTGCCGGCAATGCGGTAGTTGAATGCGGCGAGGGTGGCGAGACTAAAAACCGTGAAGTACGCGGCGGCGCCGATCATTGCGAGGGGAACACCGGCGACGACGGCGTATGGACTACTCAACACTTCCGAACAACCGGAAATGATCGTGCAACGCACACTCTGTCCCGTAACGTGTTCGACTGTGAGGTAAAGTGCGTCGGCAAGTCCGATCAGTGAAAGCAGCGCTGCGACGACGTAAAGCTTCCTCATCTACCGCTACTTCGCAGCTCATTCTGAATCACGGCTCGTAACCTTTCGGCTGGAAGATCCTGGAATGGCACCTCGCGGCCATTGATGAAAACCGTTGGCGTGCCCTTGACGCCGAGCGAGTGGCCGCGCTTGCCGTCCTGGAAAATTCGTTGTGCAACAAGGTCGCCATTGACGTCGCGCTTGTAGCGTTCAACGTCGAGGCCAATCTGTTTCGCGTAACCTTCAAAGATCGGTCGCACATTGAACTCTTTTTTCCACTCCGCCTGATGTTCGTAAATCAGGTCGTGCATCTCCCAAAACTTGCCCTGGAGTCCGGCGGCTTCAGCGGCGGAGGCAGCCGCGAGCGCGTGCTGGTGCGTGGGCACGAGTGGGAATTCGCGGAAAGTTATCTGCAACTTATCGCCGAACTCCGCATGCATCTGTTCGAGGATCGGATGGAACATGCCGCACGGTGGACATTCGAAATCACCAAACTCCTCGAGACGTACAGGCGCATCTTTTGGCCCAAGCACGTGGGCGGGCTCTGCTCCCGGAACACCTTGAACGGTCGGCGGTCTTTGCTGCGCCGGCGAACCCTGTGGACCGGGTGAACCCGGTGAGGGCGCGGATGCGGTTCCGAATGTCGGAGAAGCGGGTATGGTTCGTGTCAAGTACCAGGCGCTGCCCAGGGCGGCGCCGAGAACGACGAGGATGATGAGAAACGGTAGTATTCGCTTCATAACGTTAATGGAGAAACTTTCAAACTGCGGCAGCCACTGTGGCTGCAAGTGAACGGAAGATGTCGCGACCGTCACTCGAGCCAAGCAAATCTTCACACGCACGTTCGGGATGTGGCATTAAACCAAGCACATTCCGTTCGCGATTACAAATCCCGGCGATGTTGTCACGCGAGCCATTTGGGTTTGCGGCCTCGGTGACGGTCCCGTCTTTTTCGCAGTAACGAAAGACGATGCGATCTTCTCGTTGAAGCTCGGCGAGGGTGTCGTCGTCGCAGATATAGTTTCCTTCGGCGTGTGCGATCGGAATTCGCAGCACTGTACCGCGCGTGAGCTCGTTAGTATAAGGACTGTCTGAGGTTTCCACGCGCACGTAAATATGCTCGCAGATGAAGTGAAGATCGCGATTGCGAATCAACGCGCCCGGAAGCAATCCTGCTTCGCAGAGAATCTGAAAACCGTTGCAGATACCGAGCACGAAGCGACCACTCTGGGCGAATTTCTTAACCGAGTTCATCACGGGCGAGAAACGAGCGAGTGCGCCGGCTCGAAGGTAGTCGCCGTAAGAGAACCCACCGGGAAGTATCACGGCATCGTAAGTCGAAAGATCCGTTTCCCGGTGCCAGATGAAATCGACTGGCTGGCCGACGTGCTTCGAGATCACGTGATAAGCGTCGTGATCACAATTCGATCCCGGAAAAACGATAACTCCGAATTTCACCCTTCTATCTCCACGCGGTAGTCTTCGATGATCGGGTTCGAGAGTACTTCGCGCGCCATCTTTTCGACTGACTCGCGAGCGCGCTCGTTGTCCATCGATTCGTCGAGCGAGATCTCGAAATATTTCCCCTGCCGCACGTCGGAAATTCCCGAGAAACCGAGTAGTTCGACCGAATGCTGGATAGCTTTACCCTGCGGGTCGAGCACGCCGGATTTCAAGTTTACATAAACTTTGGCTTTCATCAGTTACCTGCCGCGCATCTTTACGTCTGCGCGAGAATCAACAAAGCGTTGCTTAAGAAGCAGTTGTGGAATAATATCTCCGGCTTGTAGACCTGTCGCGCCCAGATCAAAAAACCCTTTCTAACAGGAGAAACTTATAATGCAAAACCCGCCGCCCGTCCAAATCGCCAAATCCAGTACCGGGCTTGAGGAGAACCTGGCTGCGTTGCTGTCATACATTTTTGGCTGGGTCTCCGGGCTGATTTTCTTCCTGATTGAGAAAGACAGTCGTTTGGTTCGCTTTCACGCGATGCAGTCACTGTTGTTGAATGTTGTGGCTGGCGTCGTGGCTATCGCGCTCTGGATCGTGCTGTTTGTCCTCTTCATGATTGCGACGCAGGTTTCAGGTGCTTTGACGACATTGCTGAGTTTGGTCTCCGTTTTGATTTGGTTAGTTTTTATCGCTGCCATCGTGATTGGCGTGGTGATGTGCCTGATCAAGGCTTACCAGGGGCAATATTTTAAGCTGCCGATCATCGGCAATTTCGCTGAGAAATTCTCGGCTAAGTAGAAGCCCTACTAAATTCCAAGTCGCTGATAGATCGCGTCGACGTTTCTCAGGTAGTGGTCGAGCGAGAAGATCCGCTCGATCTCTGCCACGGATAGTTGTGATTTGATATCCGAGTCTGCCTTCACCAGCTCCTGAAAATCTCGATCCTCGTCCCAAACTCTCATCGCATTGCGCTGCACCCAGTCGTAAGCAGTCTCACGTGACAGTCCCTTATTAGTCAGCGCCAGCAGCAGTTGACCACTGAAGATCAAACCCTTTGTCGCGCCGAGATTTTCGAGCATTCGTTCCGGATAGACCACGAGACCATCAATCAACCCGATCGCCTTTTGCAGAATGTAGTCGAGCGCGGTACTCGAATCAGGCAACACGACACGTTCCGCTGACGAATGCGAAATGTCTCGCTCATGCCACAACGCGACGTTCTCCAGCCCGACGATGCTATTGGCGCGAATCACTCGCGCCATACCGCAGATGCGTTCCGAAATTATCGGATTGCGCTTGTGTGGCATCGCGCTCGATCCTTTTTGCCCTTTCGTGAATCGCTCCTGAGCCTCGCGAACCTCGGTCCGCTGCCAGTGACGAACGTTGAGTGCAAACTTCTCCAACGACGAAGCGATGATGGCGAGCGTCGTTAAATACTCCGCATAGATGTCGCGCTGGATTACCTGCGTCGAAACCGGAGCCGGCTTTAATCCGAGACGCTCGCAGACTTTCTCTTCAACTTCAGGATCGAGATGCGCGAAGGCGCCGACAGCGCCACTGATCTTTCCCACCGCAACAGCTTCGCGCGCCCGCAGCAAACGCTCACGATTACGTCGCATCTCGTCGAACCAGATCGCGAAAGTCAGACCAAAACACGTCGGCTCAGCGTGGATGCCGTGCGTCCGTCCGACTTGCGGCGTGTTTTTGAACTCCACCGCGCGACGCTTCAACGTCTCGATCAACTGATCGACTTTCTTCACCAGGATATCCGCCGAGTCGCGCAGCAGCAGCGCGTTGGCAGTATCGACAACGTCTGACGACGTTAATCCGTAGTGAACAAACCGGCTCGCTTCACCAATCGACTCCGCCAGGTTTGTCGTGAACGCAATGACATCGTGGTTCGTCGTCTTTTCAATCTCATTGATGCGTTCGACGGAAAACTGAGCCCGCGTCTTGATCTGTTCCAGTGCATCGCGAGGAATCGTGCCCATCTCGGCGTGGACTTCGCAGACCGCGATTTCCACGTCGAGCCATTTCTGAAACTTGTTTTGCTCGGACCAGAGCGCGCCCATCTCGGGCAATGTGTAACGATCGATCATCTATTTCAGTGCAGTCGAGTTCACAAAATACCGTGCCAATAACCAGCGACCATTTTCCTCTATTAAGGTAAAAGTCTCCATGCCGTCGCCACGCTCGAAGCGCGTCTGGTAACTCAAAATATAAACGTGGCCTTTGAGAACGCCGCCAGAATTCTGCTGTTCCGTGGCTGAATGAAGCGTTCGCGATTCGACTTTACCCAGCTTCGTTCGCAAAGTCTTGAACGTTTGGTTTGACTGATCGAGCGTCACGTCCTTTTTCCAAAGACTGGACGACTCGTTATAAATCTGTTCGTAACGTTCCTGAGCGATATTTTCACCGATTGCGGCGATCACTTCCTCCACTTCGCTCGGCACACGACCGCGCTCCACGTCCTGCCGGCAGGCTGAGACCGTCAAACTCGCTAAAAAGACGCTTAAAAGGATGGTAAGGGGTGATCCACTAATCTGACGAAACTTGTCGCTCATACCTCGATCCAGGGCGTCGGCTCCTTCGGATAGGAGAGACTGACCTCGGTAAAACCGACAAACAACGGTGCCCTTTCCTGCAAAGCGACTTCGGCGTTGATTTTTGCCAGGTAGGGGTTGTTAGCGCGTTGTGAAAGGTGGGCCAGCACGAGGTACTTCGCGCAGCCGTCGAAACCCTTGCGAATCCAATCGGCGAGATCTTCGTTTGACAGGTGTCCCAAACGAGAAAGGATCCGTTGTTTCAGTTCCCAGGGATAGTTGTCGCAAGCCTTGAGCATGTCGCGGCTGTGATTCGACTCGATCACGATTGCGGCACAACCGCGCAGGCGCTCGGTGACGAGAGTCGTGATGTGACCAAAGTCCATCACGGTAGCGATCTTCACACCGTCGTGCGTTGCAGTGAACCCGAAGTTGTCTACGGCGTCGTGTGGAATCGTGAAGGGATGAAAATCGATCTCGCCGATGCGAAAGTCTTTGCTTGACTCGATCATCTCCACTCGATCCCGCAAAGCTTTAGCGCGACGGCGCGGTTCTTCGTTCGTAACGTTAAGGCGCTCGCTAACGTAAGCATCTAGTGTTTGCGCGGAGATGTAAACGGGACAATCGACTGAGCTGAGCAGCACGCGCAAGCCGCCGGCGTGATCGCCGTGTTCGTGAGTGACGAGAACTGCATCGAGTCGTTGCGCGTCTTCGCCAACCATCGCGAGGCGGCGCGTAATCTCTTTTGCACTCAGTCCGGCGTCAACGAGAACGCGCGTGTTGCCGGCAACGATCAGGACCGCGTTACCAGTTGAGCCACTGCCAAGAACAGTCAGTTTCATTCAGCGACAAAAAGGCACTAAGGCACAAGATATTAGTAAACCGAGTAAGTCGACCCACTATATCAGAGGTTTTATGCCTTTTGTGCTTTTTGATGGCTAAATTTCCAAACGGGATCGATCGACGTTGAAGCCGTTGAGATTTCCGAGGACGCCGAGCGCGAGTGTTTCTGATTTAAAGTATGTGCGCGCGACTTCCTGAAGCTCGTCAACTGTCGTGTCGCGGATCTTTTCAATGACCTCGTCTGGCGAGATGCGGCGACCGTGAATGATCTCCTGTCGCGCGAGCGTGCCGGCGCGTGCGCTTGAAGATTCGAGTCCAAGCAGGATCGACGAGATTGCCTGGTCCTTCGCGATTCGGAGCTCTTCATCCGTCACGCAATTACGTACGACTTCGCGCAACGCCTTCAACGACAGCTCTAAAACTTCATCGAGATGTTCGGGAGACGTGCCGGCGTAGATGTTGAAAACGCCGATGTCTGAAAAAGCGCTTCCGGCGGCGCCGACTGAATACGCGAGTCCCCGTTCTTCACGGATCTCCTGCCAGAGCCGACTTGACGTTCCACCACCGATGACGGAAGCCAATAAACTCGCCGCGTAGCGATCGTTGCTGATGGCGTGTGGCCAGGGCGCCGCGAGTACGAGGTGCGCCTGTTCAAGCTCGCCCTTCTGTTCGATCAAAATCGGCGCTGCTGGTCGCGGTTTTCCATAATCGAGTGCGTGCGGTCGTGCGGCGCTGCCGCTTTCACAACCGTCGAAGGCGACGCCCACCAGCTCGACCAATCGCGCGTGATCGACGTTTCCTGCCGCAGCCACGACGAGATTGCTGTAAGTGAATTCGCGCGCGTGAAAGCCGACTGTAGTTTTGTGATCGAAAGTTGAAACGGTTTCCCTCGTACCTTCGATCGGCCGTCCGAGCGGCTGATTCGGGAAGTAAGCAGAATTGAAAAGCTCTCCGAGCAGCTCGTCAGGCGTGTCCTCGACCATTTTCATCTCTTCGAGGATGACTTTCTGCTCGCGCTCGAGATCTTCCTGCTCAAAACGGGGATGCGAAACGAGGTCGGACAGTAAATCTATCGCCTGTGCAATCGCCGTATCCGCAACCTTTGTGGTAAAACCCGTCATCTCATGGGTCGTATAGGCATCCAGGTTCCCGCCCAGCCGGTCAGTTTCAACGGCAATGTCCCTGGCACTCCGGTGTTGGGTGCCCTTGAAAACAGCGTGTTCGATAAAGTGGCAGATTCCGTTTAATTCTGCTGATTCGTGGCGAGAGCCCTTGCGGACCCAGATTCCAGCCGTCACGGACCTGAGACCGGGCATGTGTTCGGTCAGGACAGCGACCCCGTTGGGGAGTTTTGTAGCTTGAACGTCGTCTATCATTTGTTTTCGGAGACCCAAAATGGGGCGAAATTCTCGATCGCTGAGAAGGGGTGTTGGATCCTAGCACGGCCCACAAAGGCGGGCAAATGTCGTGTTACCGCCGCGGATTACTTGACAGTAAATTACCCCGTGACGGACAATAACGGCCTGTTTTTGGGGTTCCGGTAAAGTCTCCTCGCCTGAACCAGTTCGCTTGTCCATTGCTTCCAAAAGGGACTTTGGCCGCGGAGGTCTTTGTCGCATGAGAAGAGCATTTGGTTTTAGTTTGTCTCTGATCGCGCTGGTGTCTTTTATTACCAGCGACACGCTCGCAGCAAGCTCCAAAAAGTCACTCGCTACCATCAGCGGAACGGTTCGCGACCACAGGGGTAACCCCCTGTCGGGCGCACTCGTGTCTCTGGTGCGAGAAGGGTTCAAGACCGTTAAGGAAGCGCGCACTGATAGGGAGGGCAACTTCGTCACGAAAGTTCTTCCTGGCCGCTATGGCATCAAGGCCATTGCCAACGGTTTCAGTGCAGTTGTCTTCGCGGAAGTAGACGTGAAGGCGCAACAGGAACTGGTTTACAAGTTCAATCTTGAACCAGTCGGTTCGGGTAACACGTTGCCCGAACGCAGGCGAGATCGAGAGGACGTGAAATGGACCCTCCGGTCGGCCCAACCCAAACGCTCGATCCTCCAGATCGACGAAGGCGAAGACGCAATTGTCAAAGCCGTAGAAAGTGAGGCGCAGGTTGCCGAGGCCGCCCCAATGGAGACGGCGCCCGAGATTCCCACCGCAACAAATTCAGATTCCAAAGTTAAACCGCAGGGCGTTCTGCAAAGCTATTTCGCGAGTGACGCGTATGGCTCTTCTTATGTAGGTCTCAATTTCGCGGTAGCAACGCCCGTTTCCGAACACGTTGAGCTCATCTTCTCAGGTCAGACCGGAGTTGGTGATGCGCCACAGCGTTTTGAAGCGTCGTCACGTGTACGAGTCGGCGATCGCCATCGCGTCGGCTTAACTGCTTCGGGGGTTCGTTTCGCGACACCCGTTTGGACAAACAGGCTCAGCGATCGAGCAGACCTTCACGGTCAGATTTCGTTACGTGCAGTCGATGAGTGGATCGTGCGCGACGGCATCGTGATCGTGATGGGCCTTGACTATTCACGCTTCATCGGCGCGGGTGGCGCGCAAGCAATCACGCCGCGGTTCGGCGTTCAGTACGACGCGAACGCGCGCACACGCGTGAAAGCGGCATTCGCATCTGGCGGAGACGAAGACGGCATTCAGAGTATTGCGAGTTTCGAAGACGATCAGGTTGTTTTTCGGAGTCAGTCAGTGCGTCCAGTCGCGTTCATCGACGGAGAGGCAGTTCTTGAACGCAGTCACCGGCTCGAGTTCGGAATTGAAAGAGTTTTGGACAACAGCTCCAACGTCGAAGCGACTGCTTTCTTCGACACAACCAGCGGACGAGGTGTTGGTCTCTTGAGTGGACCGGCGAGCGCGTTCTCCGGAAAAGCGGGCGACGCCTTTATCGACGTCGCGAACCAACAGGGATCTTCACGCGGGATCCGCGTGGTTTACACGCGACGCTTGAATCGTGTTTGGACCGCCTCCGCAGGCTACGCCTTTGGCCGCGGCCAGCAACTCTCGGCAGCCGGTTTCGCGAGTCCAGCGGAACTCTTCGAGAGTGGAATGTTTCAAACTGCGGCGCTGCAGTTGGGCGGCGTCTTCCGCACCGGTACGCAGGTGCGAACCATATTGCGCTTCTCTCCGGAAGCGACCGTGTTTGCGATAGATCCTTTCGCGGGTCGATTAGGCGTTTACGATCCGTCCCTAAGTATTCAGGTCACGCAGGAGTTGCCGAGTTTTGGATTGCCCGTTCGGGCTGAAGCCATTCTCGATGCGCGTAACTTGCTTGACGCGCAAACCAGTAGCGAGAACGGCGAGATCCTGACGGTTATCGGCAACGGTCGAAGGTCTGTTCGTGGTGGAATCTCGGTCAGGTTTTAAGGGCGAGACGAAGAGAGCAGACCGCTAAAATTCCCACTCGCCCACGCGTTCTGCTCCCTTCACTGACAAGTCTGTTCTTCCAAATTCTCGGAAACTCCGAAAAGTTGGAATAGATCTGGGAAGATCAGTCCGCTAATCCGTGTGATCTCTCGCCGGAACATACCTTGCTTAAAGAAATGAGATCTGCCGGTCTAAGGAATCGGCCGTGTAGTTGAGGTAGCAGTGAAGGGCTCAATAATCACAACCAGGACCTGGTTTCTGTTGATAGGCGCGGCGCTATTAATCAGCGCCGGCATCCTCAACTTTAGCCAGCGTGTCGAGCAGGAAGCGCCGCCCTGGGATGGCGTCGAGTGGGTCGACACGAAAGAGGGTGTGGTTGCGAAGAGCATCAAACGCGGTTCCGCCGCTGACCGGGCCTGGCTGCTGCCCGGCGATCGTTTGATTGGAATCACTCTCGACCCCAACGCCAAAGCCGAGCAGGTTATCTCCTCCCGCGACGTGCAGATTTATCTCGAGCAGGCCCGCGTCAACGGACAACTGCATTACCTCATGATGCGTCCGGCATATTCGTCTAACGTTCCGTACTGGGCCGACCTGGATCACCTTGATGCAGTTTATAAATGGACGCCGCGCATTCTCTACCTCAACCTGATCGGGTTGATCTGTTTGTTTGCCGGATTCTTCGTTCTCTTCAAACAAGGTGGGCGCGCGCCTTTCGTGCTGCACTTCGCGACGTTCTGCCTGACTGCGTTTGTCTTTCTCTTCTACACGCCCACCGGCAGTTACCGGGATCTCGATCTCGCAATCGCGTTTCTTGACAATGCTGCGTTGATTCTATTTGCACCGCTGTTTCTGCACTTCTGTGCGCTTTACCCGTCGCGGCAACAGCTCTTCGCAACGCGACGTTGGCGCGCAGTCGTGCTGTACGTGCCGGCATTTTTGTTGCTCGCATTTACAGTGATTGTTCTGCTGCGGGATGAAATGGCGAAGGCGTTCCCCGTTGTCGGAACGATTCCTGTTTCAGAACAACTGATCGGTCTTCTTTACTGGCTTTACATCCTGCATCTCGGCGTTGCGCTCGTGGCGAGCGCGGTGCTGTTGATGCGAACTTTCGTCAAGGCCAAGAGCACGGTTGCTCGACAGCAGGTGAAGTGGGTGGCATGGGGTACATTGCTTTCAATCACGCCATTCATCCTTTTATACGCAGTGTTCTACCTGTTTGGTGCGCCGACCGATAGCTGGCTGACTGATGTCGCGATCCTGCCACTCGGTTTGATTCCGTTTGCATTTGGCTATTCGGTCCTGCGTTACCGGTTGATGGACGTGGAGCTGGTGGTTCGACGCGTTTTTGTTTACGCGCTCACGACCCTCGCGATTTCGTTGCTCATCGGCGCTGCGGTGTATCTCGGCGGCTTGTATGCGTTCGGATCAGATCAGGGCTTCTCATCGGGTGAGATCACGTTACGCCTGGTGGTTGCGGTGCTCGCGATGGCAGGGATCGTGATGGTCGCGGGGCCAGTGAAAAGCTTCCTTCAGGAGCAGGTCGATCGTCTCTTTTATGGCGAGCGTTACGACCTGCGAAACAGCCTGCTCGATTTTGGCCGTACGATTTCAGCGACCACTGCGCTCGATCCTTTGCTCGATTCACTCGTCAGTCGGCTTCAGGAAGTGATGAACGTTGAGCGCGTCGCGATCTTCGTCGAGTCGAGACATTCGAAGTCGGGATACACGGTTGCGCGCTCCGCTGGTTTGCCGACGCGTGTAGCGGTACCGGCTGATTTCCGCGAGATGATTCGAGTGCGTTCGGCGGAGAGTGGCGTGGTTCGCGCTGACGATCTCGATCTGAACGCTGAGTCGAACGGCTCCATGCGGCGATCGCTCCATTACTACGTTCCGTGCGTTGTTCGTGGACGGATGGTCGCTGTCATCGGCCTCGGACGTTCCGTCAATGGCGGGCTTTTGTCGTCCGAAGACGTCGAAATACTGCGCACCGTTTCTGGATACGTGGCGGTGGCGATTGAAAACAGTCTGCTTTACAAAGACCAGCAAGAGCGCGCCGCCGAGTTGAAGCTGTTGAAAGAGTTCAATGAGTCGATCATTGAATCGATCAACGTGGGCCTGCTGGCTGTTGATCTAAACGGTTGCGTAACACGATTGAACTCGGCCCTCGAACATATTCTCGATTTACGACGGGACGCGGCTGTTGGACGGCGGGTCGAGGAGCTGTTCTCCGAAGACTTCGCCGACACGCTCAAGCAGGTGCTGGGCAAAGACGGATGGCGGCTCAAAGAGATTCGCAACATCTACAAACTTCACACCGCGACACGTGGTAACCGCAGCCTCGTACTGAACATCGCGCTCGCTCCGTTGCAGGATGGACAGGGCCAAACCGGAGCCCTAGTTGTTTTGGAAGACGTGACCGCGCGCATCTCGCTCGAGGAGCAGTTGCAGCAGCGCGAGAAACTCTCGTCGATCGGTCTGCTCGCAGCAGGCGTTGCTCATGAAGTGAACACGCCATTGACCGGTGTTTCGTCTTACACACAGATGCTGCTCGGCATGCTCAACGAGAATGACCCGAAGCATGCATTGCTCCAGAAGGTGCGCACACAAGCAGAACGTGCGACGAACATCGTCAACAACCTCCTGAACTTCTCGCGCACCGGCAGCGCCACAGAGTTCTGCGAAGTCGATGTAGCGCGCGTGCTCGACGACACGTTGCAACTACTCGAGCCGCAACTGCGACGCAGCCAGATCGAGATCGTACGCAACTACGACCACGAAGCCCCCGACGCTTACGCGAATGCCGGCAAGCTGCAACAGGTCTTCACGAATTTGATCCTCAATGCGCGCGATGCAATTCCCGATGGTGGCCGAATCATTGTCTCGACCGGCACGGCCGAGGATGGATCTCTCGTCGCAGAGATCTCCGATACAGGCATCGGCATCGCACCGGAGAACGTCGCCAAGATTTACGATCCGTTCTACACGACCAAAGGTGTCGGACAGGGAACCGGCCTCGGCCTCGCGGTGTCGTATGGAATCGTCCAGGAACACACCGGACGCATAACGGTCGACAGCACGCCGGGCCAGGGCACAACCTTCCGCATCACCCTCCCGACCGCGCGCGTCCGCACCCGCCTTCAGGCCGTCGGCGACTAGGCCACATAAACAACAATTTCGTCTGGGCCCAAAATCATTTTGTGCGTTTTGTGCTTTTTGGTGGCGCAATTGCTAAACTTACGCTTTTCGTGATGAAGCTGGAAAAACGTAACTCTCGAAAAGGATCAGTCCTCGTTGTGGACGACGAGGAGATCATGCGCGAGGTGCTCGAGACGCTCCTCTCGAACGAAGGCTATCGTGTCGATCTCGCCAAGACCGGTGAGGAAGGTCTCGAAGCTTACGGTCGCCGCGCGTACGACGTCGTGCTGCTCGACGTGTCGATGCCTGGCATCGGCGGGCTGCGCGCGCTCGAAGAGTTTTTGAAGATGGACTCCGATGCGGTGATCCTGATGATTACGGCTTACGCGACTTTCGACACCGCGATCGCCGCCTGGGAACGTGGCGCCTTCGGTTGCATCCGAAAGCCTTTTCAGAACGAACAGATCACCGCGACGATCGCCGCTGGGATCAAGCGACGCCGCAAAGAAGAAGAACGTCGCACACTTCGCCGCGCGATGAGTAAGGCTGTCGATCGTGGCGAGATCATCGGCCGGTCGGACCTCATGCAGGAAGTGTTTCGCCTTGTCGAACAAGTCGCGCCGGCACGTTCCACTGTTCTGATAACCGGCGAGAGTGGCACCGGTAAAGAGTTGATTGCAAAAGCAATTCACGAAGCAAGCACGCGCGCCGGTCGTCCCTTCGTCACGGTCAACAGCTCAAATATTCCGTCCGAGCTGCTGGAGTCGGAATTGTTTGGCCACACACGCGGCGCCTTTACGGGCGCGGTTGCGGCGAAAAAAGGTTTGTTTGAAGTCGCGGATGGCGGTTCGATTTTTCTCGATGAAATTGGTGACATTCCACCCGAGACGCAGGTGCGACTGTTGCGCGTCATTCAGGAGCGCGAGTTCACGCCGCTCGGTGACACTACGCCGCGTCGCGTCGACGTTCGCATTGTGGCCGCGACCAATATCGACTTGAAAGAAGCAGTGCGGCAGGGAAGTTTCCGCGAAGATCTTTACTACCGTCTGGCTGTGGTGCCGATCGAGTTGCCGCCTCTGCGCGATCGCGTCGAGGATATTCTGCCGTTGGCCCAACACTTTATTCAAAAGTACAACGACGAGAACGGCCGCAACGTTTCAGAGCAACTGGCGCCGGAAGTGCTGGCACTGCTCGAAGCGTACTCATGGCCCGGCAACGTGCGTGAACTCGAAAACACGATCGAGCGCGCGGTCGTAATCGCGCCCGGCGATGAGGTTACAAAGGAATGCCTTCGCACTGAGATCAGCGATCCGAAGTCAGTCGTATCCGGGCATCATGATGGCGCGAGCAACGCCGCCGTCGGCGACATCGGGCGCGGCATCAACTTCTACGAAGAAGTACGACGGTTTGAAATCGATCTGATCAGGCGCGCGCTCGAACAGACGGGCGGTCATCAGTCTCGCGCCGCGCGCTTGCTTGGAATGAACGCCACAACACTTAACTCAAAAATCAAAACTTACAACATCAGCTTGAGACCATAGTCACGCGATGAAACGACGCGAACTCGATGGCTGTCCCATCACCGGAGCATTGCAGATGCTTGGTGACAAATGGACGATGCTGGTCGTGAGAGAGTTGCTGTCTGGTCCAAAGCGAACGATGGAGCTGCTGAACAGTCTATTTCCGATCAGCAGTCGCACGCTTGTGCAGCGGCTGCGCGACATGGAAAACGATCGTCTCGTTGAGCGTACTGACTTCGGCGGCAACCCGCCGCACATTGAATATGCGTTGACTGAACGTGGAATGTTGCTGCTGCCACTGCTTGAATCGTTGCGACAGCTCGGTCTGGCTTTGAAGTGCAACGAATGTGAGGATCGCCTGAAACGCGTCGGAGCCTACTGCGAACCCTGCCCACTCAACGATAACGCTGTCGAGATTCCTTCATCGCGCCGTCAAAAAGACGACTCAATCGTTTTGCTTTGATCTTCCTGATCGGCGACTAAATCTTCTACCGGCTCTTCATTCGGTATCAGGTTGCCATCTGGCGTAATGATCGCCTTGTGATCCGCGGTGATGTGCTCGCCTTCGTCTGTGACTTCCTCACCGTCAGGCATCGCCACTGGGAGATGGTCCAAAAAACGCTCAGCGTCGATTGCCGACATGCAACCGCTCCCTGCGGCCGTGACCGCTTGCCGGTAAACTGAGTCCTGAACATCGCCACATGCAAACACACCCGGAACATTAGTCGCAGTCGAGAGGCCTGAAGTTTTCAAATACCCAATGTCGTCCATGTCCAACTGGCCCTTGAACAAATCCGTGTTGGGCTTGTGACCGATGGCCACGAACACTCCGGCACACGGAAAGACACGTTCCTCACCCGTCTTGAGATTTTTTAGGTGCACGCCCGTGACGCCATCTTCCTGCGTCCCTAAGATCTCCTGCACTCCCGTGTCCCAGATAAACTCAATCTTTTCGTTGCGAAACGCCTTCTCCTGCATGATCTTCGACGCCCGCAGCCGGTCGCGACGATGAACTACGTACACTTTTGCCGCGTAGCGAGTCAGAAAAGTCGCCTCTTCCATTGCCGTGTCGCCGCCACCGACAACGACGAGGACCCTGTTTCGAAAAGCCGGCAACGGACCATCACACGTCGCACAAGCCGAAACCCCATTGCCTCCGAACCCATCGGGCACCTTCGCTTCTCCCGGAATGCCGAGCCATTTAGCCGATGCGCCGGTCGCAATGATCAGAGTTTTGGTCGAGATTGTTAGTGAATTTGTATAGAGCTGAAAAGGACGTTCGGAGAGATCGACCTCGGTAATCCATGCTTCCATAAACTCCGTCCCAAAACGCTCGGCCTGCTTGCGAAATTCAGCCATCAACTCGGGTCCCTGAATGGCTTCTGAGAAGCCGGGATAGTTCTCAACCTCGGTGGTAATCATCAGTTGCCCGCCCGGCGCCGTCTGTTTTTCCGCGTCAACCGGAGCGTCTATCAGCAGCGGTTTCAGGCTCGCGCGCGCCGTGTAAATCGCGGCTGTAAGACCAGCCGGGCCTGAGCCGATGATGACCACATCTCGTTTAATCGTTTCATTAGCCATTACTTGAGGTCCGTTCCTCCGCAGCTGAACTGTCAGACAGAGCACGACAGTATAGCGTTTTAGGTAAGCCGTATAGTATAACTACGGATATTGGGGTAGTCGAACCGTGTGGCTTCTGGTGTGTCGAAGCGCGTGAGCCCGGTTTTTCGCAAGATGAGCAGCCCATCAAGCGGTGCGGAAACTATTGGAACGATTGCCGTGATTGGCGCCGGCACCATGGGTCATGGCATCGCTCAGGTCGCCGCGGGAGCAGGTTTTAGGGTTTTGCTCAACGACGTCGATCGTGAGTCGCTCGCGCGTGGAGTTTCATCGATTGAAGCGAACCTTGCGAAAGGAATTCAGCGCGGCAAGTTGACTGAAGCAGATCGCGACGCTACGTTGCAGCGGATTCATGGAACAACGAACCTGAAAGAGTGTGCCGCCGCAGATCTGATCATTGAGGCCGCGCCGGAGAAACTGGAGCTAAAAAAGGACATCCTCCGGCAGCTCGAATTCGCATCCGACCACCCTTTCATTTTCGCTAGCAATACTTCGTCGCTTTCAATTACGGAGATCGCCGGTTCGTCAAACCGCCCCGAAGCAGTTATCGGTATGCACTTTTTCAACCCGGTCCACATCATGCGACTGGTTGAAATCGTGGTTGGACAAAAGACCAGCACTGAGGTTGTCAACACCGTTACGAGTGTTGGCCGAAAGATGAGGAAAGATCCGATCGTCGTAAAGGACGTCCCCGGCTTTGCTTCGAGCCGTTTGGGAGTGGTTCTCGGTCTTGAAGCGATGAGAATGTTTGAACAGGGCGTAGCGAGTGCGCAGGACATCGACACGGCGATGGAGCTCGGCTACAACCATCCGATGGGTCCGTTGAAGTTAACCGATCTGGTAGGACTCGATGTGCGGCTGAACATTGCGGAGTATCTTCATCGCGAGCTTGGTTCGGAAGCGTTTAGACCACCTGAGATTTTGCGACGGATGGTGAGCGAAGGAAAATTGGGAAAGAAAACGGGTCAGGGGTTTTACGATTGGAGCAAGGAGGAGGCGCGACGCGCGCAGTCGTCTTGAGCTCCAGCGACGACTTTAGTTAATGATGAGCACGCCTTACAACCACGAAGAGAGACGGTTTGCGTTACGGATGTCGCTGCGACTGCCGATCGTGATTTCCGGTCGCGCAGAAGACGGTTCCGCCTGGAGCGAGCCGACCGAAACTGACGACATTTCCACATCAGGCGCGCTCTTTCATTTGAACCAGAAGGTCGCTCGCGGCGAACGGTTGTACATTCGCGCGCACCGTCCCGACGGGACGCCGATTGAAGCAACGGCGCTCGTGGTCAGAGTTGCGCCCGCGATCTATGGAACAGCGCGAGTCGGAGTGCAGATAGCTGAACCCACCGAAAACTGGCTGCGCCTGTTCGTGTCGTGGGTCGCCGACGAGCAACCGGTAACTACTGATCCCGACGGTCCTCCCTCCGAGTAATCTTTTTAAAACATCACTGGAGTTGTAAATGCCGGAAACTTACGAGACGTTGCTGCTCGAAAAACGCGAGCGCGTTGCCATCATCACGATCAACCGTCCTGACAAGAGAAACGCTTTAAATATAAAGACCCGCGAAGAAGGCGCGGCGCTGCTCGAAGAGCTTCGCAAAGATAACTCGGTCGGCGTTGTTGTTTTCACTGGAGCAGGCGATAAAGCATTCATCGCGGGCGCCGACATCGGCGAGTTTGCTGGTCGCACATCGATTACACAGCGCGACGTGATGATGGGCCGATCGTTGTTCACAGCGATCGACAGTTTTCCGAAGCCGGTGATTGCGATGATCAACGGATATTGTCTCGGCGGCGGTTGTGAGCTCGCGCTGGCGTGCGACGTCCGTATTGCGAGTGAGACAGCGTCGTTTGGTCAGCCCGAAATTAACCTCGGGATCATCCCGGGCGGGGGTGGGACGCAGCGACTGACGCGTTTGGTTGGCGAGGGAAAAGCGATGGAGATGATTCTCACTGGCGAGATCATCGACGCGCGCACCGCGTATTCAATCGGTCTAGTTAATCATGTATTTCCCGCCGAGCAGCTCGAAGCAAAGACGATGGAGATCGCAAATCGAATTGCCGAAAAGAGTCCGATCGCGCTGCAACTAGCGAAAGAGGCGGTAAAACTCGCGTCGCGCTCAAATCTCGACGAAGGCTTGCGACGTGAAGTCGATCTCTTCGCCCTCTGTTTCTCCACGGAAGACAAGGACGAAGGCGTCAACGCTTTCCTCGAGAAGCGCAAGGCACAGTTTAAGGGCAAATAGGCCCGAGCAGATGAAGACTCTCCTCCTCATCGTCGGCATTTTGATAGCTACTGCCGGTGGCGTGATTACTTACCGCGCGCTTTACGTTGAGCCTAAGTCAGGCGTCGTCATTACTGAAACGGGGATCCGTCAGATCCCCAACCAGGCGCGCCTCGTTGGTGGCGCACTGCTTTTCGTCAGCGGCTCCGCACTTGCGCTCTTCGCTGCCACTCGCAAAACCAGATAGGTCAGCACACTTTCTCATCAATCGACATAACTCACGAACAAACGTCACATCATTGAGCGGACAGAATTGAGTCCGTAGTGTTTCATTTTCGCATTCAGCGTTGTGGACTTTAGGTGCAGGAGTCTCGCGGCTTGAGCTTGATTGCCGCGACACTGATTGAGCGCTCTCTTAATCAACTCGATCTCGTATCGTTCCACTTCACGGTAGAAATCGATGCCGCCGACTGGCTGAATGTGGTTTAGATCCGTGTCGAGCTCGGCCTTCAGCGTTTCGATCTCACTCGCGAGGGCCTTGGCAAGGCCGACGAGTTGATTAAAGTTATGGTGAGCATCAGGCTTCATGCGGCTATCTAAACGCAAGCCGTGAGCCCAACTCGGTACGGTGACAAACCAAATGTATTGAGTAAGTGTTGCGGTGCGTTTAACTGGTCAGCCAGAGTGATCGCAGTTGATCTTCAGTGCCGTTGAACTTGTCCCGATCGCAGTGTCCGATGCCTGCGACTTGATGCGGTTGCGGGCCGACTGCGCCATCCGTGTATTGCCACATGGTCCACGTCGGCCAGTTTACGGGCACTACGGCCGTCGGGCCATATTGCGCGAGCCACAGCCAGCACTGCGCGAGCACGGGATCCTTCCCGCTGCCGAGCAACTCTTTTATATAAGAGCCGGAATAGAAACCCGGGAAACGACCCGTTACCTCGTTCACGTGAGTAACAAAGGCTCGCGCATCTTCGAGCGACATGCTCGGGCCGCTGGGATTAGGTTCGAAATCGAGAACCAGGAGTGTGTTTTGAAACGGTCCAACTGTATCGAGAAAGTGCTGTGCTTGTTCGACGCCGTCGCCTCCAGTCGCGAAATGGTAAGCGCCCCAAAGTAACCCGGCTGCTTGTGCTTTTCCGCGATTCGCCACATACATCGGATCGACGCCGGAACCGCCTTGCGTAGCCTTATGGATCACACCGATGATCCCATCACCCTTCGCTTGTTGGAGATCCACATTTCCGTTGTGGTGAGAAATGTCGACGACTGCATTGAACGGATCCGGCATTTGATTCTCCTTGCTTGAGGCTTATTGAACGGCTGAGCTTGAGAAAACGGGCGGACGATAACGCGCCCAAATCGCAAAGTCAATAAGTTTAGGCTTGCACAAAATACCCGATTCCTGATATCAAAATGAGTACGGCGGCTCCACTGCCTTCGTACATCACCGCAACGCGAGTCGCGTCACTCAGGTAGCAAGCGGTTCACTTTTAGCTCGTAACCCACACACATCGAGGATAAACAAGTGCCCAGAAAACTATTTTGCCTCCTCGTTCTCCTTTGCACCGGCATTTGCTCCGTTGTCGTTAGCGCGCAAAACTGCAACCCGCCCGCGATAACGGCAAACTCACAGATCTACAACATCTTTTCTCCTGAGCAGGAGATGATTCTGGGCGACCTGAATTATCAGCGAATGTCCGGCGACTCACGCTTCATTCAGGACGAGAAGCTGCTGGCGTACGTGCGAGAAATGGGAAACAGGCTCGTTCGCCACCTGCCGCCGACCGGACTGAAGTTTCAATTCTTCATCATCGACATTCCAACGGCGAACGCTTTCAACACTCCGGGTGGTTACGTGTTCCTTTCACGCAAATTGATCGCGTTCGCCAAAACTGAAGACGAGCTCGCAGGGGTGATGGCCCACGAACTCGGGCACGCGGTCGTACATCACGCCGCGGGCGACATGTCAGAGATGCTCAAGAAAGTGCTGAACGTCACGCAGCTCAGCGATCGAAAAGACGTCACTGACAAGTACAACCTGTTGCTTGAAAGAGAGCGCACGAAGAGTGTGTCGCGGAGTTCAGGTCACGAGTCGGAACAACAGCTTGAAGCGGATCGCATCGGACTGTTTGCGATGGTAGCGGCTGGTTACGATCCAAATGCGTTTACGGAATTCTTTTCGCGACTCGTTGAGGAGAAAGCCAAGTCGGGAAATTGGTTCACAAACATTTTTGGAAAATCGAGCCCTACTGAGAAGCGTCTGCGCGAAATGGTCAAGGCCACCGAACAGCTGCCGGCGCCCTGCCGCGAGAATCGACGCGCAAACGCGTCCGAAGAGTATCTGAAGTGGCAGGCGGATGTCGTATCGTTTCGAGAAAGCAAGATCAATGAAGAGCTGCCCGGTTTGCTGTGGAAGAAGGAGCTCACGCCGCAACTCAAGAGCGACATCTCGCATTTCGCGGTCGCCCATGATGGCTCATACTTTCTGGCGCAGGATGATTTTGCAATCACGGTGGTCCAACGCGAGCCACTGAAGATTGCTTTTCAGATTCCGACAGTTGATGCGCGTCCGGCGTCTTTTACGCCGGATGGAAAGTTTGTGGTGTTTGGCACGGAAGGCCTCCGCTTTGAAAAGTGGAACATCGCCGATGCGAAACCGGTCGAGATTCGCGAGCTGGTTGTTCGTCGCGACTGCTGGGAGCATGAGTTTTCACCCGACGGCAAATACCTTGCGTGTGTCGACTACGGTTTAGGTTTGAACGTGCTCGAGACGCAAACGGGAAAGCGAGTTTGGGAGAAGAAGGAGTTCGCCAGCCTCAATATTTTTGAGCTCTTTGCCTGGATACGGGCGGAAGTTAGAAGCGACGAGCACACAAACCAGAATAAGTTTTTCCACCTGCAATTTTCTCCTGACTCGCACTACCTCGTGGCGACTCGTTCAAACAAGTTTCGCTTCCGCTTCAAGATCGACATGATCACTGCCGATCAAACTGAAGACACGTTGCTGGCTCTCGATCTCGCGACGCTTAAGCCAGTCTCTACCGGCGGCGAATTGAAGAAAGCTACACGTCGTCCGTTCATCTTCGTTGCCCCTGACAAGATACTCGGCATGATGCCCACTACTGTTGACGGCGCGGGCGTGTTCTCGTTTCCGCAGGGCAAGCGACTCTCGAAGTTTGCTCTTACAGCCGATGAGCTGAAGCTTACGGGAAATCCAAACTACGTGATCATCAAGCCGCTTTCGAACGCAACAATGGGCGTGTTTGATGTGTCGCAAGGAATGATCGTCAGCGGACTGAACAAAGCGGACGCGACGCTATGGAACGATCTGATGTTTTATGAGCTTGCGTCAGGCAATGTCACGGTCGCTAAAGCGAAATATGATCCACTGGAAAAATTTTTCAAGACGACTTCGGTCGGAACCGTTGACATTCCAGTCGGCTCGATGAAGCGGCTGTACGCGGCGAATGTTTCTGACGATATGAAGTGGCTGGCGCTTTCGTCCAAAACGCGCGGCGCGATTTGGGATCTGAATTCCGGCGAGCGAAAGATGCACGTCAGAGGATTTCGCGGCACGCTTATCGACTCAAACGGCAACGCCATCAGCGATTTCCCGAAAGCTGATCCGGTAAATCACTCCCTCGTTTTCATGGACGCCCTGCAGAATCAAGCAAACCCGTTGCGAGAGATTCCCGAACGAGGATCGCGACAGTATGGACGTTTCGTGATGATTCGCCGGAGTTTGAAGGAACCGAAGAAAGATGGCGATAAGCTCGAAATGGCGCCGCTCCGAGCTTCGACGGACGATGATTCATTGAGTCGCGAGGTGTTGTTTGAGTTGCGCGATGTGGTGAACGACAAGGTCGTGTGGAGCAGGGAGTTTAAGAAGGAGGCTCCGGATTTCTTCGTCGACGACTATTCAGGCCGGCTGATCTTTTACTGGGACCTCGGCAGCGAAGCGGGCAAGGCGCGACTGAAGGAAGAGGCAGCCCTCGCGGAGCGCGCGCGGCAAATGGGCAACAAGGACGACGACTATCTGGTCGAGGTTTACGACGCGTTCGCGGCGAAGTCTGTCGGTATGCTTTTGTTGGAAACGGGTCAGGGCTCGTTTGATATCGAGTCGGGCTTTTCAGAAGGCAACTGGCTGGTCCTGCACGACGACAACAATCGTGTGCTGGTGTATTCGATCAAGGAAGGCGAGCTGCGTCACCGGTTCTTCGGCGCAAACGCGGCTATGAATCCGAGCCGACAGCAGGTGATCGTCGAGAATTATCCGGGCGAGCTGACACTCTATGATCTCGCCACCGGAAACCCGCAATCGCGTCTGCGCTTCAAGACTGGCGCCGCGTTTGTGCGGTTCAGTCTCGATGGAAAGAAGTTGCTAGTGCTGACTTCCGGTCAGATCGCCTACGCATTTGAAACCGACCGGATAAGTGCGAAAGTTGATTAGGGCTCTTCAGTTTTGAAAAAAGCAGTCGATATAAAGAGGGCCGTCGCGGAAGTTCTTCGCCAATTTCTTAAGTTGACCCTTCGCCTCAGGTGAAGCCTTCACGTCACCCACTTCGATCCAATCGCTGCGGACGAGCCGGTTCTTGGTCCGCTTTTCTAGTTCGACCATCAGATCGATGCGCGGGACCTCACTCTTTTTCTCGATTTTTCCGTGCGGTCTAGGCTTTCCTGGGGTTGCATCAGCGCTCTCGGTTGAGCACATCGAGACACATTCGGGGTTTAATGCTTCGACCGCCGGTATTGGATTGGCGTTGGTACTTCCGTGATGGCCAACTTTATAGAAATCGATCGATCCGAGAATCTCGCTTGCTCGTTTTGTAATCCCAGGATCGTCGCCTATCACTTTCCGCCCGTAGAGCCAATATGACCAATTCCCCCATTGAGCATCGCCGACGAAGAGCAACTTCTTACCCTTGCAGGTAAAAAGAGTCACTAAACTCTGATTGTTTAGCGTTCCGTCAATCGCCTCAGCCATTGCTAGTAGCGCGTCAGGCTGACAATCCTCGAGCGCTTTTTCCAGCGCCTTTGGATCGCCGGGTGTTCGCGTATTGATTTGCTCTTCTGTTCGATACTCGCGAAACGCGCCGGCCGAATAGTCGGCAGCGGTGGCCGGCCAGTTTTTTTCAAATGGTTCCAAAGTGTCACCGTCCGGTAAGCCTTCGTCGGCGACTGCTGCGAGATACTGCTCTTTCTTGTTCTCTGGAGTAGAAAATTCGCCGCCCGAATTGAGTGGAGCGGGTCCGAGCAACTCGACCGTGATCGCACCTTTCAACGCTTTCGGAAATTCGGGTTTGTCTCCGGCCTCGTAATAACGAACTGGCGGTTTGTTCTTAAATCCCTCGGTCAGAAGTCGAAGCGCCTTTTCATTAGTGCCTTCCCGATCGTTAGCGCCGAGTTGAATGCCTAACGCGTCCTCGACTTTGAAAAGGGCTTGAACTGCATCTTCGTCATTTCTTGCTCCAAGTCGCATCTGGATTTGGCTGGCCAGCGATCGAATCTGGGCCTTGAACTTCATCACCTCTTCGAGGCTTGGATCCAATCGATTCGAAAGCCAGACCATCCCTACTTCAAACTCGGCGAACTTATCAAAATTTGACGCAAAACCGGAGAGATGATCTGAGTGATAGTGGGTGGCAATCACCAGCGCGAGCTTCTTCTTCGTCTCCTTAGCCAAATCATCAACGCAGGCACTCATGCTTTTTATGTCGCCCTTATGAACGCCGCAGTCGATAAGTATGTGCGCCGGACCCTTTTTAGTTGGGACGGTGAGCAGGAAGAAATCTCCGAAGCCGATTCGGTACATGCGCACGCGTAGTTGGTTCTTCGCGGTGGACTTCGCGGTTTTCGTGGCGCCTGCCTTCGCACTTTTCTTTGTGGCTTTAGTAGCGGCCGGCTTTTTCGTGGTCTTCTTTTTTGTGGTCTTTTTTGTCGCCATGGTCACAACCCCTGATGTAAGAGGCCAAAGTTAGCCTGAAAGTGATTCGCATCTTCTGTGTCGCCGTTAGCAAACCCCTGCGCTAAAAGAAACTCGCGCTGCCGGTCCTCACGTCGCTGCGCATCTGGTCCACACAAACCTTTCTTAACTGCATAACGGACTTCAGGTAAACCTTCTGGTCCAAAACGACGAACTTCCGGAGCTGAAACTATCAGCGTCACACCGGCACGGAACGGGAACGAACCGGTCCGCGGCATTCCAGCCGCGAAGGGGACCCGCTTTGTCTGCACTAGTTCAATTACCATGTCCGTTCGCAAACTACCGTCACGTGCGATCCTGAAAACCGGATGGAAGGAAGGCGCGTATGGCTTGAACTCAGCCGGCAACGACGGATCGTCGTCGAAACCGAGTCGCGCGGCGTGGTCTTCCGCATACTGGCGCAGCACGGCGCCGTTGATGTCTTTTTCTTCCGTCGTTAGACCATTCGGATTACCAAAGACGAGTTTCGTTTCTTCAATCTGCCCCGTCTTCGGATGCTTGATCTTGGCGACCACTGGAGGAAGAGCGTCCTCCGCAGGGTTGTCGTCGGACCACTTGGGAACACGCGGCCAACACAACGCGTCCTGTGAAAAGAAGCTCGCATTTTCAGGAAATATGCCACGGACACGAAACGCCTGCATCAGCGCGTCGCGCACCATCCGGCCATCCTCAGCTTTCAAATCGATGTTTACGGTGATTAGCGCACGCAGAAAATCACCAAACGTGATATCGACCGGAGGACAGTAATCCACGGCGCGCGCGCACAGTTGAAAGAATTCAGAAGCGGTTGACGCCGCCTGTTCTGCCAGCAACCTCGCCAGCGCACCCGGCAGCTCGTCAGACTGGTTGGGCCCTCCCGCGCGATAGATGCGAAACAGGTCAGCAGTTCGTTTCATGTAGATAGAGAAATAAGCATCGAAAACAGCAGAAACGAGAATCGATCCACGAAAATGAGGATCGTGAATCTTTGTCTTGATGTGCTCTGGCTTCGGCTCGATATCGAGGGCCGAACGCAGGCCGCGATTCATGCCGGACGCTTCGCCAAACTGTTGGGCCAACTCGATCAAAGGATTTCTCATGCGCGCACCGGCCGTAACGCGAGACGAACCAGGAGTTCTCGCCGTTGATGATCCTTCCGCGGGCGCTGAATCCGGTTTCAACTCAAACTCGTAGAGTCGCCCACCGGTTTTTTGAATCGTGTCGAGCAGAGCGTCTTGATGAGAAAAATGACTAAACAAAGCAGTGAGGTCGGCGAACGCTTCGTGAAACGCAAGCACGTCGGGGTTTGTTGGTTCGGTAAAGTACGTGCGAATTCCGTCAATGATCGCGTGCGTTACTTCGTGCACGATGATGTCGTGGGAAAGGCATGTGAACACGCGCTGCCCCGGAAGATTACGTCCCTGATTCGTTCTCTTAGCCTGAAAATATCCGAAAAGAATTCCCTTCGCTTCCGGGCTGTAGAATGCGTTTGCCTGGACCATGGCGTGAGGAAACAGCATCAAGGTGTAAATACTGTCGGTCTTTCGCCAAGTTTTGGCGCCGCTATTCCAGCCGTCGGTACGGGGTCGATCGGCGCGTCGCCAGTGAATCCTGCGGCCGAGCGCTTCTTCAAAACGCTGGATGGTCTCCGTCGCGACCGCATACACCATCTGTTGATGAAAGCGAGGATCTGACTCTGACGGGTCCAATCCTTCACGAGCCAGAATACGATGATCGTTCAGATCAACCGGCGGATAGTAGCGTTTATTCGCGCCATCGTAATCCACTACCGCAATGTCTTGTCCGATGGGTCCCGGCCTGACATCCTCCCATCTGACGTTGATCGTCATGACGTTGCCAATATAGTTGCCCGCGCTGGGATCCAACGCATAAACCCGGAGACGGCGTACTGCCGGTTGCTCCAGGTCCATCCACGGAGGATATGGTGTGTTCTTAGGTGTGTCGCTCATGGTCATCCTTATTTCTGATTCCCGGGGATTAGGATTTGAATTCTATGAAACTCTGAACGAATAGCGTGAAAACCGGCAGCCGCGGATTGATTTGCAAGTACGCCGCGGCGTACTGCTCAATCTAAATGATTTTTACAGCGTTTTCATTTCGCCCTAAACTCTCACATGGGGTTCGAGTGGCGCTACGTTGACTTTTTACGCCCCCAGACGACGAAGGGCACCCGCGGGGATGCCCTAAATTATCGATAAATTGGTGGAGCCGAGGGGGATCGAACCCCTGACCTCATGACTGCCAGTCATGCGCTCTCCCAGCTGAGCTACGGCCCCATGTCGTGTGGACAATGGCTGGAAAATAACTGATGCAGACTAGCCTAGCGTTTTGCGTTGAGTCAAGCAACGGCGTGATTCTGTGTAGGTAGCACATGATATGTCCGGTTTTAGATAGCAAATGAAACGTCCGCTTTCAGCGGTGTAAGGTTAGTACTGTTGTGGAGGCACATGAAGCACTACTCACAGGCCGCAATGGGGCGGACGATGAAAGTATAAGAAGTAATCATGCGGTCCATGGCGCGAAAGATTACCCCGTACGAAGCGGCAGAGATTACGGCATCAGTTGCCGGCAAATGAGACGCTGGAAGGACCGTTGGGAAGAACACGGTTATGAAGGACTCTTTGATCGGCGGCGCGGGACACCGTCGCCTAAGCGAGTACCAGTCGCGACGGTCCAGGAAGTGGTGCACTTGTACCAGGAGCAATATAGCGACTTTAATGTGAAGCACTTTCAACGAGAAGTTGCAACGCGAGCATCAGAGCAACCTAAGTACACGTGGGTGAAGACAGCCCTGAGGTTCGATCCCCTCGGCTCCATCAACCTTTCAAGCACTTACAGCAACAATCGTCGCGGCCTTCTCTCTTGTGGCCAAGGAAATCTGAGCTGTAAGTTACCTAATCGCCTGCAGCTTGTATTCGCATTCTCGCCACGAACGCGTAGCCTTGGCCCAGGCATAAGTCATCCGAGTCCATAAGATCACCAATCCCTTGCCTGTTACTTGGCTTCCGAGTCGAAGATATCTTCCCTGATTTCAGTTCCACTCGTTTTGCTTGCCATTTCGTTCGCGCTTCCGGAATTCCTCCTCTGTACCGCTTCGTTCGGATCCGGAAGGAGTAGCAGAAGCGCATGTACTCACCAGTCGTTACGACGACAGCTGCGCGAAACCTGCTGATAAACGCCGCCTAGTCAGTCAATGTTATCGTTTCGGTGGCAGAGTCACAGGGAAGACTGCTGCCTGTGGTCCATCCGTGATTTTCCAGCTGACCCCTTTGGATCTTTGGGCTGATATTCTAGGGGCAATCGCTGATTCCAGTAGTTGGCGTGCAGCGAATCCACGTGGCGCTCAGTCTCTCGAGCGTGGAGACACACAAAACCTTCTGCGCTAGATCAGTTCGGTGGTCTCGAATTAATTGAAATCTGGGGATTGAATGCGCTGGTCAGCGCTCTGGCGCCAGAAAGTAAATTGGTTGGAGAGGAAGTCGCCTCCGGTCCTCCTCTTTTAACTTGTCGTAATACTCCACCCAAAGGTCGAATAACTGCTCGTTGTTAAGAAGCGTGATCTTGCGCTTCTCTTGTGTACGAGCCTCCCCCTCAGCATCCTTGGTAAAACCACCGACTGATACAAAGATGCCAACGTCGCCATCTCCAAGCAGCGCCATGAAAGAACGAAGACCATCGACATTGACGGCCTGTGCTTGTCGCTTGACCTGAACCTTTATTCTTGGTGGCCGTGTTCCCAACGGATCTGAGGCGGCCAAAATATCAATGCCGCCATCCTTTCCGGCTGGTGCGATCCATGAGATGTGATAACCCATAGCTCGAAGTAGAGAAGCTACAATTTCTTGAAATTCGTAAGGATTGATTGTTCGAAGATACTGATCGATTTCTGACCAAGCCTGTTCTTCAGCCTGTTCCAGAGTAATGCTTGCTACCTTCGCAGGTGTTTCCTCTTCTGATTCTTCGTCTCCACTTTCGGGTGGCTGTTCTATCTTCCACTGATGATAGAGTCGCACAGCTTCTTTGTAGAACGCTTCCGGATCAACAAGGGCCCGATAGGCTTTCTCGCCTTCGCTGGTGACAGTCCATCGCCCTTTCTCTTTGTGAAGCCATCCAGCCTTTACTAGATCGACGGTCGCGAATCGAACGATCTTGTCGAAACGCTGGCCACCGGACTCGTACTCCCCTTTCTCATATTCTGAAAGCGTTAGCCGCTTTTCCGTCTCCGCGAGCGCATCACGAGCCTGCATCCCTTCCGGCACTGGGAGTAAGACTTCAAACAACTTTCTGAGCATTTCACCGGTTCGACGACGAGTTATTTCTGGCATAAAGATCTCCCTGGATATCCGTTGGTTCAACTTTACATATGCCCAAGGGGGTATGTAAAGTTGCCTGGTTAACTTTACATGTGGGCTTACCGTATGTAAACTTTTGTCGACCTAGCATAATGCAGACTCAGCCATTCAAATCCGGCACTTACAAGCAGCAATATCAATATAAAAGTTTCACTCCAAGCCTGATAAACAAGCTCTTTACCTGGAACGATCCCAACATCGATGTCTTACTAGAAGAAGCAACGAGGCTATTGGGGGAACTAAACGCTTATTCTCACCTAATACCCGACGTGGATTTCTTCATTAGGATGCATATCCTCAAAGAAGCTACAACCTCGAGTCGTATTGAGGGCACCAAAACGAACATTGATGAAGCCGTTTTGCCGGAAGAAGAGATTGCGCCTGAAAGGCGCGACGACTGGGTAGAAGTTCAAAATTACACTAAGGCAATGAATCACTCTATTGCCGCGCTTGAAAGACTGCCGCTTTCAATGCGATTGCTTCGCGAGGCGCATGAGATATTGATGTCCAGCGCGCGCGGTGAACATCGAAGTCCTGGCAAGATACGCAAAAGCCAAAATTGGATCGGCGGTTCAAATCTAAAGAACGCTGTCTTTATTCCACCCACACACCAGGAATTGCCGGATCTACTCACCGATCTTGAAAAATTCTGGCACAACGAAAATATCGCTATCCCTCACCTAATCAGAACCGCAATTAGTCATTATCAATTTGAAACTATCCACCCGTTTCTTGATGGTAACGGGCGAGTTGGCAGACTCCTGATAACTCTATACCTGGTAGACAAGAAACTTTTAACCAAGCCTACTCTGTACCTGTCTGACTTTTTTGAGCGGAATAGAGGAGCATATTATAACGCGCTGACCGCTGTAAGAGCCTCTAACGACATGGAGCACTGGATCAAGTTCTTTCTTACGGGTGTTTCTGAGACTGCCGCCGGAAGTAAGCAAACGTTTGAACGGATTGTAGCCTTGCGGCAAAGATGCGAAGAAAAAATCCTACAACTCGGCAAGCGGGCCTCAAAGGGACAAGCACTTCTCAGACAACTCTATTCCCAACCGGTAATGGGCGTTAACGAGGTGGCAGCGAGGCTGGACATTACTCACCAATCCGCCAGCTCGCTAATCAGGTCCTTCGAAGGAATAGGAATTCTGCAGGAAATTACCGGACGAAAAAAAGATCGTCTTTTTATGTTCTCGGAGTACCTCGACCTATTTACCAGCCGGATTTCTCAGAGGCAAATAGAAAGATTCAGGCGCAAGGGGAGGTGAAGCCAAATACATGAAACTCGAAAAGCAGTCTCCAACTCTAATTTCGTGCGCGTCTTGGCTGGCTTGAGGTCATTCAGCTTTGGCAGCCCGGTCGATCCGGATTAACTTTCCGACGAATTCGTCCTCTCCTTCTAACGCCTCAGCGATACTGGGAACCAAATCAAGAATCATGATCAACCCTGTAGGGTTCACCAGCATTTAAGGACCAAGCTCTGTTGACAATTCTTCAATCTGTTTTTCAACTGCCTTCAAGCCGTTGAGCAGAACTTCGCGATGGGCGGGATGTCGGGCGCGTTCGAGTTGTTGATGCAGTCTCGACCTCGACAGCTTCAATGACTCGAGTTGCTCAATGAGGACTCGTTGTTCCGGTGTGGGCGCACGTTTACGAGCAGCGTGCTGACGCGATTCACCTTCCTCGATCTGATCGGCAACCGCCTTACTTTCCCACCCACGAGCCATAAGTCATCCACCCGAATATCCAGAGCTGGTTAACAAGTCTATACGAACGAACAAAATGTATCGACACGAGTGGTCCCTGCGACACTGCGCACGCGTCGATCCAATCGTAGGTTCGAAACCTGAGTGAGTCTCAACTCTGCGTAACGTCTGGATTCGCACATAGTTAGATCGAAAATTCGGCCAAGACAAAAAACAAAAAACATCTTGCCGTGACATTTCAATGAGCGTATAGTGCGCTCCGTTTACGTGACTCATCCCCGACATGCTTGGCAATCACGTCTAACTTACTTACGTCCAGATTGTGCAGTGCCTTCGGCTGCGCCCATGTTTTAGAGGGTTAGCTCACTCCCAACGCATTTCCCTCCATCGCTGAACAATCGATCTGAAGTGACGACGTGTTCCACCGAACACGCTGTCGCCCAGTGCGGTCCAAGCTCAAGCTCCATAAGGAGTCACGCTCATGGCAATTACTGCCCGCGCTAATGCACACGTGCATCACAGCGTTCGCCTCAGTTTCATTTTGCTCGTTAGCCTGTTGACGGCAGTTACCGCTCACGCGCAAAGCGTGACCTACCGGCTTCATCGCGAAGCTTCGAGCACAACGAACCTCTTTCAATTGAAAACCGCGAACCCTGATGCGGCCATTCTCGCGGTGCAGACTGCGAACCTGAAGAATGTTGCGACGGGCGAGTACATCATCAAAGCGTTCGACACGCAGGCCGGTGTGCCCAACGCAGCGGGTGTGATCACGGCGGGTTCATCCGTCAGCTTCAGCTTGTGGATGATGAAAACGGCGAGCGCGGGCACGATGTTTCCCCGCGTGAAACTGAATCTCAACTCTGCGGCGGGCGCGTCAATCATCACCCTTACCGGCACGACCGCGCTCACAACAACGCTCACGAAGTACACGTTGACGGGAACAGTTCCGGCCAACGTTACGATGGCGGCGTCAGACCGTTTTTATTTGTGGGTCGGCGTCAATCTTACGGGTACGACCAGCGTCAACAACAGGGGCGAGTTAGACATTGAAGGAACAGTGAACGGAAACTACGACTCGCTCATCACCGTTCCGTTACCAACGCCTCCGCCGGCGATTACAAACCTATCGCCATCAGGCGCACTGATCGGAATGCCGGTCACGATCAACGGGACGAACTTTGGCGCTACTCAGAGTACGAGCACTGTCAGTTTCAACGGTATCTCCGCGACACCCACAAGTTGGACCGACACAAGTATCGTTGCGCCCGTGCCGAGCGGCACAACCACTGGTCCGGTTGTCGTAACAGCGAGAGGACAAGCTAGCAACGGCGTGACGTTCACGCTCCTAACTGCCGGCACAATCGCGGGAACGATCACACGCACCAGCGACAGCACGCCGATCAGTGGAGCCTTAGTCGAAGCACTGCAAGCGGGCGTCGTCACAAATTCGGCGAGCACGGCAACCGACGGCAGCTACACGATGCCAAACGTCATAACAGGAACGTCCGACGTTCGTGTTTCCGGAGTTGGCTTTCAAACCGAGCTGCAAACCGGCATCACGGTCACGGCGAATACCACCACCACGGTTAACGAGAGTCTCGATGCAGTTGCACCAGGCGACATCAATTACATCTACGACGAGTCGGGCCGATTGATCTCCGTCGTTACCGCGTCAGAAACCGTAACTTACACGTATGACGCCGCGGGAAACCTACTCACCACCACGCGACAGAACACCAACCTGCCGGCGATCGTCGAGTTCACGCCAAACGGTGGCACAATCGGCGCCGAGGTAACGATCTACGGCACCGGTTTCAGCACGACGGCAAGCCAGAACACAGTCAAGTTCAACGGCGTTACTGCGACGATCACTTCTGCAACGTCAACGCAGATCGTAACGAACGTACCGGCAGGCGCGACAACTGGACCAATCAGCGTAAACACTCCGCTGGGTCTGGCAACGAGCAGCACTTCTTTTACCGTTACTGCTTCAGCAGCGCCTACCATCACGGGCTTCACTCCAACTATCGGAACTGCCACAACGGCCGTAACCGTAACCGGAACAAATTTCGAACCGGTGTCCGCCAACAATCGCGTCGCCTTCAACAACACTTTCGCGCAAGTTAATACGGCGACGTCGACGAGCATCGGCGCCACCGTTCCGACCGGGGGAACCTCCGGACGAATTTCCGTCACGACACCGAATGGGAAAGCCGTCAGCAGCGCGGACTTCTTCATTCCACCTTCGCCTTATACACCGACGGACGTGCTCGTGACTGACCGCATGGCGCTTGGCGATACGAAGACGGTGGCGATGACGACCGCCAGCAAGATCGGCCTGGTGTTATTCGACGCGACTGCGGGCCAGCGAGTGAGCTTGAAGGTAAACAGCTCCACGATCGCAAGCTGCCTCGTGCGAATCTACAACCCGAATGGCTCCACGCTCGCTTCCATCAACGCAAGCACGAGTGGCGGTTTCATGGATGCGCCACTGCTCCCAGCGACAGGGACTTACACGATTCTCATCGATCCGGACAGCACCAACACCGGCAGCATCAACTTCACATTGAACAATGCTTCCGATGTGACGACGTCCATCACTCCCGGTGGTCCAGCCGTGACAGTTACGACCACCGTGATTGGACAAAACGCCGTGCTGACCTTCACCGGCACAGCAGGCCAGCGGATCAGCTTGAAGATGACCGGCGTGACGATCGGTACGTCAACGTGTTGCAGCACGCGCGTGTCGATACTCAAACCCGGCGGCGGCGCTCTCGTCTCACCGACTTCGATCGGCACCACTGGCGGCTTTATTGATCTGCAAACACTGCCTGTTACTGGCCTCTACTCGATCCTCGTGGATCCGCAGAACCAGGACGTCGGCAGTATGACGCTCACGCTCTACGACGTACCGGCAGATCCCGATCCCACTATCACGCCCGGGGGTGCAGCAGTGACTGTTACCACAACGGTCCCGGGACAAAATGCGCGGCCAACCTTCAACGGTATCGCGGGCAATCGAATCAGTCTGCGTTTGACAGGCGTGACGATCGGCACGTCCGGTTGCTGTAGCGCGCGTGTCTCGATTCTCAATCCTGACGGCACCACACTCGTGTCGCCGAACACCTTCGGCACGACTGGCGACTTCATCGACGTGCAAACACTCCCGGCGACCGGTGTCTACACGATCTTCGTCGATCCGCAAAATACGGATGTCGGCAGCGCGACTCTCACTCTGAACGATGTGCCCGCGGATGTGACGGCGACAATCACGCCGGGTGGTCCACCGGTAACAGTGACGATGACCATCCCCGGTCAGAACGCCCTCGTGACTTTCGACGGCACTGCATCGCAGCGAATTAGCCTGAGGATGACCGGCGTATCAATCGGCACGTCAACGTGCTGCAGCGTGCGCGTGTCGATCCGTAAGCCCGACGGCACTAACCTGATATCGCCTTCAAGTGTCGGTACCTCCGGAGCGTTCTTCGACGTTCAGACACTTCCGGCGACGGGCGTTTACACGATTTTCGTCGACCCGCAGAACCAGGACGTCGGCAGTATCACGCTTACGCTCTACGACGTACCGGCGGATCCCACACCAAGCATTACGCCGGGTGGACCACCGGTAACGATCACCACGACGGTGCCGGGACAAAATGCGCGACCGACATTCAGCGGCGCCGCGGGCCAGCGAGTGAGCTTGCGCCTGACGGGCGTGACGATCGGAACGTCCAGCTGCTGTAGCGTGCGCGTCTCCATTCTCAATCCCGACGGCACGACACTCGTGTCGCCAACGTCGTTCGGCAACCCTGGCGGGTTCATCGATGTGCAAACGCTCCCGGCGACAGGTGTCTACACGATCGTCGTCGATCCGCAGAACTTTGACGTTGGTAGCATAACGTTGACGCTCAACGATGTGCCTGCGGATGTGACCGAGACGATCACGCCGGGTGGCGCAGCAGTGACAGTGACGACCACCGTTTCAGGTCAGAATGCATTACTGACTTTCAACGGCACGGCTTCACAGCGAATCAGTCTGAGGATGACGAATGTAACCATCGGTACGTCATCTTGCTGTAGCGTGCGCGTGTCGATCCGTAAACCTGACGGCACGAATCTCGTTTCACCTACGACGCTCGGTACCGCCGGCGCGTTCTTCGATGTTCAAACACTGCCGGCAACGGGCGTCTACACGATCTTCGTTGATCCGCAAAACTCAGACATCGGCAGCATCACGCTGACGCTTTACGACGTTCCGGCAGATGCAACGCCAAGCATCACGCCCGGTGGAGCCGCCTTGACCGTCGCGACAACAGTGCCCGGAGAAAATGTGCGGCCGACGTTTAGCGGCACTACAGGCCAGCGAATCAGCTTACGTATGACAGCGGTTTCGATCGGCACGTCCATTTGCTGCAGTGCACGCGTCTCGATCCTAAAGCCTGACGGCACAACGCTCGTATCGCCGACGTTGGTCGGCACTAGCGGCGGCTACATCGACGTGCAAACGCTTCCGGCAACAGGCGTCTTCACGATCGTCGTCGATCCGCAGAATGCCGACACCGGCAGCATGACTCTGACCTTGCACGACGTGCCTGCGGATGTAACCGGAACGGTCACCGTCGGAGGCCCTGCTGCAAGCGTTACGATCACAACTCCGGGACAGAAAGGCAGTGTGACTTTCACCGGCACAGCCGCACAGCAAGCGACTGTTCGTGTCACCAGCAGCACGATGAGCACGGTGAGAGTAACGCTGCTAAGGCCCGATGGGACGTCAATGGTAACGACATTCACGTCCGCGGCGAACTTCAATCTCACAACGCAAACATTGCCGGTCAACGGCACCTACACGATCACGATAGACCCGGATAGCTTTAACACGGGCAGCATGAACGTCAGCGTCACCAATCCGTAGCGATTGAACGGGAGAGTGGTAATGAAAACGGCGAATTCAACAAAACGGCGCATCAACTGCGGGCTCGCTCTCATTTTGAGTGCCATTCTTGCAACGAGTCCGATTCTCACTTTTGCCGCAGGCTCCAATCGCTCGAGATTTGTTTCTCTTCCCAAGCGCGTGAAGCCTGACTTTATCTCGAAGCCTGCGGTACCAAATCGTGCCGCACGCTTTATGCAGGTACAGCCGGAAGGGCAATCGGCGACATTACTTCCCGATGGCCGGATACTTTTGATCGGCGGCGATGGATCGACTGGTCCACAGTCGTCAGTCGCGATCAAAGATCCACGTACTCAGGAGATCACACTGCTGCCGAACGGTCTCTACCAACCGCGCGCGTGGCACTCCGCAACGATGCTTCCGGACGGCCGAGTTCTTGTCGCCGGTGGTGTCGACACGAACAACAAAGCGATCAGCAGCGCGGAGATCTATGACGTCGAGAGTCAGATTTCCGAGCCACTGACTGCTTCGCGTCTCGGCGCGCGCGCGCATCACACCGCGACGCTACTCACCACGGGCCACGTCCTCATCGTTGGTGGATCGTCCGGAAACGAACACGCGCTTACCCACGCTGAGCTGTTCGATACCAAAACCGGAACCGCGCAAACTCTACGCGCACGATTGTCTAATGCTCGCCAGAAACACAAGGCCACGCTTCTCGCCGACGGCAACGTGTTGTTCGAAGGTGGCGTTGGCATCAACTCTGACAAGTTATCCGGCGCTGAGTTGTTCAATCCCGAGACGCAGAGTTTCGTTCCTACCAGTCTCTCCTCCGATCAGGCGAATGTAAGTGCGCCTTTCGTCGCAGCGTCGCTGCCTGCGGACGGTGCTACGGACGTTCCGGTTGATACGCGCATCGCCGTTCGTTTTTCCACAGCGTTGCGCGTCGAATCACTGAACGCGGAAACAGTAAAACTCTCGTTATCAGCCGGGGCGAACGTCGCCGCCCGAGTTGTACCCGCGGAGAATGGCAGACTGGCTTTTTTAACAGCTTCCGAATCATTACTGCCGGGCACGTCATACACAGTCACATTAACCAATGCCAGCGACGGCACGTCTGCGCTCACTCCCGCGACGATCTCTTTCACAACTGCCGGCGAGAAGAACGCTGATCCGCAACCATCCGATGACGCTGATTGGGTTCCGGGCGCGGACAACTTCCGCGGTGACTGGCGCAGCAAAGGCAAAGAAATAATCCCGCAAGAGCCGGCGTTGCAGGCAGAACCAGGCGCGACCGCGCTTTCGGGTCGTATCCTCACGCTTCTCGGAAAACCACTGGCCGACGTCACGATCAGTGTTGACGGTCAAGCAGTGAAAACTGACGACACCGGGCGATTTCTTCTTTCGTCTCTATCGAGCGGACACCGCGTGATGCTGATCGACGGCCGCACCGCCAGTAAGGGCGGAAGGGCGTATGGCATTTTCAGAGTCGGTGTTGATATCACGTCAAACAAGACGAACGTCCTGCCTTACACGATCTGGATGCCACGTCTCGCGACAACGCACGCCGCGAAGCTTTCTTCACCGACAACCGGCGAGTCGTCGTTAACAACACCGCTCATACCGGGGCTCGAGCTGCGCCTGCCGGAAGGCACCGTTATCCGTGATCTCGATGGACGAACAGTAACAGAAGTAACGATCACTCCGATCCCGACGGATCGGCCGCCATTTCCGTTGCCGCGCGGCATTCATGTGCCGGTCTTCTTCACGATTCAACCCGGAGGCTCGCAGGTAATTCCGCCACGAGCGCGATTGATCTATCCAAACTTCATCAACTCGCGTCCGGGCACACGCATCGATTTCTGGAATTACGATCCGACTGAGAAAGGTTGGTACGTCTACGGTCAGGGGACTGTCAGCGCCGACGCAAAACAGATCATTCCCGATCCCGGCGTTGTGATTTATGAGTTTTCCGGCGCGATGGTCTCATCGCCAACAAACGCGCCCAGCAATGCGCCGCCTGGAGGCACTGGTCCAAAAGACAAAGACGGCGAGCCGGTCGATTTGAGCACAGGTCTCTTCGTCTACGAGCGAACAGATCTCGTTATTCCGGATACGATTCCGATTACGCTGAAGCGGACTTATCGCCAGAGCGATACGGTGTCGCGTCCGTTCGGCATTGGCATGACTCACCCTTACGAGATCTTCATGATCGGCGACACGCGCCCCTGGACATACCAGGAGCTGATTCTGCCGGATGGAGCTCGTATCCATTACGACCGCATTTCTCCGGGTACGAGTTTTTCAGATGCGGTTTACGAGCACACTTCCACCCAGACGGGTTTCTTCAAGTCTCGACTTGCTTTTAACGCTGGTCACTGGGAACTGACTCTGAAAGACGGAACGATGTACACGTTTCCGGATTCAGATTCAGCCACGGTTCCGAGACGCGCAGCCGTCACGAGTATGCGCACTCGCTATGGCGAAACGCTTACCCTCGTTCGCGACTCGAACAGCAATCTCACGCGAATCACGACACCCAACGGTCGCTGGGTTGAGTTTACTTACGACACAAGTAACCGCATCACCCTCGCGAAGGACAATATCGGTCGCACGGTGACTTACACCTACGACGCGGGTGGTCGCCTCTGGAAGATGACTGATCCAGCCGGTGGCGTGACGGAGCACACCTACGACGGCACGCACCAGATGCTGACAATCAAGGATCCGCGCGGCAACGTCTATCTGACCAATGAATACGACGCGAACGGGCGTGTTTTCAGGCAGACACAGGCTGACGGCGGCATCTACCTGTTTGCTTACACGACGAACGCCAGCGGTCAGGTGACGCAAACTGATCTCACCGATCCGCTCGGCAACATCCGTCGCACGACTTTCAACGCCGCGGGCTACATCTTTACAGACACGTTTGCGCTCGGTGAGCCTGAGCAGCAGGTCGTTACCTACGAACGGCAGGCGGGCACGAATTTCCTGCTAAGCGTCATCGATCCGCTCGGCCGCAAGACTGCCTACACTTACGACAGCGCTGGAAATCCCGCGAGCACCACGTGGATGGCTGACACGGCTGAGGCTGTGACTATCAGCTATACGTACGATCCGACTTTCGGCAAAGTCACAAGCATTACCGATCCCCTCAACAAGGTCAGTAACTTTACTTACGACGGGAAGGGAAACCTTACGAACCAGTCGGATGCGCTGGGCCACCAGACTTCCTACACGTACAACACTATCGGTCAACCGACGTCGATGACTGACGCCCTCACGCATTCGATTCAGTGGAACTACGACGGCGGCGATCTCACGAGCGTGACGGATCCGCTGGGACGCACTGCGTCGCAGTTTATCGACGCGGCGGGACGGTTACTCAGCTCAACTGACGCCGTCGGACAAACTGCCCGTTACGAATACGATGCGTTGAACCAGGTGACGAAGCTCACCGATCCAACCGGAAACATCACTCAAGCCACTTACGACGGCAACAGTAACCTCCTGACCATCACCGATACGCGCGGCAAGGTCACGACGTACACCTACGACAACATGGACCGCGTGGCCACACGCAAGGATCCGCTGAACAACGTCGAAACTCTCGAGTACGATCTCGGCGGCAATCTCGTAAAAGTCACCGATCGGCGCGGCAAGGTCACGACTTACGATTACGATGCGTTGCACCGCGTAGTCTTTATCGGTTACGGCACTGTCGGCAGTGGACCAGGCGCCACTTTCGAAAGCACTATCACTAACAATTACGACGCGGCCGGTCACCTCACGAGTGTCGTCGATTCGGAAGCGGGAACCATCACGCTGACGTACGACAACATGGACCGCCTCACATCCGAAATTACGCCGCAAGGCACAGTCACCTACGCCTACGACGCAGCCGGCCGGCAAACAAGCATGACGGTTTCCGGGCAAACACCCGTGACATACACGTATGACGACGCGGGTCGTCTTACGCAAATCACTCAGGGCACGGCAACCGCAACGCTCGCCTACGACAACGCGAACCGGCGCACGAGTCTGACGCTCTCGAATGGCGTCGCGATCAACTACGATTACGACGCGGCGTCGCAGTTAACCGCGCTCACCTACCTGCGAAACTCGACCACGATCGGCACGCTCACATACGGTTACGACAACGGCGGCAGACGTGTAAAAGTCGGCGGCAGCTTTGCGCGCACGAGTTTGCCTCCGGCCGAAACGGGAAAGGTCTACAACGACAACAACCAAATCACGCAACGCGGCGCCGCAACGATCACCCACGACGCCAACGGCAATTTAACAAACGACGGCGTCAACACTTACGTTTGGAACGCGCGCAACCAGCTCGCTTCGATCAGCGGGCCTGGACTGTCCGCGAGTTTCGAGTATGACGCGTGGGGCCGCCGAATCAGTAAGACTTTTAATGGAGCCACAACCGAGTTTCTTTACAACGGCGCAGCGGTCGTGCAGGAGATCTCGAGTGGAACTCCGATCGCGAACCTGCTCTCGGGTACCGCTAACGAGTTGCTCACTCGCACGGATCCTTCGGGAACGAGCTCGTATCTTCCCGACGGTCTGTGCTCCACACTCGCGCTGATCGACTCCGGCGGTGCGTTGCAAACGCAATACACCTACGAGCCGTTCGGGAAGACGACAGTGAGTGGCGCGGCCACCACCAACACGAATGCTTACAGCGGGCGTGAAGACGACGGCACAGGTCTTTACTACCTGCGCAACCGGTACTACTCGCCTGGTCTCCAGCGGTTCATCAGTGAAGACCCGATCGAGTTTTCCGCTGGCGACGCGAACCTGTACGCGTACGTCCTAAACAATCCGATCTCTTTCACGGATCCGAGTGGGCTGGATGGACGCAAGCCGCCAAATCCAAATCCGTATCTTCCGAATCCGGATCGTAGACCGCCGGGTTGGGATCCTTCGTGGCCGTCCGGTCAGGAACCGTCGGGTCGCGGTTACAGTGAAGATCCGAAAACAGGACGGCGCTATTACCCACATCCTGAAGACGATGGTCACTGGGACCACTACGACTACAAAGACGACAAGGGAAAACCGAAACGTTTTCCTGAAAACAGTAAGAAGCCGTGGCCGGGACAGAAGCGTAAACCGCGTCCGGGTCAATGTAATAAAGATCCGTGGCCCGAACCCGCGCCGCAGCCGGCGCCCGATCCGGCGAAGGATCCAGCGAAACGGAATTACGAGCCGCCCTCGCCTCCCGCGCCCGAAATTCCACCCTGGGTCATACCCGCGGCCATCGGTATCGGCATAATTTTGACGTGTATCCTGTGTCCGGAATGTTGTTTTCTGGTCCCCGTGCTGGTAAAAGCGGACGAGAAGAAGGAACCTATGGACGTTCCGCGCCGCTCACGCGAGACGAAGAGAACCAGACATGCAGATGTTTCCGGGAGATGATGATGACTATGCGCGTCGCTTGCGCGACGCTCGTGAGACTGTGGGTAAATCAATCGATGAGATGGCTGCATTATTGGGGATCTCCTGGGAGTCGTACAACGAGCTCGAAGAGGACGACGAGGAGATCACCGACTCAGTTTCGCTGCGCCAGCTCGTCACGTTGAGTAAGGCACTTAACTTCGATCTCCCAGAGTTTTTTTCGAGTGACCGCCTTGCGAAAGCGGACAGTGTTAGTCTGGAAGTGCTGGCGCGAAAAATCAGCGAGTACATCGTTACTCATAAACTCTCAGTGGACGACTTTGAGGAAATGGCCGGCTGGGAAGTGGCAACCTGTTTGACTAATCCCAGCCGATTCATGAACTTTAATTTGGTCGGACTGATGGAAGTTTGCGAAGTTGTCGGTGTCGACTGGCGCGCGGTGTTGGCCCGACTCTAGGGCGACCCTCAAAAGTGTTATGCGTCGACCTCTGCTCTTAATCTTCTTGTTTGTCTTCGGCAGCGTGGTGGTCGTCGCACAATTGCCGCGCGGCATTCCTCAGAGTCTCTGGCGCAAACGCATTCCAGCCACGAACCCGATGACCGCGGAGAAAGTCGCACTTGGCGAGAAGCTGTACTTCGATAAGCGACTCTCTGCAAACGGAACGGTTAGTTGCGCCGTCTGCCACGATCCTGCAAATGCCTTCACGGATCTCGAGGCACTCTCCACCGGCGCCTCCGGTAATCTCGGCACGCGAAACGCTCCGACGATTTTGAATGCGATGTTTAGCGAGTCGCTCTTCTGGGATGGCCGCGCTGCGTCACTCGAAGAGCAGGCGAAACAGCCGCTTACAAGTTCAACTGAGATGGGAATGGGCAGTTACGACCTCGTCGTGGCGCGCGTCTCGGCCATTCCTGAATACGAGAAAACATTTCGGCGCGTCTTTGGGCGCGCCGGCATCACGATCGACATGATCGCGAAAGCCATTGCTGCGTACGAACGGACACAGGTTTCAGGCAATTCACAGTTTGATCGTTTCATCACTGGCGAAGAGACTGCGATAACCGAAGCCCAGAAACGCGGATGGAAACTCTTTTCAGGTAAAGCGAAGTGCATCGATTGTCATTCGTTCAGCACGGAATCGCCGTTCTTCACCGATTTCAAGTTTCATAACACCGGCATCGGGGCAAATTCCGATTCAGGTCGTTTCCTCGTTACGAAGCAGCGCACGGACATCGCTGCATTCAAGACTCCGACTCTGCGCGACGTCGAGCTCACGAGGCCCTACATGCACAACGGCGCGCTCAAGACATTGCTTGACGTAGTAAAGTTTTATAATCAAGGCGGCGAAGAGAACCCGAACCTCGATAAGAAAATGCAGCCGCTCGGCTTGACTGACGAGGAAATGAGCGACCTCGTGGAGTTTCTGCGCTCACTCACAAGCCCCGAAGTGTTGAAAAAGGCGCAATCCTCCCAACCGCAACGCCGCTCACGTGATTAACCTATAATTCCGCGCTGACGTTTTTGTAGAACTCGAGCACTGATGCCGGAAAGTTCGATGGCGCGGAGATGCGTTGCCAGCCTTTTGGGTCGATGAACGTTCCGGGTGCGAACTGTCGCCACGCGTTGCGACCGTGTCTCACGTAAACAAACACGCCGGGATTCGAAAGACGTACAAGCCGCTTTCCCTGTCGCGTCGCGCGGACCAGTAACCAAGCATCCTCCGCCAGATTGATCTCCGGATACCGCAGTCCCTGAGTCCAAAGCTCTTTGCGGTAAACGAGCGTCCCGCCGTGCACATTTCCCACGAAGAGACGTTGATGCAGTGTCGGTTCCGTGGTCCAAAACTCACCGCGTGGCAACTCCAGCACGAACGCATTCTCGAGACCCGTCAAATCCGCCTTGCCTCCGATGATGGGCATCACCTGGTACCGAAGTCGATCGGGTGAGTACCAGTCGTCGTCGTCCCAGTGCGCGATGATTTCGCCCGCAGCGTGTCTGCACGCTAGATTTCGCTTCGCGCCGATCGACGTGCGCGCAACGTGAAGATACCGGACGTTCGTAAGTCCTTCAGCCAGGTCGCCGATCGCATCCTTGCCATCGTCAACGATGATCAGCTCGCGATTCGGATAATCCTGTTGAAGAAACGATTGCAACGCCTGCGGCACGTAGCGACGGCGCTCGTACGTCGGCATGATACACGACACGAGCGGCCATGAAGCTCCCGCATCGGCAGCGGCAGTGCGATAAAAATAGACATCGTCGCCGAGCAGCGACTCGATGTAGTCGCGCGGTTGCGAATGCCAGTAAACGGCGTTCACATTCTTTCGACTCGTGTTGTTCGAATGAACAGTCGCGACACACAATCCCGGATCGGCGAGGTCCGCGATGGCGCGGCCTTTGCTGGACCACACGAAGCGCGAGTCTTCACCCACCTGGATGTCGGGAAATTTGTGACTACTCCAAAACCTTTTGCGATAAGCGAGCGTGTTGCCCGCGACCCACGGTCCTTTTGCGGATGGATAGCGATACTCCCACGCCTGGTCTCGCGCCGGATCGAAATAGGCTACGCGACTGCTGCCACAAATATCGGCGCCGCGATCGAGCATCGCTCGCATCTGCGCGCGCACGCGCCACGACGGATACCAGTCGTCGTCGTCCCAGTGCACGATGAACTCGCCGCGCGCCTTTTCACAAGCGAGATTGCGCTTGGCGCCGATCGTCAGCTTTTGATCGAAACGCACGTAGCGAATGCGATCGTTATTCGGCACTAAATCAGCGACCGGCTCAGTCCCATCGTCTACTACGAGCAGCTCGAGTTTCGAATAGTCCTGGCGCAGGAAGCAACGAAGAGCCTGGGGAACAAAGCTCCGGCGGTTGTGCGTCGGCATGATGCAGGTCACGAGCGGTTCTGAGATCTCAGTCAACTCTTGTACAACCGGAGTCGAGACAACAGTCGGCGTTGACGACGGCAACGCGCGCTTGATTTCAATGAGATCCGCAGGCGCAAAATTCGCGCACACATCGCCGCGGCAGTGCTGGCGGTAATCTGTTTTTTGTCCGCGCAAACGCGCGCCGCAGAACTTGTCCTGGTAGTGTCGTTTGCTCGTTTCGAAGCGACGGCCCTCCTCGATACGGCGACGCGCGCTGTACGCTGGACGATACACAAACGCGCCACAGGCCCAAACGCCACGCCAGCCGGCGCGAGCGGCGCGAACGTTGTAATCCATTTCCCAGCACGGACCGAGCGAGTAACTTTCATCGGCCGCGCCCACGGCGTCGATCACTTCACGTCTGACGGCGTAACAAAAGTCACTTAGACTATGCAACGGCTCGAGCGTGCGCACTTCGGCGCCAAAGCGTTGCGCTGCTTCGTTTGCTGTCGCGATGATTTGCGCAGTGTTTCCCGCGCAGCGAGGAAAAGCGCCCTGCTCGTTCCACGCATTGTTTGTCGATGGACCAGCCAAACCATTTCGCGGTCCGGCAGCGAGTGCTGCGAGCAGGCGATCGAGCGTGCCGGCTGCGACTTGCACGCCCGATTCGATCAGCACAAGGACGTCAGCATTAGTCGTCGCCGCGAAGCGATTAAAGCACGCGGCAGTGCCACGCGCGTCTGAGGTGCCGGAAAGTTTTACGCGACCCCAGGCTGGTAGCGCGCGTAAAGCAGTCTCGTTGACCGCGACACCGTCGAGCAGCGCCAACAGCTCCACGTCGTGAGACGTGTTTGCACTAAGACTGGCGAGACTCCACCGCAATCGCTCGATCTCGCCGTCTACGTAAATGCCTACCGAAATCTTCTTCATGACTACGATCTTCGCAAGTAGCCCTTTGGGTTCCACGTGATCAGAAAAGCTTCGCGGCTTCTGTCGATCACGAAATCGTGGTTGCGGCTGACGAAAGCTTCCACGGCTTCGTAAGGTCCAGGTGATGGACCACCATTTAAGCCGTGGTGACAGATACCGTCTTCGATGATGAAGTAGCCACCCGGTTTGATTAAGGGCGAATACGTCTCCAAAACCGCGAGCGTGTTGTCGAACGTGTGTGAGCTGTCTTCGATTACGAGCACCTCGTCATCCGGTTTTATAAGTTTCGCAACGTGATCGAAGTTCGCGCAGGCGTCGCCTTCGATCAGCGTGATTCGGTTATGAGCTTTTACTGACGCATCGACCGCGCTGTGCGAGATATCGAGACCGATAACACGCCCGCGACCGAGAGAATCGCAGATGTGCGCGAGTGCGAGCGTACTGCCGCCGGAGTGATTGCCGATCTCGACGATCACATCCGGCTTGAGCTCGTAAATCATCTCCTGGTAGATCCAGAAATCGATCGGACTCTTCCACGTCTGCACGCCAAAGTAAGTCGACTCGTTCATGATGCGCTGCTGCATGAGCGGAATAATCTCGCTCAACGTCAGGTGCAGCGAATCTTCCATGTACGGCATGCTCGACTCTCCAATCCGCGGTTAAGTTTCCGTTCGTCGACGATTCTCGATCACGGCAAGACCGAGTCGATCGTCCTCAGGCGTGCCGCCATCCGCCGCCCACAGCCGGACGACGTTGTAACCAGCGGCCTCGATGCGAGCGAGTGTCAGCGGTACTGTTCCACCCGCGTAAGTTGCATCGTGAATCAAAATCAGACCACCCGGACAAACGAGCTGAACAGCGAGTTGAAACTCGGCCCACACGTGTTCAGCTTCGTGCAACGAATCCAACAACACCGCCTCATAAATCTCACCGGCATCGATCGCTGCCTGCATTCCCTCAATCGAATCGACATGCCGCGATTCAATGCAGCTTTGAAAATTCTCAGGCAACATGGCCCAAAGCTCTTCCCGTCCCGCATGATTGAATGGATCAAGCGTGACAACGCGACCACCATCACGGTGAGCAACGGCGGAAGCAAGACATGCAGCCGAAATGCCGCGCGCCGTCCCCGTTTCGAGAACACGGACACAACCATTCGACCGAATCACGTAATGCAACGTTGCGAGCAACGGCATCGTGGACGGATCTTTCACAACCGCGCTGTCGCCACTCGTCAACCCATAAAAGGACCACGCGAGCGCGTTTACTCCATGACGACCAAGCCACGCGCGCAACGCTTCGACAAACACGGCATAGCTGTCGCCCGTCGTCTTACCCGCAAGCGGATCTTCGATCGAAAACTTGCCCTGCCACTGCGGATACTTTCGCTTTGCGCCACCGCTGAAATGCAGCACACGCGGCTCGCGCCCACGCCACGTCGCGCGTAATCGCGACCCCTGCTCGAAAAAGTCGACGTTATGCACGTGAAGCTGCACGTTGTAGAGCGGATCGAGTTCAACGCCGCACTGCAAACGCGCAAGCGCGACGTTGAAGATGAACTGGTTTCGCCACTTCACCTGGCTGTGCGCGTCAACCCACGCGCAGGCCTGCGGCATCGCGCGTATCGCGCCGTCAAGCGCACGCAATGCGGTCTGATCACCGGCGAAGAGGCCATCGTTGACCACCAGTGAATACGATTGCTCTTCAGGCGTGACGCCGAGCTTCGTCAAGTCCGCCTGCCCGCCACCGTAGATCGATCCAATTGCGTAGCCGAGATGATTGGCGTAATGACTGTTGCCTTCGCGACAGACGAGTATCCGTCCCGCAGGCAGCGCTTCGAGCGTTACGAAGATCGGGCGCAAATCCCCAAGCACGACCATGTCCGCATCGAGACACACGTAATGCTTTGCATCGACGACGCGCGCCGTCGAGTACATCACCGCTTTGCTCATCGGATTCAGGCCCGCCCGAGAGTGGCAACGCACTGCGGTTGCTTTGTACTTCGCAATCACTCGTTCGCACGCCTCGTTTCCATTGAGGACGAAGACGACCACGAGCGCGTCGCTGACGCAACCGTTTGCATAGAGCGAGCCAAGCATGTCGTCGAGCAGGTGTTCGAATCCGGGTGAGACCACGGTGGCGATGCAGCGTTCGGTGCGTGGCAACCGCTCCGGAACGACCATCTCTGCGCGGCTCAAACTATCGAACAGATGCGTGACAGGCGCGGGCGATTCGTCAACCTGTGGATCGAGCCAAACGGCATGCGAGTGTTCCCACCGGCTCGTACGCACGACCAGCTCGAGGTATTCAGCGCCACTGATGTCCGCGACGAGTGGCCGCGGTGGTTCACCGGCCTGCACGTACGGCTCGTTGGCGACTTCGCGACCGTCCGCGACGACGGAGAAATCCGCGTGAGACAAGCCCGCGGGCACGTCGTCGTTCAGCGCGACCTGGCAACTGAAACTCGCAAAGCGTCGCTCCACATGAAAACGCAACCGCGCCGGCGGATGCGCGCTGACCGCGTGTTGATACTGCTGCTTGCGCACCGTGACCTGCCGGCCTTCATAGCCGAGGCTGCCATACATTCCGAGGTCGCCATAGCCGACCTGCATTTGCAGTAGTTTTACTGAGTCGAGATACATGATTGGTGGTCCTATTTACTGTTCCGTTGTTGCGGCGCCGTTGTCACTCGGCTGGCTACCTTTTTGCAAGAGACCGAAAAGGCGTGCAGCTCGCCGTAAAACTCTGATATCGCTATCCGTTTCCTGAAGCTTTCCTACTGGTTCAAGGAATTCGGGCCACGCCGGAAAACCAATCGCGGCCAGCGCCGCCAGCCGTACGCGCGGTTCCGCATGGACCAGTCCTTTGGATAATGCATCGAAGGCGGACTGCTCGAAATTCTTCGTCAAACTTGTCCCCAACTTTCTGAGTGCAGACATCCATTCATCCGGTCCAGTCGCGCGGGCGACGGCTTCTTCCAACTCTTCCCGCGAATACGTCGCCACTGATGCCCTGATTTGGTCGGCGACAGCCTGTGCATTCTCGCCCTCGACATTGATGTAACGAAGTTCCGCAAGCGCGTCTTCTGTGTAGATGATTACCGATTGCTGATCACCTTCCCCATCAACCCAAACCACGTAACTTCCCGTCGAGTCAGGGTCCTGTCTCGTGTAGAGCTGCCAGTTGTAGTCGAGCGCCATATACTCGACCTCACCGCGAGTAACACTACTTTTAAGAAGCATTCTGATAGTTGGCATTTTGTCCCTCCTTGTTATTTACCGACGTTGAAGGCCTTCATAATATTGTCCTTAACCTTCCCTTGTAATTCTGTCTTGAGGAAGTTTCTCATTGCGGCCGGCGACGAGAAGACAAGTTGACCTGACTCGAGCTCCGCGACGATCGCATTTTCGGTTTGGACCAATTGAGTATTGATAACAGTCTTAACAACCGCGGGATCCGCCGGCGTGGATGGCGGAGTTGCTCCGGGCACACCTGCCTGTACGTCGGCCGCAATGTTTCCGCGCACCGCGCCGACCGGCCCCGCAGGTGTTATGTGTGGCAATCCCGCCGCCGAGGCCTGTTTGGTCGCTGGTGGCAGAGCCGCAGCCTGAGACGGAATCCGTGCAGGTTCTGTTGAGCCAAGCAGGAATGTTAATCCGGCAAGGAATCCCTCATGTGGCTTCAGGTTTGCCGGAAGCGGTTGGCCCGCTGCGAGCAACGCGACGGCTACACGTGCGTCAGTATCCGTGAGCCCACGCGCCGCTAGATGCTCTTGATAATCTTTGTATTTGCCGATCGGATCAGGCGAACTCCTTGGTCCAACAATCGTGTGCGACGGCGACGGTGAGAACGTCTGGAGAGTAGTGACCGGCGTCTCGGCCCCGGGAATCTGGAACACTGTGGTTTCGAATGGTTTCGTTGCCAGGCCCTGTTGTTGAGCGACTGCCGCGCCCAATAGTCCGCCGCGTGGATCGACCAGAATCGGTTTTTCCATCGTGCCGCGACCGCCCTTTTTCTGTTTCACTATATCTTCGGCGGCTTTAACAACCTCGGGCAAACTCGCGACGGCCACACAGGCAGCGTGTGTTTCAACGCGAATCAGGCTTGACTCCTGTTTCAAAATTCGCGTGATAGGCGCACTGGGATTGACGGTCGCGACGAGGTTGTCACCGGTTACTTCAAGTGAAGTCAATTTATACTGCAGTTTCCAGCCGAGCAGCTTGGCCCTGAAGATCAGGCCCTTGCTGCCTTTGGCCAGCATGGCTTCTACGGACGGTTTTATTGCGGCGACGGCCTTCTTCAGCCGGTCCTCTGGACTCTCTTCATCCTTCTTCTTGCTAAAGAGCTTCGCAAACAGCTTTTTCGCTTGGCCGATGATGAAGTTGATCGCGGTGTCGAGCGCTTTATCGACAGTGGCGCGAACCTTGTTCACCACGCCCATGACCTTGTCGGCAACTTTGCCGAGTCCGGCGAAGCCCGCGAGAAAACTGATCGCGAGAGAAAGCAGGCCGCCCAAAATGCTTTCGACCTTCGCAGCCGCGGCGCCGATGTTGCCCTGCGCGATCGCGACGATCGAGTTGATGAACGCGGTGACGACCTGAATGATCTTCGAAATCTTGTTCACGAAGACCATGACCGTGTCGTAGATCGAGATGATGGCTGAGATGAAGCCTGCGCCCGGAATGAACATCGCGATCAGTTTCGGTATCGCTTTGGTCACGACTGCTTCGGTCACAAACGAGATGATGCCGCTGACGATCTGATCCTTTAGTCCGGTCAGTTTGTCTTTGATGACTTCCCACGCCGCAGCCGGGCCACCGGTCACTAACGCCTTGACGACGTCGAAGGCTGTTTCGAGGCCCTTCATGATCATCTCGCCGTTGGGCCCGAGTGCCTTCACGATCTTCGTGCGTATCTGCGTCCACGTAATTCCGAGCACGCTGAGGGCTAACTTACCGAATTCAACTAGCGAGAGCGCCTTCGGAATGTAGACGCCTTGCAGGGATCCCGTGAGCCAGTCGATAAGTCCCTTCTTTAAATGCGTGACAAAGTTAGCGCCGAAATTTGTAAACCCGAGCTTGGCGGCTTTGACGAGATTTCCAACGAAAGGCAACGGGTTCTGGAAGATGCTCTTCATCGCCGAGCCCGTCTTCTTCACGTAACCAAGTGCGCCGGGGCTGACCACGTCGAACACGATTTCGAGCAACTGGAACATCGCGTCGACGCCCCAACTCACAAACTTGCCGAGGAAGCCGCCGAACACGGCCGCAAGTTTCGCGAAGGCTTTGGGAACGAGAATGATGTCTTCGAGCGTGAGCGACTTGAACGCAGTCAGAAACAGCGTCGGGATCTCGCTGACGAAACCGATCAATTGCGAAAGCGTGGTCTGGAACCACTGCCACGCGCGCGGAATCGCCTTCGACTCCTGCATCTTCTGCCAAACATCACCGAGACCAATCATCTTGAGCAGTGGTCCAAGCAATGTTTCGGCACTGCGATCCACCGGGTCGCCCGTGATCGGATCTTTACCGAGCACGCCCTTCAACAGGTTGTAGCCCTCGGTACCTTCGGCGAGCGCCGCGATCGGTTTGAGAATCGCGTCCTTGATGATCTCGATGATGCCGGTGACGAGATTGACGGCCGTTTCCGTTATCTGATCGATCGGGGCGGTGAAGATCTTCTTGGCGCGCTCCCAGGTGGCCCCAGGACTGATCAGATCGCCAGGCAAATCCAGACCGTCGATAAACTGCGTCACGGCTGACTTGATCATAGAACCCGTCAGCCCGAGCGCGTTGATCTGCTCTTCGACGAACGCGCCGGCTTTCTCGAAGATGCCGTGGTTGTCGAGCGCCTGCGTGATGAGGGTGCCGCCCGGCATGACTTCGATCAATGCGCGCAGGATGTTGGCGGCGCTTCGATCCACGGGGCTCATGTTGATCGGATTTACGCCGAGGATGATCGTCAACATGCGGAAGCCCGGGATCGAATTCGCCTTGCCGGCGAGCCACTCGAGCGGATCGGGAATTTCAATGTCGATTCCCAAAAATCCCTGAGGACGCGGAGTCGCTCGCTGCTGCACGTTGAACTTGTCGCCACGCATCGCCGCGGCTGAAGCGCGCTCGGCTTCATGTTCGAGGGCATCGCCGCCACCGGGCGTGAAGTGTTGCAATACCGCGCCGCGACTTTGTTGGACCACGTGCGCGACTTCGTGCGCCATCAGACGCAAGTCGGTCGGCGACTCGCCTGGTCCAAGAAAGATGTGGTGCCCGTAAGCAAACGCGCGCGTGTTCAAGCTTCTGACGGTGAGTTGCGCCCGCGCATCGGTGTGAACGCGGATGGGTGTGAGATCGACTGAGAAGCTGTGCGTCAGAGGACTCTTTACGGCGACCGGGAGTGGCGCGCCCGTGCTCGTGACGGTTGTTGATTCGAGTTTTTTGAGAGTGTGATCTTTGAGTACCTGACTTGCAGGACGACCGAGCGTCAAAGTTGGCGGCGCGACATCAGCGGGCGGCTGGACGACTTGAATAAGAGCGTCCTTCGGTTGATGCCTCGTGACGGTGAGGTTTACGTACGTAGACGGATTCTCACTCAAAGGCGCAAACGCACCAAGCACGTGGGACGTGTTTCTCCCCGGCTTTGCGCCTTTGCGTGAGACGTTTTTCGTTTCAGCAACTCGCGGCGCGCGTCGAGGCACGGCCCGGTTTTCGACCGGGGCCGGAACGTTTGCAGTTGTGCGTGGCGCAGTTGCTGACATCTAAAACAGCTTGACCCACTCGTTCGCTCTTAGAGCAATGATTCTCGCGTCGTCGATACCCTCGACATCCCTCAGGTCCTCATATCTGTGAAACTCGCCGCCAAGTTTGTTTCTGAGTTTTACGATGCGATCGGCGAGTACTGGTCCAATGCCTTCAATTTGCTCGATTTGCGCTCGAGTCCCCTTGCTGAGGTTGACTTCTACATGCACGGTCCCGACCGGCTCGTCTTTGGGCAGGATGTTTGGAATCGGATAGTCCTTGAGAAGCGCAGGCCCTTCCGTTTTCCAACTGCCATCGCCCTCCTGGAGTTCTACAGCACTCAGCAGTACCTGGAGAGGAAGTTCGCCTTCTTGCGGGATGAACTTGCGCGTGCCGTGTTTACCCTCGGCTTTAACCGTGAAGCGGACAACTTTACCCTCGCCGATCACGGCTTTTTTAATGAAGTGTTCCGCCTGCGTCTCCATGGTGGTGTTGGCGGAGCGAGTGATTGGCACGAGGTTTCTGTTTTCGCCTGGTCCATGTACGTGATGATTGAGTAAGTGCCCGCGAACATACACGTTCTCTCGTTGGTTGACGGCCTTCCAGAGCTTGCTCTCCTGGTGCGGCGCGCTGCCTGCCAAACCACCAGGGTCGATGGTGAGCGGATTCGCGACCATCTTTTTTGCTTTCGGTTCGCCCGTCTTTGGATCAAAGTCAACTTTCGTCTTCGGCACCGGCGTTAGACCAGCCGTCTCCAAATTGGCCGCGATGATGGTGAGCGACTGCATGATCTCCTGACCGGCTTCCTGCCCGAAACTGTCACCCTTTTCTGCCTTTAATTTATTGATCTTCTTCGCATGCAGCTCGATCGTTTCGATGGCCGTGAGCTTCTTGCCTTTTGGATTGCCGGTACGAAGCGAGCCGATCACGTGCTCCAGAATCTTCGGCGTGCTCTGTATCATCAGCTTCGCGGCTTTTTGCTCACCTTCCATGTACAACTCGTGGGAGACTTTGCCGATCTTGAATTTCTTGCGCGCCTTCCACCACTTCACTACCGATGTGGCTCCAGTCTTAACCGCGGTGACTCCTCTGTTAATCAAAGGCTTCGCCTTCCCCGCAATCCACTTCGCCACTTTCAGCATCACGTCATCCACTTTCGCGCGTATCTTTTGAATCGCGTCCCGGATCCGGGCGGTAACGCCGGTAAGACGAAGCAGCGCCGCTAGAAAATTAATCACGAGAGACAAGCCACGCGCGAGACCCTGCTCCATCGCTTCGGCGGCAGCACCGATGTTTCCCGCTGCGATGTCCGCAATGGAGCTCAGGAAGTTGCCGATCATCTTGATAATGTCTTTAGCTTTCTTGATGAAAAAGACGATCGTGTCGTAGATGCCGATGATGGCTTTGATAATTCCAGCGCCGGGGATAAACAGGGATACGAGTGTCTTGATAGCCTCCTCGATGATTCTTTGTTTGACGTAATCTTTAACTGCCTGAACAAACGCGTCACGCATATCGCCTGCGATCTGTTTCAACTGTTCCCACGCGGCCATGGGGCCTTCGATCATCAGCGTTTTCACGATGTCGAGGGTTTTTTCCAGCCCGGCGACAACAGGCTCGGTCATTACCGACACCATGTGATGGCGAAGATTTGCGTAAGTGATACCAATCATCTGTAACGCTATGCCGATGATGCCTTTGAGATCCCACGTTTGCGGCAACGTCAGTCCTTCGAGCGAGCCGGTGAGCCACTCGAAAATCGCGTCTTTGAGATGCTTGAGAAAGTTTTTGCCGAAGTTTTTGAAACCGGTGATAGCAGCGCTCATCAGGTTCTTCACAAACCGGATCGGCCCAGTAAAGATTGCCTTCAACACGGCCGCGCCTTTGTTGATGATGCTTTCGATATCCGACAGCGAAAACCCAAACTTCCCGAGCGCCCACGTGAAGAACTTCTTCGCGGCCCATAACAACAACTTGCCGAGTTTCGCGAGTGCGCCGGCCATCGCTTCCTTCATCTTCTCGATCTTCTCGTCGATGGCTTTGATTGCGGCCGTTTGTTTGTCTTTGAGCTGATTTTGCAGGTCCTCTTCTTTCTTGGCGATGAACGTGTCCATCTGGTCGAGCTTCGAGTTCATCTCCTCGGCGGCTTTGTTGCCGATGTCTTTGAGGCTCGGCCCCAGCTTGTCAACATAGTCTTTGATTTCGGTGCGTGCTTTTTGAAGCTCGTCTTTGCACTCCTGAATGACTTTCTTGTTATCGGCAGTGATGTCTTCGACAAGCTTGTTGATCGTGGCGACAAACTTCTCGCGGTTGCGTTCGAAGATCTCCTTGACGGCCGGCAGATCGTCCATGCCTTTCCACCAGTCACGGACTCTTCTGGCCCAGCCAAACCAGCCGGAGTAACGATCTGCCTTGAACGCGCGGAGCTCGCTGTTGACGTTGTCTTCAAAATCCTGCGTGGCTTTTGCGTTGCCGGCGTCGAAGCGTTTCATCGACTGCGTCTCGAGGTCGGCAAGCTTCTTTTTAACTTTGTCTTGCGCGGCCGTGTAGATGCCGTTGATCTTCGCGGCGACTTCTTCGCGCTTTTTCTCGAGCGCGCTCTTTGTGTTTTTTTGCTTCTGACCAGTGACGCCGAGGTTCGCCTTACGTCGGGAGGCCATCTCAGCGCGCTTCTTCGTCTCTTCCTGTTTTAAATCCTGCTCGACTTTCTTATTTTGGTCCTGCGCAAACTTCTGCACGGCGAGCGGCTCGGTCTGCGCCGTTTTCTCCATTCCTTTTTTCTCTTTGTTCGCCACCGCGAGATCACCGCTGTCGACCATGTCGAGCTGGTCTTGCGTGACGCCTTCTTCCTTCAGCTTGCCGTCCGCTTCTTTGGTGTACTTGGAAACGTCGGTGTGCTCTTTTTGCAACGGCGCGATGCCGTCTTTGCCGAGACCGAGCGCGGCGGTTGGCGGCGCCGCCTCGGGTGGTGGCAACGGCTCCGGTTCAAATTCGCGCGGAGCGGGCGGCGGCGTGTGGCCCATGTCCTGGAAGGTCGAGACGACGGAACTCTTGTCGACCTGGACCACCTTCATCACCTCTGCGCCGGTGTGCTGGGCTTTCTTGTCGCGCTTGAAGTTGTCTACGTCTTCGACCTTGCGTGGCACGTTTGCCCGTAACGTTTCCTGAAGCGTTTGCTTGCCTTTACTCGCGTCAACTTTGGGCGCGGGACGATCGCTGACGACGTTGACTTGGCCCGCATTACTCTTTGACTGGTTCTCGCTGGCGGGGATCAGAACTGCTTGTTCAGACTGCGCGCGTTTCTCGTCGGCGCTGTCGTGCTTCTGCTGGTTTTGCCGCAGTTTGTTTAGATTGCTGAAGCCTTTGCCCACGACCGGCGCGGCTTTCGACGCGAGGTATTGAGCGACTTTGCTGGCGCCGACTGCTTTCAGCATTGCAGCCGCCGCGCCCGCGCCGGATGCGGCCTTGCGTTTTCCTTTGCCGGGCTTTTTGCCCTTTGGGTGAGGCTTGAGCTGGGTCTTCTTGTCTTCTTTCTTGTCGAGTTTCTTTACGTCAGGAACCGGCTGCGGTGGAGGTCCTTTCCCGAGTTTCTGTTCGCTCGCGATCGCGTCCGCTTCGAGCTGCGCGACTTCCGAGGCAGTCATGTCACTCGGAAGCTCTATGAGCTTGCCTTCGCGACGCGTTCGGTAATACTCCTTGCCGAACATTATTATCGGCGCCACATTCAAACGCACTGCAGGCGGAGCGGCGGAGGTGGCCGGTGTAGACGTCGCGCGCGTTGTGGGAGCGGGTTCCGGCGTTGGCGCGCGTGGCGGAGTGACGGCCGGTTTGGTTGTGCGAATGTTTGCCGAGATGGATCTCCTGCTCCTTTCCTGGGAAGGCTCAGTTGCGGCGCAGAGGACAAACGCCGCCCGCCTTGCGGTACTCGCGTTCTATCGCGGCGCCCACCATCGCGGACGTGACGATGCCGCCATCCTCGAGTGCGAGTAACGACGCGTGCAGGGCAGCGTTTTTGATCTGACCACCGGAGAGCACGCAGCGTCCTGCCACTTCTTCCAACAACGAAAAATCCACAGTGTGATCGGAGGGAAGGTGGAGCTGCCAGATGGCCCAACGTTCCGGCGGCGAAGGAGGCGAAAAAGAGATCACTACGTCCATGCGGCGCTGGAACGCGTTGTCGATCCGTTCGCCTGCGTTTGTCGTAACGAGAAGGATCCCGTCAAACGATTCAAGTCGTTGAAGTAAGAAATTTGTCTCCAAATTTGCGTAACGATCGTTTGAGCTTTGTACGCCCGTGCGTTGTGTCAGGAGTGAATCGCCTTCATCGAGGAGCAGGATGACGTCGAGCTCTTCGGCACGTGATAGGACCAGGTTTAAATTTTTCTCAGTTTCTCCGATATATTTATTTACGACGCTCGAAAGGTCGAGCCTGTAAACGTCCATCTGGAGCGTTGCGGCCAAAAGGCGCGCGGCCAGCGTCTTGCCTGTACCACTTGGACCAGTGAAGAGAGCGCGCACGCCCGCGCCTGCTGTGGCGCCGACTTGCGATTGCAGATGCTCGCGATGGCGACAACGGCTGACAAGATTTTCGAGCTCGCGTCGCGTTTCTCCACTGACAGCGAGCTGAGACCAGTCGCCCGATGCGGACAAGCGAATCGCGAGTGAGTCGAGAATCTGCCGGTTCAACGAGCGAGTCGCGCGTTGTGCGTCGGCGATCGTGATCTCGTTGCGCTTAGCGAGGGCGGCGTAAGACTCAGCCAGACGGGCGACGCGATGAATGTTTCCCGAAGTCAGACGAAAACGTTCGCTGATAGCGTCCGGATTGCGCAGTTTGCTTTCTTTGCAGGCGCGCTGCCAGTGATGCTTGCGCAGGCTCGGCGCGGGCATGTCGAGATTGATCACGAGGGCGTGTTCTGCTCCGTCACCACTGACGCCGCCTTGCTTGCTTAACACGATGCCGCTCGGCGACTCGCACGCCGTCAGACGCGGGATCTGAATGCTTTCGCGTGGTTCGAGATCGAGGACGATGACAGGAAGCGCGTTGAGCGCCGTGGCGAGTGGTCCAGCGACGCGGAATCGTTCGTCGTGTGGACTGGTGATGCCTTCAATTTCAAGCAGTCCGAGGTTGAGCTCGCGCGCAATCGCGCCGAAGATCGTACGTCTTCCGTTTCGATAAGCGCCGCGCACGAGCAGCGTTTGCGCTTCGCCTGCGAGGAAAAGCCTCGGGATCGCGCGCACTTTTTCGTGAATGTCCTGGGGCAGGATCAGATCATCCATGCCAGCGAGCTCACTCGGTCTGCGATAGCGCATGCCGTGACCCGGCACGTTGTTCTGCTCGCCGCGCAATGCATCCCACAACGCACTCGGAACTTCCAGCGCCCATTCGAGACGCGGAGACTCGGGATTTACAACCCGCACCAAACCCATCTCTCGCATCTGTCGCAGGTTCGCGCGCGCGTCGCGCCAGTGCGCTTCGTCGCGTCCCCACGTGTTGAGCAAGCTTGGCGTGGCGCGATGCTGACCGGGCGAGCCCTGCATCGTTTCAAAGACGACCCCGAAGCGCAGGTCCTCTTCGATCAGGCCGACGGTCATCAGCAGGATGAGCGCCGAATGGTCCAAGCCCGCGGCTTTGCGGAGAGCTTCCAACGGCAGGTGCCCTTCTGCTTTTTGCTCCCACGCTTGCAGCGACTCGAGCCACCACGACACGGCTTCAGTTGAATGGACTCCGGCGAGACCACCGTCCGCGAGTTCGTTGTTGTAGCCGACAAGAAATGGGAATTCCTTGAAGGCGGCTTCACTCGAGCCGTACACCTGGACCACATGATGGAAGAGGCTAAGGACGGCTCCATAAAAATACAGCTTGAAGTGCTCAGCCGGAGTCGGCCGCAAACCGTCGAATAGATTTTTTCGCATCGTCTTAGTCATAGTGAAAAGCAATGAATCTGCCGGCGGCGGGAACCCAGCCGGGATCACGGTCCAGACCTGAGAGGCGTATTTCGATGGGGTGGTCGCTGAGGGAGAAAAAGACGTCGAGATGTGTCGGTGTGACGGTTACTTTGGCGTGATGATGGAGAAGGATACGGGCGAGATTCGTGTTCTCATCGATGCCGAGCGCGAGGATGAGACGGGCGCGTAGTTTGGGAAGCAGATCGATCAACCACTCTGGTTTCGTCTCTGCATCTTCATCGTCACGGCCGGCGAGATTAACGAGCAACTCCCAGATCGGATCATCGTCGACTTCATCCGCAGCGATTTCCTTCGCGACGATCGCCACGAATTCCCAGATGCTTAGGTCGTCGTGAAACTGTTCAACCGGGCTCGTGAAGTCACTGTAGATCTCCATGAAGATCGCGAGGTTGACGAGGTAGAAGATGCCACCGAATTTCGTTTCGATCGTGACGGCATCGAGCGGTTCAGATGCACTCACAGTCATAGGCGTTTCCGGTGTTTCGATAATCGGATCGCTTTGAATGACTGTGGTCGGGGACTCTATCGGAACCTCGGGTGTTACAGGTTCTTCGTAACGGAAAATTGCATTGCCGACCTTGATCTGTTCTGGTTCCTTAACCACGGATGACACAGATCCCTCCGGCGGGGAATCGGGGTTGAGAGCCACCGGATCCACATAAATTGGATTTTCGCGGATTGGTGTCATGGATTTCGGGCGTTCAAAGGATAGAACGTCAGGTACGCCGTCGATGACAAGCTCTGGTAAGCGAGGCTCTTCCACGATTGACTGGGCCTGAACCCACTGTTCGACTTCACGCGCGAAACTCAACGTTCGCGCACGCGCGGGAGCGCGTTGGACCATTAACGCAATCCCAACAAAGAACTGCTGAGCCGGCCGCAGCCGCGGTGTGACACTCTCCGGGACCACATGCCGCCACGGCATCTCACTCCTCACCTGCGCAACGTCAACCACTTCCGTCGCAACACCCACTTCAAGCGCGACATCTAAACGGAAAAAATCCGTTGCTTTGATCCGCGTGATCCGCGTTAACCCAAACGCACGAATCACGCGCTGGACCATCTCGCGTGCTTCTTCATCACTCAACGCGCTCACAAACTCGACAACCACACCTCGTCTAACCAGATGTTCAAGCGCCGCCGGCACATATTCAATCTTTTCGCGCCAGTATTGCTTGATCAGCTGCGACAAGTCGCCGCGCTTGATCAACGCCTGCCACCACCATCGCGTCATCGCAGAGCCACTGCACCAGTCAGCAGTCAAACTCGAAAGCAGTTCGGCGTAGTCGTAAAAAACCACTGACTCCGCGCTATCGGAAACAAACCCAAACGCCGGGCGTGCAGCGCTGGAAACGAGTTGTTCGAATCTCGTCTGAAACGCATGCCGCCACGCGAGCGGCGCATGCGCGTGCGGACCGTCAAGTCGAATAGCACGGGGCAATGGATCGTTGAGTTTACGGATAAAGAGAGTGGCCGAAGGAGGAAGCCGCGGTTGCAATGAGACTTCAGTAAAAAGGTTTTCCAAACGCCCACGCAAGGCGAGCGGGTCAAGATCGCTGCCCTTGACCCGCAGCCTCAGGATTGTGGAATCGTTGAGAGTACCAAGCATTACCGCGCCTTATTTGAAACCGAACAACTTCAAGAGGGCGTACAAGCAACCCCTCTTACTTTCATAGCCAGGTTGGGTACCACCGCCGTCCTTAGGCCGAATCGGATCTTCCGGTATGCGCTCGTCGCCTTCTTCAACGGCCTGTACCGTCACTTTGATCTTCGAGCTGCTTTCATTAGGCACCGCAAGCAGATAAAGATTGTCCTCGATACGTTGCGCACCCTGAATCGCCGTTTGCCATCCCTCCAGACTTCCTTCGTGATAGACGTAAAGTCCAAACGATGATTGTGCTTTCAGGACGGGCCGCAGTGTGCCGTCAGAGGCCGTGTCGCGGAAGCCCGTGTCGTGATAGACGTGAATGCGGAACGTCGGAAACACCTGGTCCAACTCTTCCTCAGTCAAGCCGGCTTCCGACAACACGTGAACGAGGATCTCCAGTCTTGATGAGCCGCTGAGCCACCTTGCAACATCGCGTGCAAACGAAGCCGCCCCTGGACTCACTTTGTCGCCCCCTGACATCCGCGCTAACACAGCGATCAACTCATCGACAACCGGCGGCAGCGAGGTGGGTGAACGGTTTGATTGCAACCAATGCGCGAGATTCTCGACCGCGCGTGACAACGCGTCGTTGCCGAAGGCGTTGTCGTTGTAAGCCTTTATGGCAAGGAAAACTGCCGGTCCGCTCTGAAGAGTCGAGGGATCGTTGCCAACTGACGACAGCCATGCGGTGAGCTCGGTCCTCAAGGCATCCAGCAACGACTCTTTGTCTTCCGCAGAGCCTTCGAAAAAGTCGGCCAGCCGGATGAGGGCCTTCGCCAGTCGCTTCGCCGCCGGCTCATTGGGAGCGACTTCGAGGAGCCACGGGCGCATGTGCGCAAGCAATTGACTGAGCTCTTCCCGGCCTTTCTCGTTGATGGCTAAAAGCGACGCTTGCAGCGTTTCGAGTAAACCTTCGAGCCTTTCAACTGAAGCTCCTTCACCAACATCCGAGAGCATGCCCTGGGCTCTCTTCAACTTCTCGGCCAGCTCGCCGCCTTTCTCCATTGCACGTTTGAAACTGGCTTCGAGAAAGCGTCCCTCGTTTGTTCCGGCCGGCGTGTTCTTCACCATGTTTATCTTTTCGAGAGCGAGGTAAACGTCTCGCGGCTCGGGAGAAAACGGCTTGAGCGTTGCGATGCTGATCTCCGCTTCGCGTGTGAGCAGCGAAGCACTGTCGTAGTTCATGTTTTGGTAGATCGCGTCGTTCAGGAAATTGAGGTTCGTACCGGACATCGTGCACAGAATGCACTGGTGTTTGCTCTTGCCTGCCGGCAACGTCATGGGGTTGACAGGAAGCGCGATCGGATTAACGCCCGGAGGAGGAGGGTCGCCCGCGGCTATTGGACCAACGTCGAGGCTCGCCTGAACTGGAACGTTCTCACTATTGCCCGGAACGTATGCCCACTCGGAGTCGTTGAAGTTTATTTGGTTCGGATCGCCGCCGACTGAACCCCAGTTCGCGATGCGAAACGTAGCGTTGATATTTTGCGCTGGAATGTTGGCAGTCGAATAGTTGCGCGGGCGGCAAATGAAAGTGTTTGGCTGCCCGTTGTCGATAGTCGAACCTTCGCCGTAGGCACCATTTGAAACGAGCACGTCGCCCCAGTACAACGCGACGCCGCCTGACGTTGCCGCACCCGCGGTAAGATTGAACAAATCCCAAATGCCCGCTGGTTGCGGAAAGACGCTGCTGTTCAGATTCAGCGGCGTAGTCGACCCGCCGTCGATGCGATACTCCGCGAGGATCGTCGGATTACCGCCGACTGATCCGCGCATGACGTACCACATCTGAAAACCCGTGCCGATGTTTGGCCCATCGTTGTCGAGCAGCGTGCCTGCGTTCTTGGCTTTGATCTTGATTTGCACTGCCCAACGGCTGTTCGGATCCAGCGGATCGTCAGTTGCGCTTTGAAGATAGTAACGGGCGTTGGCGTTGATCCACGTCGGGTCGCTGGGTTCCAGGTTCCACACGCCGCCAGAGAGCGAAAACACCTGAATGTCCTGGACGTTGCCGAGTGGGTTTGCTGATGGTGGTCCTGCGGGAGTAAAGCCTGCCGGGTGCACCTGGATCTTGATCACGATCGCGCTGGCGCCGCCGCTCTTCATGAGACCGAGCCAAACGAAGTCGTGAGCAGTGTCGAGCTCCTGTGCGAAGCCCGCGCGAAAAGTGATGTAAACAAACTGCTCTGCACCTTCCATCGCCTGAGTCGCGCGGAAGAAATCGCCTCCCGAAGCGCCATTCCCGAACGTGCGTTTGATCGCCCCGCGCCAGCGCACATCGTCCAACCGTAGGTCTACGCCCGCTCCGCCAAGCCAATTTGGCGGGCCGCTGATGCCAGGCACGCCGGCTGCACTCGGAATAGATGTTGCCATGATGATTCTCCTTGTTTAGCCTGACACGCAGGCTTTGTTTGGTTGTCGCGCCTTAGCGGACATCAACTTACGTTAACAACTGCACACTGAACTCCTTGGACCACTCCGTTGCCACTCCCGTACGTTTCACTCGGAACACGATCGAGCCATTCGCAACTGCGCCGGCATTTGGATTCACTGCGAAAGTGAAAACTCTTGGCGCATCTCCATTTGGCGCGTTGATAGTCCCCGGCGTGTTGATAAGCGCAAGCGTCCAGTTTGTAAGCGTTGTGCCTTGCTTCGCTTGAATCGTGATGGTGTACGTTCCCGATGTTTTGAGGCTGGCGTTGAACGGAATGTGAATAACCTTTCCGACCTTGAGAAAGATTGACGAACCGTTTTCGAGCCGGCCATTTGCCGTGTTGGAATCCACCTGTCCAGTTGGTATGTCAAAAACAGTGTGGGTGGTTTGCGCCATTTCGATCATCGGATCGGTTTCGACGACGGGCGTGCCGACCGGAAACTCGCGTTGATCGTTGCCGGTGACGTTGCCTGAAGTGGCTTTCACCCGGAGGGTGAACCTCTGATTGTTGAAAGTGGCCGGAACACTCGGAATACGCACGGTGATGTTTCGCGTCTCGTTCTTTCCAAGCTCGATGCGTTTGTTCGATATCACCTGGTTACCCTGATCGCGAAACTCGATCGAGTCGACAAAACCCGGCGGAATGGCGACTGTGGCCGCCGGCACCTCCGCGGCCAGATCAAATGACGCGGGTTGATTGATCGCCGATTGAAAACGGTAAAAGAATGATACGGGTTGCGAAACCAGAATGGGATTCGGGTTCGGGTTTGGTGTTGTGTCACCACGGAACGTTACGAACATATCGCCGAGTAAATCGATCACCACCGGCCTCACGATCACGGAGCGCTGGTCTGTCGCGACGCCGTTGCTGACGCGCATCGTCGAGGTCACGCCTTCCGGAGTGAGCCCGGGAACCGGCGGCATGATGAACACCAAACGCTCGTCAGAAGAACCCGACAACATATCCTGACGAAGGACCACTACCTCGCTGCCCAGTTGCTCAAAGGTAACTTTCGACTGGCCGATCGCGAAACCAAAGTTCTGACCGGTGATCTGCGTCAACAGGCCGATGCGAATCGGATCGAGATCCGTGCCGGCAGGTAAACTGGCCAGCAGCTTGATGCCCGTAGTCTGCCCTGACTGCAACAGTTCGTTGATCGCATCAACGACGAGGTTCCAGTCCTCGGCCGTGATCACATCACCTGGTTGAGCGTGATTTAGTAGTTGGGCCATCTCGATACTCCTTTAAGAAAAGTTGCCGAAGTTCCAGTGATGAACGTCATAACGCGCCTCGCCGCGATAAAGCGTGTGCCCGCTCGCAAACACCATGTAGCTCTGGGTGGGCGCTGCGCCTGCAAGAGACGACTGCGCGTTTTCGCGAACGATGTACAGGTAGAACACAAGCTCGCTGCCGGTATCGACGGGTGGATACTCAAAAGCCTCTTGAAAAAGCGACCGAAGCTGCGCGCCCTCGATAAAGATCGGTTGTCGAATCGTGATCTCGTTGAAGAACGTGGTGTAGTCGAAACCGCCCGTGCCACCGACGGGCAAGAGGCCCGCAGCCGGCAAGTACTTGAAGTGGTCCTTAGCCTTCACCTGAGAAAGCGTCACGCCCGAACCGATCAGATCCTTTAGCTGGCTTTGAAACTGGAGATACATCGCTTCGCCTTCGAGCGTCGTGCGCTCGGAGGTGAGAAACGACCACGGTTTGTCAGCGAGGCGGCGGCCGAGGCGACGTCGTACGGACCAGAGATCGATGAATTTGATTCCGTCGACAAGCGTCCAGTAGAGAATCGCGAGCGGTATTTCGCATTCCGTGAGCCACGTCGGCCGCAGATTGTCGAGCAGTCCGTATTTCTCGAGGTTCGTCGTAAACGGATCGACAGGAAACTTGCTCGTGCTATCCACGCCGAAGCATTTGTAAGCGATCAGGTTGCGGAGCTTGTTCTGGTCCAACATTTCCGTCGCTGAGAGCTGCTGGTCAAGTTGGATCAAACGAAACTGAACGGCGGTTACGGTGGTGTCAGTGTTACAGGCTGCGGTCGCGTTTTCGAGACTGTGTGTGACGGCGCGTCCTTCCGTGCCCTGCGCGGGCGCGATCGTCAAAAGGTAAACGCCCGCGCCGGCGATGTACGTGCCTGACTGAAGCGGTGCACACTCGCCAAACGGTTCAGTGCTGCCAGGGCCGGGAGTCGCGCGGCGGACGAGTGCGACATCGGTCTTCGCGGTCAGCATCAGTGTTTGTCCGATGCGATTGATCGCGAGACCCGGTTCGACTGTGACGACTGGAGACTCCTGTGTCGAGGCACTCGCGCTGGACACTTCAAGTCCATAAACGATGCCTTCGCCAATCGCCCGTCCCAACCGTCGATCCGCTTCGCGATTGGCCGACTGTTCACGTGTCAGATCGCGAGCACTGAGTAGCCGCCCGTTGAAGAAATTGATCGAGCGGATGCCGCCGTCCAGGATCGGCTGTTGCAAACTAATCTGTGAATCCATCATCACCTCCAACCATACCCCTCCGCGATGCCACGGGCTTGCCCCGTGGAGCCTCACGCTCGTTCCTACTGAGCGATCACG
>DAIOGT010000003.1:0-1654 GCA_036745095.1 Pyrinomonadaceae bacterium
GATGCTGATCTCGATGCGCAACATCTGGAAGACATACCAGATGGGAACCGAGTCAGTCCACGCGCTGCACGGAGTGTCGTTTGATATCCCTCGTGGCGAGTATATTGCGATCATTGGTCCATCAGGCTCAGGCAAATCGACGTTGATGAACCTGATTGGTTGTCTCGATACACCGACGCAGGGTGAGTACTGGCTCAACGGCAAGAACGTCTCCGAGATGGACGACGACGAACTTGCTCGCATTCGCAATCAGGAAGTCGGTTTTGTTTTTCAAACATTCAATCTGCTGGCGCGCGCCACTGCGCTTCACAATGTGGAGTTGCCGCTGATCTACGGCGGGATCGGGTCGGCGCAGCGACATGAAATGGCGAAGAAAGCGCTCGCGGCCGTGGACTTGACTGAGCGTATGACTCACAAACCCAACGAGCTCTCGGGTGGTCAGCGACAGCGCGTCGCGATCGCGCGTGCGCTCGTGAATCATCCGTCGATTCTGCTGGCTGACGAACCGACGGGCGCGCTCGACTCGCACACAAGTATGGAGATCATGGATCTCTTTGAACGTCTCCACGCCGAAGGCAACACGATCATCGTCGTGACACACGAGCACGACATCGCGGCACGCGCCCATCGCGTCGTTTCAATTCGCGACGGTCTAATCGAAAAAGACGAGCGAATAAGATAGAGGCACGAACATGTTTCGGCTTGCCGCGATTTGGGAAGCGTTTCGTGTCGCCACTGCCAGCCTGCGTGCTAACAAGTTGCGGACGGCGTTGACGCTCATCGGCATCGTGGTCGGTGTCGCCGCAGTGATCGCCGTCGTCACGATCATTAAAGGTCTCAATCAGACAGTCGCCCAAACCTTCTCTTCACAAGGTTCGACCGTCTTCACGATCTCGAAGAACCCGCAAATCATCAAGTCGCGCGAGGAATTTATAAAGTTCAACCGGCGCAAAGACGTGACGCACGAGGATGCGGAAGCGATCGCGCGCCTCTGTACCGCATGCTGGCGCGTTGGCATCGCCGCGAATGCGCTTGAGACAGTTAAGTACGCAGATCAGAAAGCCGAGAACGTTCGCATACGCGGTGTCGATCCGATCACGATGTTTGATATCGATGGCGTGAGCATCAACGTCGGGCGCATCTGGACCGAGAGCGAAGGCGAGTCGGGTCGCGAGATCTGCGTCATCGGTCCTGACATGTTGAAGAACCTTTTTGCCGACGCGCCCGCCGAGAGGGCATTGGGCCAGGAGATCCGGATCGATGGTCGTCCGTATGTGGTGCTCGGCGTGCTGGAGCCGTTAGGATCGATCTTCGGGTTCTCACGCGACAACGTGGTCTACATTCCGTATTCGACTTACCAGAAGGCTTACGGCGGCAGGCGCTCCCTCGTCACGTTTATCCAGGTTCAAACGACTGAACAACTCGAAGCCGCGGAAGACCAGGTCAGAACGATCATGAGAAACCGTCGCCATGTAACGGCGGATGCGGAAGATGAAGGCTTTGCCCTCGAAACGCAGGACGTGTTTTTGAATCTTTATGGCTCGGCGACGTCAAACATTTACATCGTGACGATTGGGGTCGCGGCGATCTCGCTCGTGGTTGGCGGGATCGTGGTGATGAACATCATGCTCGTGTCAGTTACTGAGCGGACGAA
>DAIOGT010000003.1:1754-65043 GCA_036745095.1 Pyrinomonadaceae bacterium
TTGGCGGGATCGTGGTGATGAACATCATGCTCGTGTCAGTTACTGAGCGGACGAAAGAGATTGGAATTCGCAAAGCGATTGGCGCGCGACGTAAAGACATCCTGACGCAATTTTTGATCGAGGCGGTTATGGTTACTGCCATTGGCGGCGCGATCGGTGTCGCGACGGGTTTTGGGCTCGCGTACATCATCTCGGCGTTGATCGGCTTTCCGCTGCTGGTTAGCGTTGCGTCGGCGGTTTTGGGTGTTGGAGTTTCTTCAGTGGTCGGGATTGCAAGTGGGCTGTGGCCCGCGTGGCGCGCGGCGAAGTTGGATCCAATCGAGGCGCTCAGGGCTGAATAGAGTTTGGAGTTGCGAGGTGAGTTCAGAGTTCAGAGTTCAAGCTTTAGCTTGCAAGCGTGAATCCGAACCGGACAACGCTAGAAGTTGAACTCTAAACGTTGAACGCTAGGCAGCTAAGACTTGAATTGACTTGAATTCTAAACGGCTGTGCTAAACACATGCGACTTGACGACATAAAAGAATCGGCGTTGATGGCGTTCGACACCTTGCGCACGAACAAGCTGCGCTCGGCGTTGACGATCCTCGGCGTCAGCGTCGGTGTCGTCACCATCATCTTCATGGTCTCGATCATCCAGGGACTCAACAAAGCCTTCGCGGACCAGATCGAGTCGCTCGGATCGAATACCATCTTCGTCTCGAAGTTCGAACCCAGCTTTGGCCGGCCACCCGGACCGGAAGAGATCCACCGCAAAGATCTAACGATGGACGACGTCGAAGCGCTGCGCACTGAAGCACCGTCGATCGTCGGCGTGTCGCCGATTCATCGTATGATCGCGTCAACCATCAGGTACCAGGACAAACAGACCGACACGCCGATCCTCTTTGGCGTCACACCTTATTACGAGTTCGTGCACACGCAGTATGTCGCGAGTGGTCGTTTCATCAACGACATCGACATGCAGGACCGCTCAAACGTCGTGATCATCGGTGTCGATGTAAAGCAGGCGCTGTTTCCATACGAAGAGGCGGTAGATAAAGACGTCAGGATAAACGGCAATCCCTTTCGCGTGATCGGCGTGATGGAGCCGCTCGGAAACTTCTTCGGACAGTCGCGTGACAACTCGATCTTTATTCCGATTACGACATTCGGAAAGTACTATCCCGATCAGCCGTTTCCGGAAGTGGTTTTCTTCGTCATCGTGCGGCCGCGCTCGCGCGCGTACGTCAAATCCGCGATTGACGAGATCACTGACATTCTGCGACGCCGGCGCCGCGTTCCGCCGGGCGCGCCAAACAACTTCGGCATCTCCTCACAGGACTCTTTGCTGGACGTCTACAATCAGTTAACCGGAGCCACTGCGCTCGTGCTGACCTCGATCTCTTTTGTCGCGCTCATGATCGGCGGGATCGGTGTGATGAATATCATGCTCGTTTCCGTCACGGAACGAACGAAGGAGATCGGCGTGCGTAAGGCCGTCGGAGCAACGAGACTAAACATCCTCTCGCAGTTTCTGATTGAAGCAGTGGTGCTGACTGCGATCGGCGGCGTGGCTGGTTTGATCGTGGGCGAGATTGCGAGTTTACTAATGAACAAATACTCGCCGCTGCCGGCCTACGTGCCTCTATGGGCCATCGCCGTCGGCGTCGGGATTTCAGCGGCGGTGGGAATCATCTTCGGTCTCTGGCCGGCGTGGAAAGCGGCGCGTTTGAATCCGATCGAGGCCCTTCGCTGGGAATAAAGAGACCAGCTACAAAGGCACAAAGCGCAAAAAGAGTTTTTGGACCGAACCCGACCAATGATCTTTGTGTGTTTTATGCATTTTGTGGCTTAATTAGGCATTCTGTGAAGTTCATCGAAACCCTTAAGCTGGCGGTGGCTGCGATCTGGGCGCATAAGCTGCGCTCGGCGCTCACCCTGCTCGGCATGATTGTCGGCGTCACCGCATTTGTCGTCGTCGTCTCACTCATCGCCGGCTTCAATCGCTATGTCGACGAGAAGATCGCCGGCATCGGTGCGAAGTCGTTTACGATTCAGCGTTTCAATCCGCTCGAAGATTTCAAGGACACCGACACAATAGCCGCTGCACAACGACGCAATAAAGAGCTGACGATGGACGACTATGAATATCTGAAAGCTCGTGCCGGGTTGATCGATAAGATCGGCGCGCGTGCCAGAGGCACTCCGTCGGAAGTTAAACGCGGCAACGAGGTGCTGGAAGACGTTTTTGTTTCGGGCGCAACTGCCAACTGTGTTGACATTGAAAACCGCGACGTCGTGGAAGGACGCTTTATCGCTGAACCAGAGAACGAAGGCGCTGCGCGTGTCGCTTATATCGGCGCGGACGTGGCAACGAAGTTGTTTCCTGCCGGCAATGTTGTGGGCTCGGAGATCACCGTCCGCGGACTTCCCTATCGAGTGATCGGAGTAGAGAAGGCCAAGGGCACAGTGTTCGGAATTCCGCAGGACACTTTTATCATCCTGCCGCTGAAGACGTACGCCGTGAATTACGGTGGACTCATGCGTCAGCGTTCTCTTTATTTTGTTGCGACGTCAAAAACAGACGACCTCTTCAACGACGCGGTCGAAGAGTCACGCTTTCTGATGCGTGTTCGACGCAAACTCGGACCAAGCGAGAAAGACAACTTCGGTATCGTCACGCCTGACGCAATCACTGGCCTTCGCGACCGCCTTTTCGGAACTATCTTTCTCGTAGCGGTTTTAGTTCCCGGCATCGCGCTCGTAGTGGGCGCGATCGTGATCATGAACATCATGCTGGTGTCAGTCACTGAACGTACGAAAGAGATCGGTATCAGAAAATCTCTCGGGGCGCGAAAGATAGACATTCTGAAACAGTTTCTGGTCGAAGCAGTCGCGCTTGCACTCATCGGCGGTGCGGTCGGAATCGTTTTGGCGTGGATCGTCGGCGCCGTCGTTACGGCTTGGATCTTTCCGACTTACTTGTCGATACTGTCGATTTTATTCGCACTCGGAGTTTCAGGCGGCGCTGGTGTTGCATCTGGTTTGTTCCCAGCCTGGAAGGCAGCACGGTTGGATCCAATTGAAGCATTGAGGGCCGATTGACATGCCAATCCTGCGAAGCGACATCTACGAAAACCTCAAGATGGCCCTGGCGACCTTGCGTGCCAACAAGCTTCGTTCGTTCCTGACTGTGTTTGGCGTCGTGATCGGTATCATCACCGTGATGCTGATCGCATCGATCATCAGCGGCATCGATGTCTCGGTAAAGCGCGAAGTCGAATCGTTCGGCACGCGCTCGATCTACATCAGCAAATTCAACCCCGGCATTCAAATCGGTCGCAGGTCTCGCGAAGAGCGCATGCGTAAAGAGTTGACTTACGACGATGCTGTCGCCCTCCAGTCGCTCCCCACGATCGAGTTATCAGTTCCCTTTCTCGACATCACGAACAACTTCTTTGGCGGCAAACTGATGGTTTCCGGGGGCGGCAAGACGTCCGCACAAGTCGCACTCCAGGGGACGCTGCCGGAGTTTGAAAGAGCGGGCACGCAGGTAATTTCAGAAGGGCGTTTCTTCACGCAAACGGAAAACGATACGAACCAGGAAGTTTGTGTTGTTGGTTCGAAAGTGGCTGACGACTTTTTCAAGATCGGTTCGCCTATCGGTCAAACGATCAAGATCGGTACGCACGAGTTTCGTGTCGTTGGCGTGCTGGAGAAGCGGGAACAGTTTCTTATCGGCGGCGGCAGTGACGATCAGAACAACGTGATCTACGTGCCGTTCACGGTGGCGCAAAAATTAAAACCAAACGCTGACGACATTTACATTCTCGCCGTTGCACGTGCGGGCATGATGGACGAGGCAAAGGACCAGGTGCGCGATCTGTTGCGCGTGCGCCGGCAAGTGTCGTTTGGTTCGGACGACAATTTCGGAATGGAAACGTCCGAAAGCATTCTCGATAATTTTCGTTCGATCACCGCGGGTCTCGCGATCGCGATGGTCGTGATCTCTTCTGTTGGGCTGATGGTCGGTGGGATCGGCGTGATGAACATTATGCTCGTGTCAGTCACTGAGCGCACACGCGAAATCGGCGTGCGCAAAGCGATCGGAGCAAAGCGCAGCGATATCATGTGGCAGTTTCTGATTGAAGCCGCAACACTCACCGGCCTGGGAGGAATTGTAGGTCTCTCGATCGGTTGGGGTTTGACTCTGCTATTGCGAATATTTCTTCCGTCTTACGTGCCAATGTGGGCGCCAATCGGCGGCTTGTTGGCGAGCGTGGGCATTGGCCTGATCTTCGGCCTGTGGCCCGCCTGGAAAGCCGCCCGGCTCGATCCGATCGAATCACTCCGCTACGAATAGCCAACTATTGGCCACCGAAAATAGCGGCGGAACCGACTGCTAGTAACAGCCCCAGAACCCACAGCGTCAGTACCACTCCCCACGCCTGGCCGGACGAAATCTTTGCGACTTTTCGCAGCCCTAACGCCGCGAGGAACAGTCCGTAAAACCTGAGAAGATCAAACTGGCTCAAAAAGGCTGCCAACACTCGCGACGACTCCTCGCCCAGCAACGCGCCCGGATTTGTCGCGACCATTCGCTCCGGAACGATTGTGTCCGGCGATCTCAAGAACAACACCAAAATCGCTATCAGCGCTGACAAAACCGACGGTGGTAACCACGAATAACACCAGACCGCGAGGGCCTTCTTGTAAGTAATCGATCCACCGAACGCCATCACACCCAAAAGATACAACGCCGCGCCTGCGGCAATCGCGATTGGCACCGACAACGGGATAAACACCGCACCGATGATTTTGCCGGCGTAGACTTGCATCTCCTTCTGCTGTTCGGTGGCCTGGGCCGAGTTCGGTGAGCGCTCTATCCTGTCGCGAATGAACTGGCCCATATCAACTCTTGTGTACAGCACGAGAGTCACTACCACAGCCAGCACTAAGAGGATCAGGCCAGCAACGAGAAACCGGGGCCGTTCGCGCAGGGCGAGAAACGTTCTCGACGGCTCGAAGAAGATGCCGGTCAGAGTCTCTGCCGTTGACATTCCGGGCTCGCCAGACGCAGGCGGACTCGGAGGGGCAATCGTATCGCTCATCATTATCCTCCCAAGGGACGGCGGACGGGTGAGAAAGCTGTCCGTCCAAAAAGTGAAACTGCCTACTCGCTACTTGGAGCTTAGATACGGCGCAACTATACCGAAGGTTTCACTATCAAACTCGGCGAGAATTCTGTTATGTGCCTTTGTGGCTAATCTTTCTGGGCCTCTTCGCGGCCCCAACCAGGCACGCGGATGCACGCGACCTGATGGCCCGGCGACACTTCGCGCAACTCCGGATCGATCTGCGCACACTCTTCAATCGCGATTGGACAACGCGTCCGGAAGCGACAACCTGACGGCGGATTGATCGGTGTCGGCACATCGCCCTCTAACACGATTCGTTTCCGCTTCTGTTTTGGATCAGGAATCGGAATAGCGGACAAGAGCGCCTGCGTGTAAGGGTGAAGCGGCTGCGCATACAACTCAGCAGCATCAGCAATCTCGACAATGCGGCCCAGGTACATCACCGCCACACGTGTCGAGATATGCTCGACTACGGCGAGCCCATGCGAGATGAACAAGTAAGTGAGATGAAACTCCTCCTGCAGATCCTGTAGCAGGTTCACTACCTGCGCCTGCACGGAAACATCAAGGGCGGAGACAGGCTCATCAGCAACAATCAACTTCGGATTCAATGCGAGCGATCTCGCGACACCAATACGTTGACGTTGCCCGCCCGAGAACTCGTGCGCGTAACGATTCATGTAATCCGGATCGAGGCCGACGCGCCGGAGGAGGGCGGCGACGCGATCGCGCCGCTCACTCTTCGTTCCCACGTTGTGAATCACGAGTGGCTCAGCAACGATATCGCCAACCTTCATGCGCGGATTTAGCGAAGCATAAGGATCCTGAAAGATGATCTGCATCTCGCGCCGGATCTCACGCAGCTCTTTTTTGTTGTAGGCGAGAATGTCTCGTCCTGCGAAGTAGATGTGACCAGCAGTCGGCTCAATCAGCCGAAGCAGGCACCTGCCGACTGTCGATTTGCCGCAACCTGATTCGCCCACCAAACCGAGCGTCTCTCCCGCAAATATTTCAAACGACACTCCATCAACGGCGCGCACCACGTCGTTCGAGCCTTCAACCGGAAAGTGTTTGACTAGACCACGAACGCTGACGAGCGTTTCGCGCTCTTCCAAACGCGGCACGGGCAGTTCAGCGTGATCGTTTGTTTCAACTTGGACGCTCATGAGCACCTTCGTGGTCCGCCGCCACCGCGGCAGCAAGATCGTAAAGCACGCAACGTACTTCGACACTGCCTTCCAATTGATATAACGGGATCTCCTCCGCCGTGCAACGAGGCATACGATGCGGACAACGCGGCGCGAAGTGACAACCGGGCGGCAGATCAGTGGGCTTCGGAACCACGCCTTCGATTGTTTCCAGTCGCTGTTTTTGAATGATTTGCGCGCTCGTCAATTTCGGGACAGAACGAAGCAAGCCCTCGGTGTACGGATGTTTGGGTCGTGCAAACAACTCCTCGACCGGTGACTCCTCGACGATCCGTCCCGTGTACATCACTGCAACTCGATCGGCGACTTCCGCAACCACGCCGAGATCGTGAGTAATCAAAAGCACTGCCAGCTCTCGCTGTTTTCTCAGATCGTCCAGCAGCTCGAGTATCTGTGCCTGGATCGTGACGTCGAGCGCCGTCGTCGGTTCATCGGCGATCAGCAATTTGGGATTGCAGGCAAGGGCCATCGCGATCATCACGCGTTGTCGCATGCCGCCTGAGAGTTGGTGCGGATAGTCGTCCACACGACGCGCCGGATCGGGAATCGATACTTCGCGCATCGCCTCCACCGTCGCCTGACGCGCGTCTTTCCGCGACAACTTACGGTGCAAGCGCAGGGCCTCCGCGATCTGTTCACCCACAGTGAAAACCGGATTGAGCGACGTCATCGGATCCTGAAAGATCATGGCGATATCGTCGCCGCGCATCTCGCGCATTTCTGAGTCTGAGAACTTGAGCAGATCTTTACCGTCGAAGAGAATCTCGCCATTGACGATTTTGCCGGGCGGCGCGATGAGTCGCATGACCGAGAGAGCCGTTATCGACTTCCCACAACCCGACTCACCAACCAGTCCGAGCAGCTCGCCACGATCGATATGAAAGCTCACACCATCCACCGCACGCACGAGACCCGCGCGTGTGGGAAAGTGTGTCTGAAGATTTCGAACTTCGAGCAGGTGGGCCATGCGTTCCTAAAGATTGAAACTGTACTCGAGCCGCTTCATCTAAAGCCCCAGCTTATCCATGCGCGCGTTTTCGTAGGCGCCGTCCTCGGCGGGATAACGCAACGACTTCGCGATCGTTCCCTTCTCTTTCGCGAGCGACCACACGATGCTCTCGCCCGCAGGCAGGATGTTAGGCTTGGCTGAAAACACCGGATCGACGAACGCTTCCTCAACGTCAATAAGCTGCCAGCCTTTCGACTTGAACATGGCAAGCAATTCGCTGAGAAAGAGGCCGTTCAGGAGATTGAAGTGTACCAGTACAGTGTGTTTCACGGGACGACCAAGTACGCGTTGCGCGAGCGAGTCGTAATACTGAGCCCGTGTCCACATGTGTTCCAAATAGAAGTCGCGATATGGTTTCACGTCCGCGGCGGCATCTTTTTTCAAACGTGCGGTGAGCCGGCTGTCGATGGCCCAGTCGGAATTATCGATCGTCACGTGGCCGTTTCGATAGCCGTGCTGCGCGAGAAACGATCTCATCGCATCGCGCTTTGCCACAGTGTCGCCTTCCTTGAGCATCGGGAAACGGAAGTACTTCCGGAAGCGAGGAAAGTCCTTCAAGAGAGCCTCGGCGCGCAAAATGTCTTGCTGATATTCGGCAACTACGGCGGCGGAAGAATTATATTCGCGATGGGAGTAAGTGTGATTGCCGATCAAGTGCCCAGCCTTGTCCCACGCTGACAGGAGTTCCTTACCTTCGGGAGCTTCGATGTTACTGCCGATAACGAAGAGCGCGGCTTTGATTGACTGTGACTGAAGCGTATCGAGGATCGATTTGTTTCGTTCCGATGCCGTTAGTTTGACGGCGTTCCGCCAGTAAAAATCGTCCATCGTGATCGAAAACTGTGGCGCCGGCTTGCGGGCGATAGCGGGCACGCCGCCGAAGCCAACGGTTGCAACACTCAGGGCTAAGGTTTTGGTAAAAGTTCTTCTGTTCATAAAAGTTATATCTGTCAGATTGTCGACGTTTCCCGATACTCACCCCAAACGCGCCTTAATGTGTTGCTGATCTCGCCGACCGTTGCGTAAGCCTCGACGCATTCGAGGATCCTCGGCACCAGATTTTCAGTCGTTCCGGCTGCTTGCTCTAGTTTCGCGAGTGCGTCAGTCGCAGCCCGCGTATCGCGTCGCTCACGCACTGCTCGAACACGTTCGACCTGCGCCCGTTCCAACGCCGGATCGATCCGCAACACGTTCACCGGTGGCTCCTCATCGATCTGAAACCGGTTAACGCCAACAACAACCTGCTCGCGTGCTTCGACAGCCTTCTGGTAACGATACGCCGCCTCCTGGATCTCGCGCTGCACGTATCCGGTTTCGATCGCACGCAACATTCCGCCCATCGCTTCGATTTTTTTCTGATACTCAAGCGCACCGGCTTCGATCTCATCCGTCAAATGCTCGATCGCGTAAGAGCCACCCAACGGATCCGCCGTCTCCGCAACACCCGACTCATGAGCAATCACCTGCTGAGTCCTGAGCGCCAGACGCGCTGACGACTCCGTTGGCAAAGCGAGTGCTTCGTCCATCGAATTCGTGTGCAGCGACTGCGTTCCCCCGAGTACCGCCGCGAGCGCCTGAATAGTCGTGCGCACCACGTTGACTTCGGGCTGTTGCGCCGTCAGTGAAGAGCCGGCGGTCTGCGTGTGAAACCGCAACATCAACGAACGCGGATCGCGCGCGTGGAAACGATCGCGCATGATGCGCGCCCACAAACGTCGCGCCGCACGAAACTTCGCGATCTCCTCGAGCAGGTTATTGTGTGCGTTGAAGAAAAATGAGAGACGCGGCGCGAAGTCGTCGATCGCGAGCCCCGCCTGAAGCGCGGCTTCGACGTACGTGATTCCGTCTGCAAGTGTGAACGCGACTTCCTGCACCGCAGTCGAACCGGCTTCGCGAATGTGATAACCGCTGATCGAGATGGTGTTCCAGTTGGGCACTTCGCGCGCACAGAATCCGAAGATGTCGGTCACCAGACGCATCGAGGGCGCGGGCGGATAAATGTAAGTGCCACGCGCGATGTACTCCTTAAGAATGTCGTTTTGCAGCGTGCCGCGAACTTTATTGAACGGCACGTTCTGCTTGCGTGCGACCGCAAGATACAACGAGAGCAATATCGCCGCCGTCGAATTGATTGTCATCGACGTCGAGACTTCGTCGAGCGGGATGCCGGCGAAAAGTCGCTCCATGTCTTCGAGTGAGTCGATGGCGACGCCGACTTTGCCGACCTCACCGAATGCGAGGGGATCGTCTGAGTCGAGACCGATCTGGGTGGGCAGATCGAACGCTACGGAGAGTCCGGTCGTACCCTGGGCGAGGAGGTATTTGTAACGTGCGTTTGATTCTTCAGCGGTCGCGTAGCCGGCGTACTGGCGCATGGTCCACATACGCCCGCGGTACATGTTCGGGTAGATGCCGCGCGTGTAAGGAAACTCGCCTGGCGCGCCGAGGTTGTTTTCGTAGTCAATCTCGCGCGTGTTGTGCGGGTTGAAGTCTACCGGCCGCTCGGTTTTGGTTTCCATGCTCGACGTCTAGAATAGCGCAATTTGTGCTTTTTGTGACTTTTCGTGGCAGAGTATCGGCGATGAATACGGCGCGGGTTAATAAAAAAGGTGCGGATAGAGTGAGACAGGGACACCTGTGGATCTATCGCAGCGACGTGATTGCAATCGAGGCCGAAGGCGGATCGGTTGTCACCGTTAAAGATGAGCGAGGCAACTTTGTCGGCCAGGCGTTGTTTAGCGACACGTCACAGATCGCGCTACGGTTTCTAACGCAAACCCCTGAAGAGATCGATCGCGAGTGGTGGCGACGCAGAATCCGCGAGGCGGCTAACAGAAGAATCATTCCCGCGGAGACGAATGCCTATCGTGTGATCTATTCGGAGGGAGATCTGCTCCCGTCCCTGATCGTCGATCGCTACGCAGACGTGCTCGTCATGCAGACGTTGTCGCAGGGCACTGACGCGGTTAAGTCGATGTTGACGGAAATACTCGTCGAAGAATTCAACCCGCGCGCCGTGATCGAGCGCAACGATGTGCGCGTGCGCGAGCTCGAAGGATTGCCGCTGATTACGCGCACGGTTTACGGCGATGCGCCAGAAAAACTGGAAATTCTTCAGCACGGATTGCGTTTCGTTGTCGAGCCACTGGGCGGCCAGAAGACGGGATCGTTTCTGGACCAACGTGAGAATCGTCTCGCTGCGCGTGCCGCAGCAGAAACCACAGGCAGACGACGCGCACTCGACTGCTTCACATTCAACGGCGCGTTTGCGCTGCACCTCGCTTCGGTTTGTGAGAACGTAATCGCGATCGATATCTCAGGTGACGCAGTCGCTGCGGCTCGACGAAATGCGACACTTAACGAGATCACAAATGTTGACGTTCTCGAAGCAAACGTGTTCGACGTGCTGCGTGAGATGGAAGCCGCGGGCGAGCGTTTCGATGTGATCGTGCTCGACCCACCCGCCTTTGCGAAGAACCGCGCGAGCCTGAAGGCTGCAATTCGTGGATATAAAGAGATCAATCTGCGGGCGTTGAAGTTGTTGAACTCCGGCGGCGTGTTGATCACTTGCACATGCTCGTATCACGTTTCGGAGGAGTTGTTTCTGGAAATCATCGCGCAGGCAGCGATCGATGCGCACCGGCGCGTGCAGATCGTGGAGAAAAGAATGCAGGCAAGCGATCATCCGGTACTGGTGGGCGTACCGGAGACCTACTATTTGAAGTGCGTTATTGCACGCGTGTTTTAGCCGCGGATCACGCGGATCACATTCCCGGATCGTTTTCGACGACGATCTTGGTCGTGTAGTCCTTGCCACCGACGGTGAGCTTCAGGTTGTAAGTGCCGGCCTCGAGCGGCAGGCCCTGAGCGAAGGCCCCGCCGAAACCACCGCCGCCACCGCCGCCTCCGCCTCCACCTTGTCCTCCACGGCCACCACCGGTGGTCGGACGCGGAGGCGGATCTGCGCGCAGGTTCCACTGGATCCTGTTTAGACCAACCTCCTTCGTCCCGTCGATGTTGCGCACCACTTTCCCCGTGTAATCGGAAATCGTGAGTTTCACATCGCCTGACGGAGCAGACTTCAGGTAGTAGCTGATCGCGGTGCCCGGCGCTGGATTGGCGCCGCGGAAATGTTTGGCTGCGCCCCAGTAACGTCCCAGCCGTACGTCGTTCAGCCACATCGTTCCCGGTCGCACGTCGAACAGGTGCGCATCCGAATCCATCACCTTCTGCGTCATCTGCTGCAACGCAGAGATGTCGTCGACGATAAAGATGCCACGACCGTGTGTGCCGACAATCAGATCGTTATCGCGCGGATGAATGATGATATCGTCCACACGCATCGTCGGCATGCCGGACATGAATGGCTTCCACTGCGCGCCGCCATTCATCGAGACGTAAAGACCAAACTCCGTGCCCACAAAAAGCAGATCCTTGTTCTTCGTGTCCTCGCGAATAACGTTAACTGAGCCCCACTTCGGAAGATTGTTGACGATCGACGTCCACGTCGCACCATAATCTTTCGTAACGAAGAGGTACGGCTTCAGATCGTCGAGACGATGCCCGTCAACGGCGAGATAGCAAGTGCCCGCATCGAAGCGCGACGGCTCGACACGCGAGATGTGATACGTCTCGCCGATGCCCGGTACGTTCTTGGAAACGTTGGTCCATGTTGCGCCGCCGTCTTTACTGACCTGAACGTTTCCGTCGTCAGTGCCCACCCAGAGTATTCCCGGCATTTTCGGTGACTCCGCAACCGAGACGACGTAGCCGTAACCGGTGTAGCCATCGTGCTTCGAGGCCATCGGATCCTTGCCGGGCACACCCATGATCGGAAGTGTGCTGCGGTCGATCTGTTTGCTCAGATCAATCGTTGCCGTCCATGTGTCACCGCGATCCATCGATCTGAAGAGCTTATTGCCGCCCGCATAGACCACTCGCGGATTGTGTGGGGAAAGATGAAGCGGCGTGTTCCAGTAGAAACGAAACACTTCGGTCGGCGGAGGAGTCGGAACAACGTTCGACTGCAATTGCGCCGCGCCAAAACCGCCGATTCCCTGCGCGGCTGCAAAGGCGGCAAGTTGTGTTGCGGTATCGGGAGTCGGCGAGGCGCCCGGCGACGGACTTGGCGCAGGCGCTGCTCCTCCCTGGCGTCCGCCGCGTCGTGGCACGCCGCGCGGTCGAATGCTGATGCTGCGACCGATGCGCAGATCCAAACGTTGCATCGCGCCGCCCTGCGACTCCAGATAAATAATGTTGTGATCAGTCGGATCGATCTGCGTGTAAAAACCGTCGCCGCCGCCGACTCGATACCAGTCAGCGTTCGTGATGCCAAACTGATTTCTGGTCAGACTTGGACCACCCCACGATCCGTTGTCCTGCAAACCGCCGTACACGTAGTACGGCTTACGCATGTCAACGCCGATCGCGTAGAACTGCGCAGCGGGAATCGTGTTGATGAACTCCCACGTCGCACCCTGATCGTAGCTGACGTTCAAGCCGCCATCGTTTCCGACCAACACATGATCGCTGTTAGCGGGATTGACCCAGATCGCGTGGTTGTCGCTGTGCGCGATGCCGGCCTGTAACGAGCGGAACGTTTTGCCGCCGTCAATCGACTTGCTGAGGTTTAAGCCGCCGACGTAGACAGTTTCGGGGTTACGCGGATCGACGCGAATCTGGCTGTAGTACATCGGTCGATTGTTTTCGTTGCTGACGATGCGCCAGGTTTTGCCCTTATCGTCTGACCGCCACACGCCGGATCTTTTCGGATTCGGGGGAGCGGGAGTAGGTGACGCGGACGGGCTGGGGGTGGGTGAGGCTGACGGTGACGGACTCGGGCTCGGCGCCGGCTGGCCGAACGTCGGCTCTTCGCCGCCCGTGCCCGTACTCGCGCCCACTTCCATCTGGGCGTAAATGATATTCGGGTTGGAACGCGAAACGTCGAGACCGATGCGACCGAGCAGACCTTCCGGCAAGCCGCTGCCTTCGAGTTTTCTCCACGTCTTGCCGGCGTCGATCGTTTTCCAGATGCCGCTGCCTGGTCCACCGCCGTTGAATCCGAAGTTGGTACGACGTCGCTGGTATGAAGCAGCATAAAGGGTCTTGTTGTCGGAAGCGTCCATCACGATGTCAGTAAAGCCTGTATCCTCGTCGATGAACTTCACGTTGGTCCAGGTGGCGCCGCCATCGGTCGTCTTGTAAACACCTCGTTCTTTGTTTGGTCCGAAGAGATGGCCCACCACTGCGGCGTAGACAATGTTCGGGTCCTTCGGATCGATAACGATGCGCGCAATGGTCTGTGAGTCTTCGAGGCCCATCTTTGTGAACGTCTTACCGGCGTCGACCGATTTGTAGATGCCATCGCCAAAGCTGGAGCTCTGGCGATTGTTGGGTTCTCCGGTGCCGACCCAAACGATGTTTGGATCGGAAGGAGCAACCGTTACGTCGCCGATCGAGTGTGTTCCGTAGGTATCGAAGATTGGTTGAAAGGTCGTGCCGTTGTTTGTCGACTTCCAAACGCCGTTGGTCGCGAACGCCACGTAAATGATGTACGGGTTCTGTTCCGCTACCGCGATATCGTCGATGCGTCCACCCATGCTCGCCGGTCCGATGCTGCGGAAAACGTAACGCTTCAGCACCGGATCGGTTGACCAGTTAACGGGGGTCGGAGTCGGACTGGGAGTTGCCCTTGGACTCTGTGCCGGCGCTGCGCCTGGTGCGGGAGTTTGAGTTGGAGTTTGGTTTTGTGAATAAACGGTGATGCTGGCAAAGGCCACAGCGATAACGATCACGAGCAGCAGGCGGGGATCGTAAACGGAGCGCGACCGGTCTTTCATGCGAAAGTGTCCTTTCAACGTGGTTGTGTGCCTAAACTACGTGGGATAGAACGAAAGCCGTCAGAAATAGGCCAGGTGAACGTGCGGAAATATAAATAAAGTGCGGCGTTTAATGCAACTAAATATCGGGATTGCTGTTCGATTTATCGTACACAGCAAGACTTACAGGCGAGCCAGCCACGCTTTGTAACTCGCGCGACGGGTTTCCAGCCACGCACGAAAGTTAACTGGAGGAGCGGGACGCGTCGTGATTATCTGGTCCAGCTGACGAAGCATTTCCAGCTTCAAATTTTTAGTCGTGATTGAGGCGCGTTTTGCTACGTCTTTACAGGCGGGTGCGACAGACGAAACATCATTGTGTTGACTCTCGTCAACCTCAGCCGACAACGTCTCGACTTTCGTCTTGAACTGGCGCGCAGCTTCAATGTGATCCACAAATTCTTCTGACAACTGTCGATCGAGCAAAGAAAGAACCTGCGTCAGCCAATTTCTGCGACCTCTCGCCACCGTTTCAACTGAACACGCGGCTTCAACGGCTCCTTCAAAACTCAAATCGGAGAAAACAACAGTCCGAATGTGAATAATGTTCGCGCCTGCTGTTCCGGGAGTGAAACCAGTGGTGCTTCGCATAGGCATGATCACGGGGAGCAACTTCTCAACCGTGCCGCCGGGTTCGATAAGCGGGCGTCCTTCGTCGCCGCTGAAAAGAACAGTAGGCCCAATGCGGCCGTCAAATCTCACGTCGACCCTCAAGGCCTGAACACTCTTTTCCGACCAGTTTCGAAAAGTCAGCCTGTAAGCCGGCCGCGGAATGTTCTCTGACCGAATGCTGACAATCTCGATCGCTTTGCTGTTGTTATCAAAGCTCGGCGGAGGTGGAAACGGCGGGACCGTATCGATCAACGTGATGGTGAAGGGCTCGATACCCGCAGCGCGTAAGTCGTTCAATATTTTTTGCTCATTAACTCCGACCCGGTAAACACCGACGAGATCTTCGCGATCAAAACCCACCACGCCTTTCAGCAGCGTGACGCGAACCTCGGCGGTCTCGCCATTGAACTGTGGCTCGAGTTTCACAGCCTGTATCGGTGGGGATGTCGGCTGGCTGCCGGGAAGACGGACAAATCTCGTGACCCAGATCCACTTCCTCGTTTCGCCTGGTCCATTCACGTTGGAATATCCAGGCGGGAGTGACGCGTTGTAAACGACTTCCAGAAGCAGTTGTGGCGGCGCTTCGGTACTTGGCGCAGAAACGGTTGGCTTGAGTGAGGGCTCCTGTTGCTGAGCGACGACGACAGACCACGAGGCAATTACCAGGAGCGTGGCAATCGTAGCAAGCTTCTTCATCGGAAAACCTCAACCGCGCCAGACGACGCCGCGGGTGCTGTCGGCCAAACGTTTAGCGTCCGGCAGAGCCTCGAGCGCGCGCAGCACTTGCACATCGCTGTCGAGCAGGACGCGCGTGCCGGCGTCATTCGAAAATGCTGCCGTTATGATCTCCTGCCGCAAACGAAGCTTCGCAAACTCGAGCTCCTCATCAATCTGCGCAGGTTGGATGTGAAATTCCGGCCGTGTGCGAACAAAACTACGAAATGCTTCGACGACGCGATCCGTGATCGGAAAGTCTGTTGGCTTTGCATTCCGGCCATACTGAACTTTATCAACTTTGTAAGACTCGAGACCGGGAACGATTCCTGCGGCCAACTGTCGCGTGAAATGAAACGCGGCTTCGGCGACACGCAAACGCGCGGGCGTGTTGGCCAGCTCCTTCACCTCGATGTCGGGCGTGATTCCGCCGCCACCATAAAAGACGCGGCCTGCGGCTGTTTGCACCGCCGGTCCGCTGTGGGGATGCGGAGTCGGCGAAGCGAGTGATAGTGGCGACTCGAGGTTGTGTGGTCCATTGGATCGTGGGGTCGGAGTCTGACTTTCCGTGGGCTCGGGTCGCGTGTAGTAATCGTAAAGCGAGCCGCTCGAATAGTCGCGTTGCAGCGAGCGCCCGTATGGCGTGTAGTAACGCGCGGTCGTAAGCGTCAGTCCGGTGTTGAATGGTAACTGGAATATTCGTTGGACCAGACCCTTGCCGAAACTCGTCTCACCTATGATCAGCCCGCGTCCGTGATCCTGAACCGCGCCGGCGACGATTTCCGAGGCCGAAGCGCTGAACCGGTTGATGAGTATGACTAAAGGGACAGTGGTTGGATCCGATCCGGTTGATTTGTAAGTGATCGGGTCGCTGTACTCGGTCCGGCCTCTGACCGACACGACGACTGCTCCGCGCGGCAGGAATTCACTCGCCACATCGATTGCCTGATCGAGAAGACCGCCGGGATTGCCGCGCAGGTCGAGAATGAGCTGGCGCATGCCCTGCTCTTCAAGACGCTTCATCGCCTTCACCAGTTCTTCGTCACTGGAACGTTGAAATCCGCCAGTCAGACCGATGTAGCCGGTGCCGGGACGAATGATGTAGGCGTTACGGATTGTCGGCAGAGGCACCGCATCACGAACGATCGTGAAGTACAACGGTGCTTCGGAACCCACGCGCTCGACTTTTATGGTTACCGGTTCACCGAGTCCGCCGCGCACGTTCTTTGAAACCTGTTCGCTGGTCCAGTCGCGAGCGTTCTTTCCGTCTACTTCGACGATGCGATCACCGTACTTTAGACCATGCTTGGCGGCCGGTGTAGCGTCAACTACTGATTGAATGTAGACACCGTCGAGATGCTTGACGATGGTGACGCCGATACCGTAGAAGCGTGAGTCCTGATCCTCTTTGAGTTTCTTGAACTCGCTGTAAGGGAAATAAGCCGAATGCGGATCGAGCGTTGAAAGCATTCCCTGGATGGCGGCCTGCGTTGCTTTTTCGTGATCGATGTCGCCGGAGTAGTTGCTGGTGATCGTGGCGACGGCATCGTTGTAGTCTTTTTCGATTTCGTCGACGACGCGATTCGAATTTTTTGCAGTAGTGGAAGTTAAGCTACGAAGATTGCGACCGCTGCCAATCGTGCCGCCGAAAATCGCCGCCACCAGAATCAGCAACGCCGCGCTGATTGCGAAGCGTTTGTCGATCCAAAACTCGTTGTAGCGAGGAGGCGTGGATTTTCGTATTTCGCGGGCAACTTCCATTGCCAAAATATACCATACCAGGCGCGCCTCTCTGAACGTCGTTCAGAGTTCAAGCTTCAGCTTGTCTGTTCCAAAAATAGCGGCCTAAAGGCTGAACTCTGAACGCTGTGGTATATTGCGAATGAGGTATGTCCGCATCGCTTTCGGTCATTATTCCCGCTTACAACGAGGCTGCCCGGCTGGGAAAAACCCTGCGGGCCGTAGTGGACTACCTGCGCCAGAACTTGCCCGAGTCTGAAGTGATCGTCGTCGATGACGGCTCATCCGATAAGACCGCGGAACTGGCACGCGAGGTTTTCAACGAGTCGCGAGACTTACGTACCGCGGTCCTCAGTTACAAATCGAATCTCGGCAAAGGCAGGGCCGTCCGCCTCGGGCTGCTCGCCGCCCGCGGCGATGTGGCCCTTTTTTCAGACGCCGATCTCTCCACTCCGATCAGCGAAGCACCAAAACTGATCGAGCCGATTGTTGCAGGACACTGTGACGTAACATTTGGATCGCGCGCGCTCGATCGCAGGCTGATCGGCGTGCACCAGCCGTGGCGGCGCGAACAAGGCGGACGTATTTTTAACCTCGTCGTACGGCTCGCGACCGGCTTGCCGTTCTGGGACACGCAATGTGGGTTCAAAGCGTTTCGTATGTCCGTGTGCCGGCCCCTCGTTGAAGCAGCAACGGTGGACCGATTTGGTTTCGATGTCGAACTGCTGTATCTCGCATTTCGCGCCGGTCTGAATTTGAAAGAAATTCCCGTGCGCTGGGACCACAACGAGGGCAGCAAAGTGAGCGTCGTCAGCGACAGTTTCAGGATGCTGAACGAGGTGGGATTGATCCGGCAGCAGGCGCGACGCGGAGTTTACGATTCCGCACTTCGCGCCGTACATGATCTAAAGAGAGTGTCAGCCTATAATTAGACCCATGACAGCTCGACTCAACGTCAACATCGATCACGTGGCGACCGTGCGGCAGGCGCGTCGTGCGCCGGAACCGAGTGTGCTCGCCGCCGCCATGGTGTGCGAACAAGCCGGAGCCGACGGCATCACGGTCCACCTGCGCGGCGATCGGCGGCACATCCAGGACCTCGACGTTCAAATCCTGCGCAAGTCAGTAACGACTTATCTGAACCTAGAGATGGCTGCCACGGAAGAAATGCTCGGCATCGCCCTCGAAGCCAAACCCGATGCGGTTACGCTCGTAGCGGAAAAGCCTGACGAAATCACGACCGAAGGTGGTCTCGACGTCAGGGCCAACATCGCCATCGTGCGCGCGACAGTATCAAAACTGCGAATCGGAAAAATACTCGCGAGCCTCTTTATCGATCCGGATCCGCAACAGATCGAAGCGGCACACGACGTCGGGGCACAGCAAGTTGAGTTGTGTACTGCGGCTTACGCTGAAGCGACGCTCGGCGCGCGCGGTATTCACGGTGAAGGAGCGGCTCACGCTGGTTATGAGTTACGCAGGTTGAGAGAGGCAGCAGAACTGGCGACTCAGTACGGGTTGAGTGTCGCGGCGGGCCACGGCCTGACCTACCGCAACGTAGTGGGTATCGGCGCGATCAAGCAGATCACGGAATTCAACATCGGCCACAACATCGTTTCGCGTGCAGTGTTTGTAGGGTTGGAAAATGCCGTGAGAGAAATGATTCGCGTAATCCGCGGTTAAGACTAGCCGCAAAAAGGCACAAAAAGCACAAAACGATTTAAGAAAAACTTTTGTGCTTCTTGTGCCTTTTTGCGGCGACTCTTTTTTGTGGTTAAAGCTCCGCCGTTTCCGCGAGCACCGAAACGTGATCGTCACGCACTTCAACAAACCCGCCTGACACATTCAACGAGACACTCTTCCCGTCCTGCGAGTACGTCAGCACTCCGGTTTGGAGTTGGGAGATCAAAGGGGTGTGGCCCGGCAGGATTCCCAATTCACCACCCAAACCGGGCACTGTCACCATGTCAACCGGCTCAACCAGAACGCGTCGCTCCGGCGTCACCACTTCGAGTTGAATTTTGTCCGCCATAGTTACTGAGCGATCGTCTTCGCCTTCTCGATTGCTTCCTCGATCGTGCCGACCATGTAGAACGCCTGCTCCGGCAGGTCGTCGTGCTTGCCGTCTACCAGTTCGCGGAAACCCCTGACGGTGTCTTCGAGTTTGACGTACTTGCCTTCGAGGCCGGTGAACTGCGCTGCCACAAAGAACGGTTGCGAGAAGAACTTCTGAATCTTTCGCGCGCGCGAAACGATCAGCTTGTCTTCGTCTGAAAGCTCGTCGAGACCGAGAATCGCGATGATGTCCTGAAGATCCTTGTAACGCTGCAACACGCGCTTCACGTCCTGCGCGGTGTCGTAGTGCTCCTTACCGATGACGCGCGGATCGAGAATGCGGGACGAAGAAGCGAGCGGATCGACTGCCGGATAAATTCCAAGCTCCACGATCTGTCGCGAGAGTGCGGTGACTGCGTCGAGGTGCGCGAACGTCGTCGCCGGCGCCGGATCGGTGTAGTCGTCAGCCGGCACGTAAACTGCCTGAATCGATGTGACTGAACCCGTCTTTGTCGACGTGATGCGCTCCTGCATTTCGCCCATCTCCGTCGCGAGGTTCGGTTGGTAACCTACGGCGGAAGGCATGCGACCGAGAAGTGCCGACACTTCTGAACCCGCCTGGGTAAAGCGGAAGATGTTATCGATGAAGAGCAGCACGTCCATTCCCTGATCGCGGAAATACTCTGCGACCGTTAGACCGGACAGCGCGACGCGCAAACGCGCTCCGGGCGGTTCAGTCATCTGGCCGTAGATCAGCGCCACCTTCGACTGGCCGATCGTGTTCATGTCAACTTTCGTCAGGTCGAACAGACCGGTATCGTGAAAGTGTTTATTGAACGCGTCGCCAAACTGGATAACCTGCGACTCGACCATTTCGCGCAGCAGGTCGTTGCCTTCGCGCGTGCGCTCGCCCACGCCGGCAAACACCGAAAAGCCGGAACGCGCTTTCGCGATGTTGTTTATCAACTCCATCACGATAACGGTCTTACCTACACCCGCACCGCCGAACAGACCGATCTTGCCGCCGCGTAAGAACGGCTGAATCAAGTCGATGACCTTGATGCCCGTTTCAAACATCTGCAACTCGGTCGATTGCTCTTCAAACGTTGGTGCATGACGATGAATCGGATAACGTTCTTCGTGTTTGACAGGGCCGAGGGTGTCTACCGGTTCGCCGATCACGTTCAGTACACGTCCCAGCGTTCCCTCGCCTACAGGCATCGTAATCGGGCCACCCGTGTCGATGGCCTTCATGCCGCGCACCATGCCGTCAGTCGGAGTCATCGAAACGGTTCGCACGCGACCTTCGCCGAGGTGCTGCTGCACTTCCGCAATCACATCGATCTCGGTGGGGACGTCGAAACCTTCGGAAACGACTCGCAGCGCCTGGTAAATCGGCGGCAAGTAGCCTCCCTGAAATTCGACGTCAAGCACGGGGCCGATGATCTGTACGACTTTACCGACGTGATGCCCGTCGGCGCTGAGGTTTCCATTAGGCGTAGCCATACTGTCTCTGAACTCCTCTTCCACCTATAAAGGCGAATAAACTGGCAGGGATTAAAAGCCGGATAAGATACCACACCAGTTAAGTCCGGCAAAATCCGCGTTTATTTTGTCTCTAATTACTTAATTACCTTCGGGGTCGATCCGGATTTTCATTCTCTGCAGGATCTGCAGATCCTCTTCAGTGAGATCGAGGTTCGCGGCTTCGATCGTGCTCTCATCGTCTCCGGCGTGAGGCCTCAATCCGATTTCGAGCCGGAGCGTTAATTCCATCTCATAGCCGGCTTCGCGCAGCCGCTCAATCGCTTCGGCAACCTTCGTGGAGTTCTCCACGGACTCGTTAATGGCGGTGCCGATTTCACGAACTATTTCTTTGGCGTCGTCATCGATTTCCATTTTGTTGGTATGCTACGCCAGTCGTCGAAGATTGCCAACTCCCAATCGGCAATTCACAATCGGCAATGTTAGACTTGGCCCTATGATCGGAACGATCGGAATTCTGACTGGCGGCGGTGATGCTCCAGGCCTCAACGCCGTGATTCGTGCTGTAGTTAAAACTGCCACATGCGAGTACGGCATGCGCGTCATCGGTATCGAAGACGGCTTTGAAGGTCTGCTCGGCGCAACACGCACTCGCTCGCTTTCATCAGGCGACGTGCGCGGACTGCTTCCACGTGGTGGCACGATTCTCGGAACACGAAATCGCGGCCGCTTTGTCGAGTCGGCGTGTGAGAATTCAGAACGCGGAATCGAGAGCGTGTACGAAGAAGCGATCGCGAACATGAAGATCATTGGCATCGACGCACTCGTGGTCCTGGGTGGTGAAGGCACACTCACGATCGCCGCCGAGTTTGACAAGCGCGGCGTTCCGGTTTGTGGTGTTCCCAAGACGATCGACAACGATCTGGCATGCACCGAGTTGACATTCGGATTTGTAACGGCGCTGGATATCGCGACCGAAGCACTTGATCGTTTGCACACAACTGCCGAGTCGCACGATCGCGTGATGATCCTGGAAGTGATGGGCCGTCACACCGGATGGATAGCGCTTCATTCCGGCATCGCCGGCGGCGCTGACGTGATCTTGATTCCGGAGATTCCTTTTTCACTCGACGTAGTCGCCGACAAGATTCGGGCGCGCGATCTCAGTGGATCAAATTTTAGTATCATCGTCGTCGCGGAAGGGGCAATTGAGATAGGCCACGAGTTGATTTATCAGGACAAGGGTGATGGACTTCGTGCACCCCGGCTCGGCGGCATCGGCCAGCACCTGCAACAGGATCTCGAAAAACTTACGGGCCGGGAAACACGTTGCGTCGTGCTCGGACACCTTCAGCGAGGCGGTCGTCCCAATGCTTTCGACCGCATGCTGGCGACGAATTTCGGTTCGTGTGCAGTGCGGGCGGTCGCCACGGGCAAGAGTGGCGTAATGGTTGCATTGCAGGCTGGGGATGTGGTGACGGTTCCGTTGACAGAAGCGATCAGAGGAATTAAGACTGTGCCTCCAAACGGACAGTTAGTCCGGACGGCTCGTGATACAGGTATTTCCTTTGGCGCCCCTGACGAGGCCAGTTATCATAAGCAACAATAGTTATGTCACAAGTAATAAAAGAGAAACTGCAGGGCGAGCTCGACGAACTCGAAAGTGAGCTGCGTATCCACCTGCCAAAAGAGATCAAGCGGGCGCTCGAATTTGGCGATTTGCGTGAGAACTCCGAATACCGCGCCGCGCTCGACCGCCAGAACGTCGTAAAAGCGCGCATCGTGGAGTTGCGACAGCGGATCAGCGAGATAGCCTCCATCGATCCAAACAAGGTACCGCGGGACAAGGCGTCGTATGGCTCGACCCTCGTCCTGTTTGACGGCGAAAAAGACGAAGAAGTGACCTACCGGCTGGTCACGCCCGAAGAAAGCGATCCGGCGCAGGGCCTGATTTCGACGACGTCGCCGGTGGGGCGGAGTTTGATGGGCAAACAGGAAGGCGACGAAGTAGTGGTCCGTACGCCAGCGGGCGCACGCTCGTTCGAGATTAGGCAGTTGCGTACGCTACACGACGAACTCGCAACAGAACAGTAGTTTTTAGTCACATATTTCACAGATATCCGTGTTATCAGTGTAACGAGGAGAAACGAACCTAACACATGTTTGGGGCAAGTATCGGACGTGCAGCACAGCGAATCATTGACGCAATAGTTCGCTGGCTAGCCCTCGGTCATATCAATCCCAATATTTTGACCGTCATCGGCGTCTCTTTGAATGTCGGTTGCGGTCTTCTCTTTGGGTTGGGCTGGTTCTTCTCAGCGGGCATTGCGCTGATTGTTGCCAATCTTTTTGACATGCTCGACGGGCAGGTGGCCCGCCTGTCGGGCCGTGTTACGAGGTTTGGAGGTTTTCTCGACTCCTCGTTGGACCGTCTGTCGGACATGGTGGTCTTTGTTGGGCTGATGGTCTTTTATGCCCGTGACATTGAGCATTCAACTCTTAACGTTTTTCTTGCGGGCGCCGGACTAATGGGCTCGGTTATGGTAAGCTACGCCAGCGCCCGGGCCGAGAGCCTGATTCCCAAGTGTGACGTGGGCTTTCTGCGGCGTCCAGAACGGGTGGTACTCTTTATTATCGGAGCGCTCAGTACTCATCCAGGTTCGACGAATTACTTTGCTAATCGAATGCCGGCCGTTTTGTGGGTGCTTGCGGTCGGATCATACTGGACCTTCGCCCATCGCATGTATCACACGTGGCGAGAGTTGACGAAGGCAGAAGCAACAAAGACAGCGAACGTTGACGCCGATGCTTCGTATGATCGCCCGAAACGCGCGGAAGTTGCGATTTCACAGGTTCCTTAGGACTGACTGGCCCAAACGGTCCTATTTTGAGTTTGAGGTAAACGCTTGACTATTTGTCCGTGCTGCGGCTTCAAATTCCACGGCGCTTTGACCAGTGGTTGTAAACAATGTGGCGCTCGTGCAGTTGGTGAGCCGCTTCCCAAACCAGCCCGGGAACTCCCCTCCTACGGCCGCGCTTTAGTACTGGCAGTCAGCGGTTCACTGGCGGTCCTCGTCTTTGTCACGCAAACACTCGTCGCCTTCTTCCAGCGTGCAGACGGCTACGGCTTCTGGGACTGGGTCGCGGCCGGCGAGACTGCCGCGTGGCGTTTGAAGTGGGTTTCGATCCCGGTTTTCTTTATCACGCTCTGGCTAGGCCGCAGGCTTTACCGGTCCATACTGGTCCAGCCTGAGAAATTCTGCGGCGCCAGCTACGCGCGAAACGGACTGTTCGCGTCGCTCACCGTAATACTCCTAATCGCATTCCTGATCGGCGTCACCGTCCCTGCACGGTTAGAACATCGCCGCCTGTCAAAGGAAGCGGCTATGCGTGCCCAGGGGTACGCAATCGAGGAAGCGCTCAGCGAGTACAGGATCAAATATCAAAGCTATCCGGCCAACATCACAGATCTGCTGGACCGTATTCCGGATCCTAACGGCACTCTTGCTGCCGCTCTTCTTGATGTCAGTCCCGGCGCCTACCAGGCGACGGCTGAGGTTGCCGAAGTGGGGGCCGAAAAATCACCCGCACTTCGCGGCGCGGCCGTTCGTAAAGCCTCTTTATCATCCGCCACTGACGACATCCCGTCTGGTGGTTTGTCGTTCACAAATTACGCGCTGCGACTTCGCGGCGAAGACAAGATCGCCGGAACTGAAGACGACTGGATCGTCCGTGACGGCATGATCATGAAATATTCCGAGATCGCTAAAGGCGGTGTCGGAAGTTCAGTCTCCGCAGGTGTCCTGCAACCATAGCGACTTCAATGTCGTTTCTCGATCGTTTCCGTAAACGCACCGAAGACGAAGCCTCACGAATCGCGCGTCTTTCTAAAACCGGCCGCATGGTCGATGGACATATTATCGACGCTGAATCGGATAATGACGGTCGGATTACTCACGTGACGTACACATACATGCTTGCCGGCGTTCAATACGAATCGTCACAAGCGCTCAGCGACTTACAGCAACAACGCTCCCACGACTACGCCCCCGGAAAACAGATCGTCGTACGCTACGATCCACGCAGCCCTGCTAATTCAATTGTTGTTTAATCAGCCCTCAATCGATGTTCAGGTGTGGGTGGCTTATACTGACGTTTCATGTTCCGCAAAGTTCTGATCGCCAACCGAGGCGAGATCGCCATTCGCATCATTCGCACCTGCCGCGAGCTGGGCGTCAGGTCTGTGGCCATTTATTCAGAAGCAGACGTCGAGAGCCTGCATGTGCGCATGGCGGACGAAGCGGTGTGCGTTGGGCCGGCGGCGTCGAGCCAGAGTTACTTGAAGATTGATGCGATTGTCGCGGCGGCGAAATCAGTTAACGCCGAAGCCGTTCATCCTGGTTATGGATTTCTCGCCGAGAGTGCTGAGTTTGCGCGTGCTGTCACCGCCGCGGGTTTGACGTTCATTGGTCCATCCGCCGAAGCGATGGAGATCATGGGATCGAAAACAAGCGCACGCCGGGCAGCCGTTGAAGCAGAAGTTCCGATCGTTCCGGGAACTGTGGAACCATTAACTTCATTTACTGAAGCGAGTGCGACAGCCGAGAAGTTTGGTTATCCGGTGATGTTGAAAGCGGCAGCGGGTGGCGGTGGCAAGGGCATGCGACTCGTCGCCGGCAGCGCCGACCTGCGTTCAGCTTTTGAAACTGCTCAAGCCGAGGCGGCCGCGGCTTTTGGCGACTCTTCGCTCTATCTCGAAAAAGCCGTCGAGCGCCCGCGCCACATAGAGATACAGATCTTCGGTGACCAGCACGGCAACGTGGTCCATCTCGGCGAGCGTGAATGTTCGATTCAGCGTCGGCATCAAAAAGTGATCGAGGAATGCCCGTCGCCGATTAACGATCCGGAGCTTCGGCGTCGCATGGGTGAAGCAGCCGTGCAGATCGGTCGCGCCGTAAACTACACCGGCGCCGGCACGGTCGAGTTTCTCGTCGCCGACGAAACGCGCGACTTTTACTTTCTCGAGATGAACACGCGTCTTCAGGTCGAACATCCGGTCACCGAATTGGTCACGGGTCGCGATCTGGTGCGCGAACAGTTTTTGGTTGCGACTGGCGAACGCTTGTCGTTCACGCAGGAAGAGATCGAGTGGCGCGGTCACGCCATCGAGTGCCGTATCTACGCGGAAGATCCTGCGAACAACTTCTTCCCGAGCCCCGGGACGATCACACATCTTCAAGAGCCGGCCGGACCGGGAATCAGAATCGACAGCGGAGTCGCGCGCCTTTCCGAAGTCTCGATTCACTACGACCCGATGATCGCGAAACTCGCTGTTTGGGGACGGACACGTGCGGAAGCAATCGATCGCCTGAAACGTGCGCTAGATGAATATGAGGTTTCGGGAATCACGACTACGCTCTTGTTCTTCCGCGAAGTTGTGCGCGATGAAGAGTTCGTTTCCGCGCGGCTCGACACCGGCTTCATCGGTCGCTTCAACGAGCGCCGCGCCGCAGCGGAGATTCAGTCAAAAGAGGTCGAAAGCGATCTCGCCGCGATTGCAGCGGCACTCAGTTTCGCGCTGCGACAACAACAAGCCGCCGTTCAAACGGCTACTCACAATCAGAGTCGCTGGAAGATGGCTGGGAGGAACGCGGGTTTGCGGGTGCAGTCGCCGATCACTTCCTCGAAATGGAGGAAGTCGTGAAGCTCAAAGTCATCGCCGGCGAGCGCGAGGAAGATCTGCTGCTGAAACTCGAAGAAGGGCGAGTCTTAGCCGAAATTGGCAATCGCGTCTACACGCTTGATGCGCGCGAGACAGCGCCCGACAGTTTTTTATTTTTCCTCAACACGAACGTGCACGAGTGTCGCGTCAATGAGCGGCGTGGCTCGAAAGATACCTTTGACGTGACGCTGCACGGGCGCAATTATGAAGTGACGATCGTCGATCCGAAGCGACTGCGCAGCGGGCAAAATTCTGATCGACATCATCACGGCGTCGCGGAGATCGTCGCGCCGATGCCCGGCAAGGTCGTGCGTGTGCACACCGAGGCAGGCGCGAGTGTTGAAAAAGGTGCGGGCGTGATCGTTGTGGAAGCGATGAAGATGCAGAACGAAATGAAATCGCCACGAGCTGGTGTGGTCGTCTCAATCAACGTGAAGCCCGGCGACACCGTCAACGCCGGCGATGTGTTAGCCGTAATCGAATAAATCTTTAATCCTGACTTTTTGTGACTAAACATGCGCATTTTGCTTTGGGACATTGATGGCACGCTGATCAGGTCAGTGAAGACCGGAGGCTACAAGGAGTACACGATTCCCGTACTCGAAGAAGTCTTCGGCACTGCCGGACGGCTCGCGGACATGAAAGTATCCGGCATGACCGATTTACAGATCGTCTTTGAGGCGCTCAGCGACGCGGGCATTAGCCAGGACGAAATCATGGCCCGCGCGGAAATGCTCGTCTCACGCTTGACGGAAGAAGCGAGAAGAGTGACCAGCAACGGCACGAAGTTTTTTGAGCTGCTACCGGGCGTGCGAGAAACGTTGGAAGCTGTCGCCGCGCATCCGCGCTATAAGTCGGCGCTCGTAACAGGCAACATCAAGCCGATGGCCCACCTGAAGATGGAGCTGGTCGGGCTGGAGCATTTCTTCACGCTGCCGGGCGCGTTTGGTGATGAGTCGCACAATCGTCGCGACCTTCCGGCGCGCGCGGCCGAGCGCATTCGCAAACACCTGCAACTCGATCTCGCCCCGGAGCAGTTCATCGTCATCGGCGACACGCCTAACGACATCGACTGCGCCCGCCATTTCGGCGCGCGTGCCGTCGCCGTCGGCACCGGACGCTTTTATTCGACGGAGGAGATTCTCGCGTGGAAGCCTGATGCGCTGTTACCTGATCTATCGGAACCGGAAGTTGTGATCAGGACGTTAGATAAGCTCTAGATGCGGTGGAAACCTTTGAGTATGTCGCGGGTACTCAGACGCAGGATCACTGGCCTCCCGTGCGGGCACGTTGTTGGTGAAGACGTCTGTAACAATCGATCGATGAGCCAGCGCATCTTCTCAGGCGCGAGCGGCATGTTTACCTTGATCGCTGCGTGACACGCGAGCGACGCCGCGATCTCGTCGCGCAATGTCTCGCGCGCCGTGCTTTTCTTCTCCGCGTCAACTGTATCCAGCAACTCCGCCAACATGTTGCGTGCTTCGGTGCTCGGGAGATCCGCGGGCACGGCCCTGATCGCAACCGTGCGCCCGGAGAGTCGCATTAACTCAAATCCATACTTCTCGAGCTCGGGCACGAAATCGTCGAACACTGCGGCCTGTGCGGGCGTGAGATCGAAAGTCTCGGGCACTAGCAATTGCTGCGAGTCGCTGCGGCGCTCTATTTCCAAAGCACGATATTTGTCGAACAGTATGCGCTCGTGCGCGACGTGCTGATCAATCAGGAGCAAACCATTGTCATCGGTCGCGATGATGAAACTCTCGTCCAGCTGGCCCAACGGGCGAATGTTTGTCGAGAGTGATTCGGGTGTGACTTCGCGCGCCAGCTTTTCCGCTGAATTCAGCGGCGGAAGGGCCACGGATTTTACGGAAGGGGCGGCCGATTGAAGCATGATTTCGAGGTCGCGTGCGATTTCGTCGCCGGAGGGTTCGACCGGAGCACGCGGCGGTGGCGGTGGTGGTACGAATTCAATTCTCGGCTGCGGCGTGAATGAGCTGACGACAGCAGTCGCTGCCATGGTTGGCTCCGGAGCAGGCGAAGGCTCGGGCGGTGGAACGTAGCTCGCACTGGCGAGGGCGGCTCGCACGGCTTCGCGCACCGCATCCGCAACGGCGGCCTGGCGGCGGAAACGCACTTCCGTCTTCGCCGGATGCACGTTCACGTCAACCTCCTCCAACGGTGTCTCGATGAACAGCAACGCCGCCGGATAAACTCCATGCGGCAGAATCGATCGATAAGCCTCCGATAATGCGCGCCCAATCATGCGATCGCGCACAAAGCGTCGATTCACAAACAGGTACTGCGAATCACGCGACGTGCGCCTGTCTCGTGGCGCTGAGACGTAACCGCTCACACGCGCAAACTGCGGCTCACCTCCATCCACTTCGAGCAGGTTCTTCAAAAACTCTTCACCAAAAATCTGATACGCGCGTTCGCGCAGGTCTTTCGCCGGCGTCGCGCGCACTACTTCCCGTCCGTTGTTCACAAACGTGAATGCGATCTCAGGATGGGCCAACGCGTAATGCGTCACAAGGTTTGTGAGGTGATAAGTTTCAGTCGCTTCCGATCTGAGAAACTTTCGACGCGCGGGAATGTTGAAAAATAGATCGCGAACGATGATCGTGGTGCCGCGCGGGTGTGCTGCATCTTTCACGTCGCGCATGCGACCCCCGTCGATCGTGACGCGTGTGGCCGCGTTTGCACCCTCGACGCACGTCGTCAGCTCGATCTTTGCAACGGACGCGATCGACGCGAGTGCTTCACCGCGAAAGCCGAGCGTGCCGATCGCTGCGAGATCGTCGGTCTCGCGAATCTTCGAGGTAGCGTGTCTTTCAAAAGCGAGGATCGCATCGTCGCGCACCATGCCTTCGCCGTCGTCGGAAACTTTCAGCAGTCGCCGGCCCCCGGCTTCGATCTCGATGATGATGCGGGTGGCGCCGGCGTCGATCGAATTCTCGACCAGCTCTTTGGCGACCGACGCCGGTCGCTCAACAACTTCACCGGCAGCGATTTGGTTAGCGACGTGGTCTGCGAGGACGCGGATTTTCGACATTATAGGTAAACAATCTGGTGCTCATTTGATCCGAGATTGATGGCGTTGAAGATCCACTCAATCACGTAAGTGCCGTGGCGGGCCAGCAGCGATGTGATGTTGATGTGACGCTCCTGTAGATCTTTGTTCGGATAGAGCTGGTCGAACGCGCGCTGCAACTGCCGGTGCGCCGCTTCGTCGCGCATCATCTGCGCGCGCACGAAACGCTGCTTGAGTCCATCGAGCTGGTAGTTGATCTTCTTGCGCCCCGTCTCGAGCGCATCCGCGAGTGTCGGATCGATCGTTTGAAGCTCCTGGCGCAAACGGTCGAGCTCATGGTTGACGTTCTGCTCTGTGCTCGCGAAGAGCCTCGAACTGCCGGCAGCCAGATGTTCTTCGACGACGCGGTTGATCACGGGCTCGAGTCCTTCGAAGAAATCCCTGAGCGTCAGGTCATATCTTTCGAGTACGCGGCCGGTGTGGCGCTCGATCATCGTCAGGCTTGAGCGCGGCAGGATGGGCGTCGCCGGTCGCTCGAGCACTCGATAGACCTCAGCCGTTTGTGCGAAGTACGCGATCTCAGCAGCGCCGCCGTAGTAAGCGATCGTCGGGAGCAGGTAATCCTGGACCACGGCGCGCAGCGTAACGTTTGGACTGAACCGCTCAGGTTTCTCTTCGGCAAGCGTGGCGAGCTCTGCGGCGGTGTATTCCTGGTCGACATCTTTTGCTTTGTACTTCCCGTTTTCAACACGAACCACTGCGCGTCGCCGGCCGCTCTCGTCGTGCAGAAACAATGGAAACGAATTTGCGGTCGCAAGCACCTGCGCGTGATATCCGGCGCCCTCGAGCTCGGCACTTCGTTGTTCGAGCGCGACTGCAATCTCCGGTGCGCGACGCGCCGCTTCGGAATAGAGCGGCGAGGCGAGTCGCTTCAACTCCGGATCGAGTGGATCGAGAAAGATCAGTCCATACCGACCGAGCAGCGACGTCATCATGCTCGCGAAGCTGTCCACGTAACCGCGACCCGGCTGCCACGCACTCTTTACGAGCGCCTTCATGTCCGCCGCAAACTCCGACGCTGGTAACAACTCGAAAAACTCATTCACCACTGCATCGATCGAGTCGTCAAGACTGACTTGCCCAACCGGCACTCCTTCGCGATGTAGCGTGGCGGCAACTTCGACACTCTTGAGCTGGCAATCACGACCGATGAACTCCACTTTCGCGACTTCGGCAAAGTCGTGATCTTCGGCAGCAATCCAAAACACAGGCACGGCCTTCGTGTTTCTTTGTTGCAGACAGCCGGCAAGTTTCACGGCCGCGAGTGCTTTGTAAACGGTGTAGAGTGGACCAGTGAACAAACCCGCCTGTTGACCCGAAACAACTGCAATGCAATCAGCTTCGCGCAACAACTCGATGTTCTTCAGCGTCGCTTCGCCTGCGCCCCAGCGCTGGTTCATCGCCGCGAGCGCATCACACACGCGGTTTCGATCGACACGATAAGCTGCCAGCACTTCGGGAACGCGTTGCTGCAACTCGTGGTGAAAGCGAACGGCTGACGGGTAAAACCTCCGCAGGGCGACCGGATCTTGCAGGTAATCGAGGAAGAGGCGCGATTGATGAGGGATTTGATCGAACGGAAGCGTTTCGACGCGCAGTCCTGACTCTTCGGGGGTGCTATAACAAGCGGCTTCGACTGTACTCAAAATGGTTCAGGCTCCTGCGGTTCATTCTACAGGTCTACTTGAAACGCGCAAAGGAGCGAGGATTCTGTCCAACAGTTGCTTAATTTCGGTGCGGGCGCCTTCGTCCGGCGCGCGTAAGGGCTCACGCACGCTACCGCCGCGGTACCCGGCGAGGTCGAGCGCAGCCTTCAATCCGCCAATTCCATACTTCGTCGTCACAGCCGCCGCGAGCGGCGTAAGCATCGACTGCAACTCCTCCGCGCGTTCGTCGTCACCAGCTGTAAACAACCTGAAGATCTCAACACAAACTTCCGGCACGACACACCCGACGGCGAGGATTCCACCCGTTGCGCCGGCCCTTAACGTGTCGAGCAAGACGGTCCCATTGCCCGTCATCACCGCAAAGTCACGCGGGCAAAGCTCAACCGTGCGTCGAAAACCCGCCACGTCGTTGGAACTATCTTTCACGCCGATGATGTTCGGATGCTCACTCAATCGCGCGACTGTTTCCGGTTCGATCTTGATACCCGTAAGCGGCGGCATGCTGTAAAGAAGCAACGGAAGGGGCGACCCATCGGCAACAGCCGTGTAATAGCGGATTAGTGTTTCCTGCGTCATCGCGGTGCGATAGAAATAAGGCGTGATGACAAGCACTGCCTCCGCCCCGGCTCTCGCCGCGCTCTTGATTTCTCTGATCGTGCCAATCGTGCTCTGCTGTCCCGCGCCCGCGATTAGAACCGAATCACCCGCAATCGCCGCACGCGAGATTTCGATTGTCTCGAGGTACTCACGCTCGTCGAGATGCACGCGTTCGCCCGTCGAGCCCAGCACGACAAAGCCGATGACACCGTGCGCCGTCCACTCTTTGATGTTCGACGCGATGTCCGTTGCCGCGATCTGCCCGTTTTGATCGAACGGCGTCGTGGTCGGTAAAAGAATTCCTCTTAGATGGTGAATTGCGATAGTCATTCTCTCGTCTGTCCGGCGCCGCTTTGTGTCTCGACGTTCTGTGTGGCGGTCTTTTGACGCAGCAGGTTCTTGATGCCGAACAGCGACTCCAGTGCGTCTTGCCAGAAGGGCGCGCCGACACTCAATAACATGACCATGACGGCCCAACCAACGAGTGTCGCCACATTCGTCTTCCGGCTTTGCCACCACTGTCCGCGCGTTTGATTGTGCCACGTGTATACGTTCTCCGGACCTTCGACCAGAGCCATGCCCCAGAGACTGCGGTTCCCGGCATCATCGGGCGAGACGATGGTCCATAACCCAAGGCTCCAGACAAACGATTGCAACTGCTGCAAGGTGACCGGAGTGAATCCAAAACCCTGGTAGGTGCTCGAAAGAATCTCGATTTCTTCGCGCGACTGTTCCAGGGCCTGTTGAATGTTCGCGGGCGTCGGTGTGGGCGACGCAAGCGCCTGTGCCTGTCTCGAGCGCTCGAGGATCTCCGGTCCCTTATCAACAATCAGATTGCGTTGGACCTCGTTGCTGGAAAGACTTCTATATACGTGAAAGAAGTTTGCATTCAGCACAATCACGACAACGATGCTGATCACGATGGAAACCGTTCGCATGTGACGCGCGTAACGCTCGTCAAAACTCTGCGTGACGGTGTCGAACCAGATCTCGACCTGCTCGATCTTGTTGCGCAGTGGTGAAACTGCATCGACAAACTTCTGACTGAGGTCGCCGATCAGTTTTGCGACTTCGGCCAGCTCTTTGGAGAGGTTCTGAAGGGCAGCCACCTCGCCCGTGTTTTTGGCGGCATTCGCAATTTCCGTTTCTCTCGTGATTGCTGTCTGCGCTTCGTCAACGAGATCGAGAAGTTCGTGAACGTTCAGTTTCTGGAGCCGCAGCAGGTCTGCGAAAAGTACGCCCGGTTTGACCTGCGTTCCTTCGAGGATAGCGCTGACGTTGTTAAAGATAGGCGCGAGGATGGAACGGATTTCGGCGATTTTCGTGCTCGCGGAACCGCGCAACATCTCATCGTTGGTTATGGCTTCAACCGCTTTACGCAAGTCTTCAATCCGGTCGCAGAGCACTTGAAACTTCTGCACGTAGTCAGGGAAAAACTCTTCCGACTCCAGTTTTCCCATCACCTTGAAAAGGTCGCCTTTAGACAGCGACTCGAGTACGGCGTTTCCGAACAACGTCTTGCGGCCGATGTTTTTGAACTGATCCAGGACCTTATCTTTGAACACATCGGCGGCGGTTGTGGGCGCCGGCACCTTCATTCCGAGCACCCTTTTGATTGTTCTCCAAATGAGGGTTAGGCGTGGGAGCGGCGGACGGGCCTGCGTTTGTGTGCCCACCACCTGTTCGTAAAGATCTATAAGCGAGCCCTCGATCTGGCGCGACTTCAGTTTCAATACTTTTTTCAGCAGCGTTTGAATTGCCTGTACGAGCAGACTGAGTACGAGCAAAACAATCACGAGAGCGATGACCGTGTTAAGGATACCGAGATCCATAAGCACTCCTTAGGGGGCAAGGTTAGGCTGACAGTTCGAACGGCGACTGGTTGTACAGAGCTTGAGTAACGCCGGAGGCGTTCGCTAATTTGAGCCCAGAGTTGGAGCGCAGCGACAACTCTGGGGAAAACGGCGTAGAGATTATTAACCCTGAAAGGGTTCGGTGGTTGGCGAACGCTTTCAGCGTTTCGAATTGGCTTTATGGCTGACACAGGGTTGTCGCTACGCCCCAACCCTGAACTGAAATTAGCGAACGCCGTCGGCGTTGTTATAAAGCACAAAACGGCCTCAACGATCAATATGAATTATTTATGCCGCCTGATCTGTTCACGCCAAGCTCAAAGTTTGCGCCTTTGCGGGAACTGTTTTACTTTCTAGCCAAAAAATCATGCCTGACTACAGTTTTCTCCAACTCGACGTGTTCACTGATCGCGCTTTCTGTGGCAATCCACTGGCGGTCTTTCCTGAGGCCGAAGGCATTAGCGATGAAGTGATGGCGAAGATCGCGCGTGAGATGAATCTCTCTGAAACCGTCTTCGTGCTCAAATCCAATTCCGACCAGGTACTGCGACGCCTGCGAATCTTCACTCCCGCGCGTGAGATTCCGTTTGCGGGCCATCCGATTGTTGGTACGTGGGCCGCTCTCGCACGCGAAAACGTGGTCCCACTTCCTCAGGGTGGCAACGGTTGGCAACGAATCTTTCACGAGGTCGGGATTGGCGTATTGCCCGTTGATATCGAGTTTAAAGATGGGCAGCCGGTGCAGGTCGTGATGACTCAAGGCAAGTTTGAAGTCCTTGCCGAGATCGATGATGCAGACGAACAAACCGAAGTCGCGCGCTCGCTCGGACTGGCTCGCGAGGCTCTCGATAAGAATTTGCCGATACAGGTGATCACCACCGGTCTGTCTTGTCTCGCAGTTCCGATTCGTTCACTTGCAGACCTCCGGGACATTCGTGTCAATACCGAGTTGCTCACCGAGATCTACACTCGTCACGGCGGAACGGGTTGTCACGCGTTCACACGTGAGACGATCGACGGCGGCGCCGCACGAGCGCACGCACGCTTCTTCGCTCCCGCCGACAACATTCCGGAAGATCCCGCGACGGGCAGTGCATGCGGAGCGCTCGGCGGTTACCTGATTCATCACGGTGCATTGAGGCTGGAGCCCGAACATGGCAGGTATAAATTCGTGATCGAACAGGGCGACTTTATCAACCGGCCAAGCCGCATCAACCTCGACGTGAAAGGCGAAGCCGGGCACGTTGCGGAAGTGAAGGTTGGCGGTTCGGCCATCCTCGTGGCGCGAGGAGAAATGATCTTCTGAGATGATCGATCTTTTGATCATCGGTGCTGGTCCGGCAGGATTGTCTGCCGCGGAAGCCGCGGCGCAGGCCGGTCTCGATTACGTCGTCATCGAAAAAGGCACGATTGCGAACACTATCAGGCAGTATCCCGTCGGTCGCACCATGTTCTCCACGCCGAACGAAGTGGAGATGCATCCAGGCGCACTGAAGCCGGTGCGTGAAAAACCGACGCGCGAAGAGACCTTGTCTCACTACATCCACTTCGTGCTCGATCTCGATCTCAAAATCAACACCGACGAGAACGTCGTCGCGGTAAACGGGAACATACAAGAGGGCTTTGTTGTCAAAACAGATCGCAGCGAGTACGAGGCGCGACGTGTGTTATTTGCGATCGGCGCGATGGAGCACCCGCGCCGGTTGAATGTGCGGGGTGAAGAGTTGCCGAAGGTGCATCATCTTTTCGTCGATCCGTACGCCTACGTCCGGAAAGAAGCGCTCGTCGTCGGCGGTGGAAATAGCGCCGCGGAAGCGGCCCTCTTTTTATCAGAAGAAGGCGCCCGCACTACACTGGCCATCTGGCGCGACGATTGGGAGAACCGCGATCCGAAAGCCGGCGCGATGAAACACTGGGTGCGCACGCCGCTCGAAGCCGAGATCGAAGCGGGCCGCCTCAAGGTGGTGCTCTACAAACACATCGACGAGATCCGCGAACAAGAGGTAACGTTGACGACTGAAACGGGCGAGTCGATGACGATTCCGAACGATGTCGTGTTCGTGCTCGTCGGGAGTGATGCGGATCTAACGTTATTGAAGCAACTTGGCGTGCAGACCGAACAGGGGAAAATCGCAGAAGTCCCGGTCTACGATCCGGAAACTTTCGAGACCAACGTGCGTGGAATATACGTCGCCGGACATTTCACGCATGCTCGTCATATCAAAGCGGCCATCGACGTGCCGCGTCGCATAGTTCCACTGATTGCTGACGATCTAAAAAGCCCTTAACCGGAGGAGCCAATGACCCGCCTCGCCTTACTGCTCTGCCTAAGCGTGTATGCAACATCACCCATTTACGCGCAAAACAAAACGGAAGTCACAACATCTTCACTCTGCACGCGCGACAACGCCCTCGACACAACGAAACAACAGATCCTTCTGACCCGAACCTACGACAACGCGGTCCAGCGTATCGCCGTTCTCCTGCGCGCCGCCGATCTCCTCTGGCCGTACGACCGGGAGAAGTCGCTCGCCACGTTCATGGAAGCGTTAGATCTAGCCGTGCAAAATTTCAAAGAGACTGGCGATCAGGTTCGCCGCGTGTCGGAGAGCCAATTTGCCGCAAGGATACAGGTCCCGGACCAGCGCTTCAGAGTTGTCTCAGCACTCGCTAAACGCGACCCGGCGCGCGCGCGAAAGTTGTCGGAGCAATTGCTCCAGGACGACAGCCGCGACGGCGCCGACAAACCGGCAACCGAACCTAAACGAACAGCCGAGAAACTGCTACTCCTGGCCCATGGTATCGCTGCGACTGACCCGGCAGCAGCCGTGAACTTCGCGCGCCAGAGTTTCGCTTATCCAGCAACGCTTCAGCTACCCGTGTTTCTGTACGAACTTTCCAAAGCGAACCGGCAGCTTGCGGATCAGTTGTATGTCGATGCGTTAAAAGCTTACGGCGCCGCACCGATGGACCAGTTTCTCTATCTCTCGTCGTATCCATTTGCCAACAAGCGTGAAGCCGGCGAAATGCCGGGCTACACTAGTTACGCCGTTCCCGATGGCTACGCTCCAAACCGCGCGTTACAACGAACGTTTATTCAGGCTTTGCTCGCGAGAGTCGAGAGCGCGATGGAAACGACCGTGCAGGAGGCGCCGCCTTATCGCTATTCCGATCACGCGCAAATGTGGCTGGCAGTCACCCGCCTGGAAAGGCAGGTGCAGTCAGACTTGCCGGATCTCGCGGATGCGATCACTCGCTCGAAAGACAAACTGTTTGCTTCGTTGACGCCGAATGTGCAACAAAATGTGAACCGGGTGATTGGCAATGATAACGCGCCGAAAAAGTCGTTTGACGAGCAGGTTGAAGCGGCGGAGAAAATGACCGATGTCGGCAGGCGCGATATGACTTTGACCATGGCAGTTATTGGATCGAGCAAAGACGAGCCGCTCGAGAAGGTCCTCGGTGTAGTCGACAAGATCTCCGACTCCGGCGTGCGTGTCTCACTGGTCAACTGGTTCTATTTCTTTCGCACTCAGGCACTGATCAAAGAAAAGAATTTCCCCGAGGCGAGAAAGTTAGCCACACGGGTAACAGAACTGGACCAGCGCGCGTACCTGTTCACGCGCATTGCCGAGGAGTCGCTCAAAGTGGCTGACGATCAGTCGGAAGCGCGCGAAGTGTTGAACGAGGTTGCGAATACATTAAGCAAGGCGCCGAAAACGATCGTCTCCGCGCGCGCTTTGCTCGCGTTGGCCCATCTGTATGCGAAGGTTGATATGAATCGCGGCGTTGAAGAGCTAGGGAATGCTGTTCGAACGATCAACGCGCTCGAGTCACCTGATTTCTCGTTACAGTTTGTGATGATGAAGATCGAGGGAAAGACGTTTGGCAGTTATGCAAGCTATTCCACGCCCGGCTTCAATCCTGAGAATGCGTTTCGAGAGATGGGCAAGCTCGACTTCGACGGCAGCCTCACGCAGGCCACGAACTTCAGCGACAAGTCGCTACGCGCGTTGACGACGCTGGCCGTAATCGAGCCTTGCTTCACCACGAAGAGCCGCAAAGGAAGCAAATAAGAGCTGTGTGAGTTTTGAGCCTATTGAGGCGATTCAGTTTCGCGGCGCGCGACGCCGGTCCGGTGCGCCGCGGTCTCAACCTCGCGCGCCACGGCTTCCGCCACTCGCTTATCGAAAACTGACGGGACGATGTATTCCGGATGCAGCTCGCTATCGCTGATGATTCCGGCGATCGCATTCGCAGCGGCAAGCTTCATCTCCTCATTGATCCTCGCCGCGCGGCAAGCGAGGGCGCCGCGAAAAATACCGGGAAAGCTCAGAACGTTATTGATCTGGTTTGGATAATCCGAGCGGCCCGTTGCCATCACCGCAACGTACGGCGCTGCATCTTCCGGCATGATCTCCGGCACCGGATTCGCCATCGCAAATACGATCGGCTTCTCCGCCATTTGCTTCACATCATTCTCATCGATGACCCCAGGCACCGATAAGCCGAAAAACACGTCGGCGCCTTTGATCACCTCGTGAACAGTCCCGCGCTCGTCGTTGACGTTCGTGTTCTGCGCGTACCAGTCTTTTACCCAGTTCATGTGTTCCCTGCGCCCGCGATACAGTGCACCGCTTTGATCGCAGCCGACGATGTTTTTCACTCCCGCGGCCATGACGATCTTCGAGCACGCAACCCCGGCCGCTCCAACTCCGTTCACCACGACTTTGAGGTCGCTCATCTGCTTGCCAACGATCTTCAGCGCATTAATCAAGGCAGCGAGGACGACGACTGCCGTGCCGTGCTGGTCGTCATGCATTACCGGAATGTCGAGCTCTTCCTTGAGTCGTTCTTCAATCTGGAAACAACGCGGCGCCGAGATATCTTCGAGATTGATTCCACCGAATGTAGTTGAGATCGCTTTAACTGTGCGCACGATCTCGTCCGGATCCTTTGTGTTCAGACAAATCGGAAACGCATCGACACCGGCGAATTCTTTGAAAAGCATCGCCTTGCCTTCCATCACCGGCAGCGCAGCCGCTGGCCCAATGTCGCCGAGACCGAGCACTGCTGTTCCATCCGTTACGATCGCAACTGTGTTCTTCTTGATCGTGAGTGTGAACGCTTTGTCTGGATCTTTGGCGATCGCCTCGCAAACACGCGCGACGCCGGGCGTGTAGGCCATCGAGAGATCGGCACGCGTTTTCAAAGGCACTTTCGAGACCACTTCGATCTTGCCGCCGAGGTGCATCAGAAACGTCGGATCTGAAACCTGCATCAACTCGACGCCGTCGACGTCTTTGACGGCTTCAACAATCTCGTCGGAATGTTTAGTTGAGGCTGAGCTAACGGTGATATCGCGGATGATGTAGTCGTTACCGACCGTAACGATGTCGATGGCGCCGATGTCGCCGCCGGCGCGTCCGATTGCCATCGTCAATTCACCAAGCGATCCGGCACGTGAAGAAAGCCTGACGCGCAAGGTCAAACTGTAGCTCGCGCTGGGTGTTGGTTGCATGTGATCAGATTACACCGATTTTAGAATCCGTGTAATCTGTGGCTGGTCTTTAGTCAGTTTTAAGGACCGCTGGCCCAGGAGACGATACAGTTCGAGCGCCTCCGCCAATTGATGTTTTTTTAGCGCCGCGACATGTCGCTTCACCGTCTCCAGATCGCCGCGTGAAAAAGTGCCGGTCAGTGCCTGTGCGGGATCTTTGGTTTCGAGGTTCCGGACCGTGCTCGCAAGCAATGGGACGAGGATGCTGCGCGCTGTTTTCCGATCAAGCCCACACTCGCCCAGCATCTCGAGTGCAACGTCAAACAAAGCCGTGACATTACCGGAAGCCATCACGGCCGCAGCGTGGTAAAGCGGCTTGTCCTCGGCTCGTATCGAAAAACTTTTTCCGCCAAGGTCGCGCACAATCGCCTTCGCTGATCGCAGGGCGCTGCGGTCGCCTTCGACACTCCAGAACGCGCCGCGCAAAGACCCGTCAGCATGCTGCGTTCCGCTGACCGAAATCAACGGGTGCATCGAACCCGTGTGCCAGCCTTTTTCGCGAAGCGGCGCCAGCACATCACTCGAAAGCGCGCCGCTTGTATGCAGCGCCGTCATCTTCTTCCGCTCGGCCTTAAATCCAATTTCGCTGAGATTCATAGCGACAATGGGAATTTGATCGTCAGGCACAGTGAGCAGAAAAAGATCTGCGCATATCAGCGATCGCAGTTGTTTTGCGGCCAATACCTGCACCTCCGCATCTAAAAAATTCGCCGCCTTGCGTGCGCTTTGCAGGCGCCGCGCGACCAGCGACCGGATTGAGTAGCCCTGGGCGGCAAGGGCGACGGCCAGCGTCGTCCCGAGCCGGCCGGCGCCGATGATCGAGACTTCCGACTTTTCCTTTCTTTTCGTGCCCGGCATAGGTATATTGAGAGCGTTAAAAAGACGCGAAGAACTTAATCCTCCTGTGGCTGGAAGTTATGCTCGGCCACACAACCAAGTCGCCGAGCTTGTCATCATAGACTCGCGTCTGAGTAAAGCGAAAGAACATCAGCGACCCCTTCCCTCAGGTCATTCAATTATTTTGGAGGTTTTTTGAGATGAACAACTTCTCCCGCGCGACGAGTGCTTTTGTTTTAACCGCGTCCCTACTGGCGAGCTCAGTGGCTGCGGTTGCGCAAACGCCGGCCACAAAACCGGCCGAGGAGACTCAAAAGACCAGCCAGGTTAAGGCTGAGCAGAAGGCTCCCGCGGATCAAAAGCAGGCGGATCAGAAGAAGACGACTACGGCCCCGGCGGCCAAGTCGAACAAGCCGCTTTCGAACAAGGAAGATCCCAACCAGATCGGCAAACGAAACATCAACACCGGCATCATCGCCAAGATGAGCGGTTCAACCGAGAAGGAAGTTCGCCTCGGACGTGAGCTCGCGGCGGAAGTCGATCGGCAAGCGAAATTTGTAGACGATCCGACGATCACAGAGTATGTGAACCGCGTTGGTCAAAACATCGTCCTGCATTCTGACTCAAAGGTTCCGTTTACCATCAAAGTTATCGATTCCGACGAGGTTAACGCCTTTGCGCTGCCCGGCGGCTTTTTCTACGTGAACAAGGGATTGATTCTGGCCGCAGACAACGAAGCAGAACTGGCCGGCGTGATGGCGCACGAAATTGCGCACGTTGCCGCCCGGCACGCGGTGGAGAATCAAACCAAAGCCAGCTTGCTCGAGTATGGAGCGATCGCCGGCTCGATCTTTTTGGGCGGCATTCCCGGCATGATTTACCAGAATACGGCCGGACTGGGATTGCTCGGAATCTTCATGAAGTTTAGCCGCAGCGCCGAAGAGGAAGCGGACAAGCTGGGCGTGCAGTACATGTACGCGGCTGGTTACGACCCGGGCGCAATGGCGACGATGTTTGAGAAGCTCGAAGCCAAGAACAAAAAGAAACCCGGCTTTATCGCGCGCGCATTCGCATCGCACCCGGCTCCGCCGGATCGCAGGGCAGCGGCACTTGCTTTGGCTGCGAGGTTCCCCGAAAACGAGGAATATGTGATTAGCAGTTCCGAGTTTCAGCGGGTCAAGGCAAGGTTGTTGAGACTTTCAAACGCGCGCGCATCGACGGCTGGAGCAATTGCCGCGGGTGAAGAAGGTGGCGCGCCAGGCCGGCCCACACTAAAACGTCGTCAGCCGACTCCGGACGAAACAACGACGACGCCTGAAGGCGAGCAGAAAGAGGCTCCGCCGAAGCTGAAGAAAAACGACAGCGGGACCACAAAAACTCCCGACAAGCCATAAGCAATTGTGGTAACTTAACGACTGAGGCCCTTCGGGATCCCGGAGGGCCTTTTCATGTGAACAGAACCGAGCGCCGCGGGTTGACAACTTTTTGGGCCGTTCTGTATTCTAGCCGTTCGCGTTTTATTCGCTGAAAACAGAGATAGTTAACTATGTCGACATACTTCCCCAGCGGAAAGGACCTCGCTGGAAGACGAAAATGGTACGTGGTAGATGCGAGCGGTCAAACCGTCGGGCATCTGGCTTCTGAGGTTGCTTCAATTCTGACCGGTAAGCGTAGCCCGGAGTGGACTCCGTTTATGGACATGGGAGATCACGTCGTTGTGATCAACGCACGCAAAGCACTTCTGAAGGGCAATAAGGTTGAGCAGAAGCTGTATCGTCATCACACTCGCTATCCCGGAGGTCTGAGAACGATCACCGCGAAAGAGATGATAGCCAAGCGCCCGGAGCGAGTTATTGAGCTCGCCATCAAGGGCATGCTGCCGAAAACGAAACTCGGCAGGGCGATGGCGAAGAAGCTCAAAATTTACGCCGATGCCGAGCACCCGCACTCAGCCCAGCGCCCACAAGCCTACGACCTAACTCACACAACCAACGCAAAATAGTTTTAGTAAAAACAGAGGAAGATAACTGTGGCGGAAATTCAGTATTACGGAACGGGGCGGCGCAAATCGGCAACGGCCCGAGTTTACCTGCGGCCCGGCGCCGGCGAAGTTAAGGTCAATCACAAACCTTTCGATCGGTACTTCCCCAACGAGACGTTGCGGATGATCATTCGTCAGCCCTTGCAACTGACTGAAACGGGGAACAAATTTGACCTCGTCGTCAATGTAAGCGGTGGTGGTCCAGCGGGCCAGGCGGGAGCTATCCGACACGGCATCACGCGAGCACTGCTCGAATACAATGCCGACCTTCGTCCAGCCCTCAAGCATGCAGGTCTGGTGACCCGCGATCCACGGATCAAGGAGCGCAAGAAGTACGGGCAAAAGGGCGCGCGCAAACGTTTCCAGTTTTCGAAGCGATAAGACTTACGTCAATCCCATTGTCGTGGCCGGATTGGTTGCTTAGAGAAGTCGACAGGCTACGGCGAGTACATTAAACCAATTTAGCAAGGAGACTTAGTTTGGTTTCGGTTACCATGAAAGAGCTGCTGGAGGCCGGTGTTCACTTTGGCCACCAGGTACGGCGCTGGAACCCGAAGATGAAGGAATACATCTTCGGGGAGCGCAACGGCATTTACATCATCGATCTGCAAAAAACTCAGCGAATGTTCCGCGAAGCAATTGCTTTCGTTACCAACCTTATCGCTGAGGACAAAGGCAAAACAGTTCTGTTCGTCGGCACCAAGCGACAGGCGCAGGACGCCATTCGCGAGGAGGCCGAAAAGTGCGGACAGTATTTCGTCAATCAACGATGGCTCGGCGGTCTGCTTACTAACTTCCAAACGGTCCAGAAGTCGATCAAACGGCTCAAGGATCTCGAGAGCATGCAGACTGATGGTCGTTACGAGAAGATGACGAAGAAGGAGCGTATCAAGCTTGATCGTGAGCGCGAGAGTCTGAACAAGAACCTCTCCGGTATCAAGTCGATGAATCGCCTTCCCGATGCAGTCTTTATCATCGACGTGAAGAAGGAAGAGATCGCAGTCGCGGAAGCGAACCGGCTCGGAATTCCTATCGTTGCAGTCGTCGACACAAACTGTTCGCCTGAAGGAATCGATTACGTCATACCCGGAAACGACGATGCACTGCGCGCGGTTCGCCTCTTTGCTTCGCGAATCGCCGACGCCATCGTCGAGGGTAATCAAATCGCGACTGAGGGTGGCGTTGTTGCGGCTACGGAACCGTCTGAAGACGCAGTTGAAAGCGAACCCGCTACAGCTGAAGGCGCGGCAGGAGAAGCGATCGCGAACCAGCTTGCATCTGAAGATGGCAACGGCGGCGGCGTCAGCAACGGCGAGGCGCAATCCGCATCCATGGCGCCACAGGGCACAACTGAAAACGCGCCCGATGAAAGCACCGAATCTGTCGTGGCGGCGAGCTAGGCGATAATCGTTACTCATCGGTGAGCGCAGCCTTCAAGCGGACGACCCGCAGGGCTGCGTTTTTCATTGAACAGAACCGTGCGCGACAGCGCCGGCTTAAATCAAGTATTCGGAGAAATTGGTAATCATGGCTGAAATTACAGCAGCAGCAGTAAAGCAGCTTCGGGAGAAGACCGGGGCCGGAATGATGGAGTGCAAAAACGCTCTCGTGGAAGCAGGTGGAAACGAGGAAAAAGCCATCAACATCCTGCGCGAGCGTGGCCTCGCGTCGGCGAAAAAGCGCGAAGGTCGTATAGCCGCCGAGGGTATCGTCGGTTCCTATATCCACATGGGTGGCAAGGTTGGCGTGTTGGTCGAGTTGAACTGCGAAACTGATTTCGTTGCACGTGGTGAGGAGTTTCAACAACTCGTGCGCGACATCGCCATGCACATTGCCGCCGCCGAGCCGCGATACGTATCGCGTGACCAGATCCCGGCGAGCGTGCTCGAGCAGGAGCGCGAGATTGCACGCGCGCAGGCGAAGAACGAACCCAAGAACGCAAACAAACCCGAACAGGTGATCGAGAAGATCGTCGAAGGACGCCTGAACAAGTTTTACGAAGAGACAGTGCTTGTAGATCAGCCGTTCGTCAAAGCGCCGGAGAAGACTGTCGGTGAGCTGGTGACGGAGAAAGTTTCAAAGACCGGCGAGCGCATCGCTGTCCGTCGATTCACGCGCTACAAGATGGGCGAAGGGCTCGAACGCCGCGCTGATGACTTCGGCGGCGAAGTGGCGTCCATGCTCGGATAAGGATCGATGACAACTAACGGAGTCAAAGAATCCCAGTTGACCTATCGCCGAGTGCTCTTGAAGATCTCGGGCGAAGCCCTGATGGGCGAGCAAAACTACGGCATCGACGTCAACGTCGCGCGCAGTGTTGCCGAGGAGATCAAGGCAGTCAACGAGCTCGGCGTGCAAGTGGCCGTTGTCGTCGGTGGCGGCAATATCTTCCGCGGTGTTTCAAAGAGCGCCGGCAACATGGACCGCTCGTCTGCCGACTACATCGGCATGCTTGCGACTGTGATGAACGCAGTCGTCTTGCAGGACGCGCTCGAAAAGATCGACGTCCAGACACGTGTTCTCTCGGCCGTCGATATTCCGCAGTTAGCTGAGTCGTTCATCCGGCGACGCGCCGTGCGTCATCTCGAGAAAGGACGCGTCGTAATCTTTGCGGCGGGCACCGGTAATCCTTACTTCACTACCGACTCAGCCGCTGCACTTCGCGCCCTCGAGATCAAGGCCGACATCATCTTAAAAGCTACGAAGGTCGAGGGCGTCTATTCGGCGGATCCGATGCTCGACGCCACCGCCGAGCTCTTCAATGAGATCACTTACCGGCAGGTGCTCGAGCGACAGCTGAAAGTGATGGATGCTTCTGCGATCTCTTTGTGCATGGACAACAACCTGCCTATCATTGTTTTCAACATGCGCGAACCCGGAAACATCAGACGCGTGGTTACAGGGGAGCGTGGCGTGGGAACCAAGGTTGGTTGACGAAATCCTTCAGCGGAGTTAGCGACATGAGTGAAAAGGACGTAATCAAGGAAACGCGGCCACGAATGGAAAGCGCAATCGACGACTTCAGGCGCAAGCTCGGGACGATTCGTACCGGTCGTGCGGCGGTAAGTCTGCTGGATAACGTGATGGTTGATTACTACGGCACGATGACACCGCTAGGCCAGATGGCTTCAGTGCACGCGCCTGAACCGCAAATGCTGACGGTGCAGCCCTGGGATCAAACTCAAATTGGCGCGGTTGAAAAAGCGATTCGCGCTGCCGATCTCGGTTTGAACCCATCGAACGATGGCAAGCTCGTGCGCATTCCGATTCCTCCGCTCACTGAAGAGCGTCGCAAACAACTCGCCAAGCAGGTGCACGACGTCGCCGAAGATCATCGCACCGCGATTCGCAACGTGCGTCGCGACGGCAACGACCGGTTGAAGAAAATGCTGAAAGACAAGCTTATCTCCGAAGACGCCGAGCGCGACGCCCTCGACGAAATCCAGAAACTCACCAACACCTACATATCCAAGATCGACGAGCTCACAAAGGGCAAAGAGCAAGAGATCATGAGTGTTTAGCTGACACAAACCCACAAGACCCACCTAAACTGAACTCTTCGTCAGAGTTCTACAGTGTCGCGGAGTAGTTGTGACAGTCTCCTAAAATTTCTTTAATTGCTCACAGTGACGGGTTGCGCGAGTTGAGGCTCTCATCGTTGAAATTGAGCGAGGCACCGCCGCGAAGCTTGTCGGTGCCGGGACGCGTCAGGATGTCGATACGCGCCGAGGGCTGATCGTTCTCCGCCGCGAAAGGATTCTGATTGATACGAATCTCGCGAATGGCATCTTTCGACGGCAGCGAGCCGCCGGTGAAGCCGTCGATAATGATCTGGCCGCCGTTTGGTCCGATCGATGGTCCGGCCAGCGCTTGCAGAGCGGCCGCGAGTTCGTCCGGATCGTCCGGCAGAGCATCGAGATCTTTTCCGGCAATGACGGTTTGGTTCGCGTTGTTGGTCGCTTCAGTGCTGACAGGCGTTTCGGCAATCGTGACTTTCTCTTCGATCGTCACACGCAACGTCAAATCGACATTCTGTCGCGCGCTCGCGAGGTCAACTTCTTTACTCTCCGATGGAGCGAAGCCTGGAGCGACTGCCTGGACCGTGTATTTGCCCGGAGCGAGTCCAACAAAGTTGTAGACGCCCTCACCATTCGTGGTCGTTTTCTTTTGTATACCAGTCGCGTCGGTGAGCGTGACGTTCGCGCCGACGATGGCGGCGCCGAGTTCGTCAGTTATCAAGCCTCGCAGCGTGCCACGTGTTTGCTGGGCGACGGCAAGCGCGGCCGTCAGTGCGATCAGCAGACTGAGGCTGCAAATCGTGCGGGGGAGGGTTTTCGTAAATTTCATTATGGGGGTTCCAATTAAAAGCCGCGGATGGTTACGGCAATCCGATGCCGAATGAAATGCCACTGCCGCCTAAACCGGCAGCGGGGTTTGGCGCCTGTCCGGCTTGGGGGCGCGGAGCGAGCATTGCGAGAAGGGTGTCGGCTCCAGCGACGAGCGAGATCGCCGTCAATCGAGTCGGATCAACTCCTTGCGTACTGGAAACGATGATAGTGTCGCCAACCTTAACATCCGCGATCGCAATTGTTGGTAATCGCTCGAGCATGTCGTTGATGTTGAACCCGCCGCCGGGACGCTGACCGCCAGGTCCACCGCCCGCTCCAGGCGTCTGACCTCCGCCTGCGGGAGTTGCTCCGGCCTGACCGCCTGGACCACCTGGCCCGCGACCAAGACCGCCCATCATTCCCATCTGTGGAAATCGCCTCAAAACCGCGTCCTGCTTGATGATGATCGTGAGCGGGGTTTTCTTCTCCAACTCATTGATCTTTATCTCGCCAGTCGCAGGGTCAATTGCTGTAACAACACCGCCCACTGTTCGAAAACTTCCAGTGACGACTTTCTCCGGTTTGAAGCGAAGCGGATCTTCGGTGCGGTCGCCAAGCGCGCGCAACTGGTCACCGACTTTCAGCTCATTGAAGTCACTAGGCTTCGCATCGCCAAACTTAATCGAATCGGGCGCGTAACGACGCATCTCGGTTTTGTCGCCAACCGGGATCACGACTGACTGCGCTCCTGCCATCGTGCGATTGGAAATCGTGATCTCTTTGGTGTCCGGCTTGAGCGCGGTAATTACGCCGAGGATACCGCGGCGACGCCACTCGGCTCGTTCCGCTTCCTGTTTCCTGGCGAGATCGCCCTTGGTCATGACGATAACCATCATGGCAGGCACCGACTTCTGATCTGCCGACACGGTTCCGCGCGCCATGATCCGGTCGCCTTCCGCGAGGTCGGCAAAGGTCACATCGGTGGCGTTCGTCAATGACGTCTCACCAGGCGCGAGCTTTTTGTATGTCGTCTTATCAGTGAGCGATACCGTCACCGTCGAACCGGCATCGGTCTTAATGGACAATTGCTTCGTGGCGGCATCGATTGATTTGACTTCCCCAATCGCGTGTTTGGCTGTGATATTTGGGTCACCGCCCTGCGGTGCGAGCAGCGTGATTAGTCCTATCGCGGCTGCGAAAAAGAACGTCTTCATTACTATCCCTTTCTGTTAGGTGAACACCGCAACGCGCGGATTTATAACCGTATATACAAAAATTCGTTCAGTGGCTCCAGCCGGCGCGGTAACGCGCGGTTAGAGCCAATCCGAAGCTGATAATGAGTATAAAGGTTGCCATAAAAGGCCAAACGTACGGGAGCGAGGTAAGAAGAACCCAAAAACTTGTCCCAAGTAATAACGCTACCGCCTCAGAATTCTTACCAACTCGCAGGTATTTTCGCTGTAGCCAGCGACCGGTGGCGGCGTAGAGGATGACCCGGCCAAATAATCCGGCGACGAGCCAAAGCAGGAGGGCCAGTAGTCCGACGAGCACGCGAATGGGTTCCGGCATGATCCAGAGGCACAAGAGTACGAAGCCAAATAGCACCACCACGCCAATTAAGCCGATAGCGGCCACACGCAAGCTGGTTAACTGGAGTCGCGCGACCCCGCGACTGATTGTGCCCGGCATCGCAGCTGTAAATCCGAGCGACACGAGGAACCAGAACAGTACGACCAGCAACCGGGTGCCTAAATAGCTTGGCGTCCAACGCGGACTGAATAATCCCGTCGGATTTCGCATCATGTCGCGGAGCTCCTGTTGGTAGCCCGCATACATAATCGTCATTGCTTCGGGCCTACGGTTTGCCGGCGTGTCGTCGGCGTGATAAATGCCGCCGAGCACGATCACGTCGCCGCCGATCCGTGAACCCGATTTCTGAATGACTGATCCACCGATCGCTGCGACATCTCCTTCGACAACGCCTTCGACAATCACGTCGCCGCCCAAAGACATCGCGCCCTGTTTCACCGTACCCGTGATGCGAATGGAGTTTCCCACGCCAAAGACAGTGGCTTCGTAGACTCCCTCCACCACCACGACCGTATCGTCTCCGGCACTTTGCGCACTCGCGCCACCAAACAGCAACAGCACCCACACGAGCGTCGCAGCGATGCGGTTCCAGTCGAGTTGTTTTAAGGAGAATTGGGACGTGGCTTGTGAGTGTGAATTAACCATTACCCGCGGCAACCTCCCTATTCGGTTGCACCCGAGCGATGATAGTTTGAAATCAAGCGCGAAAGGATCAAGACACCAAAAGCAAGCAGGACCAGCATCGGCCAGAGCGAACCGGTTTCGATGATGAATTTTCTGCTTGCCACTCTGAAAATCACGACGAGACCGGCAGCAATATCATAAAGAGAATTGGCAACAAAACCGGTGAGGCCGATGACTGTCGCAACAAACCGTCCCACGATGAGGAAAACCGCATCGCGCGCGGTGGCGCCGAGAAGGGCAAAACCAGCGAGCGCGAGGACCATGCAGATCGTTAAAGCCTTGCGATGCTCGGAGCGCGTGCGCACACCGCGCATGTCGCTGGTTGCGCGCGCGGCAACCATCCGTGAAAAATCTTCCGGGACCGGGATTTCGTCGCTATTAGTTAGAACTGCATCCAGTTCACAAACGAAGAGACGATGAGCGCGCAATTCGTCTCGACACTCAGCGCAGCTCTCCAAATGATCTTCGAAGAGCGCCGCTGCGCCGGCATCCAGCTCGCCGTCGACGTAGGCGGCGACCAGGTTTCGCTCGCAAACATTTTCGATGGCCGTGTTCATTAAATTCCGGTAATTCCCTTTTCGACAAACTGTTGTCGCATCATCTCGCGTGCGCGAAACAGCCGGTTCTTCACGGTGCCGAGTGGCAAGCCTGTTACCTCAACAATCTCTTCATAACTGAGGTCCCGCGAGTGACGGAGAATGATCAACTCGCGATAGTTCGCGGGCAGCGATCTGACGACTGACTCGATCTCGCCGCGTCGCTCCTTGCGCTCGCTTTCCTGCTCAGGACTCAAACGACCACTTTCAAGCGGCAGCTCAAACTGATCGTTCTCGGTACCGACGATGAGCGACTGTTCACGGGTCGCACTGCGCCGCAGGTGATCGACGGCAGCGTTGTGCGCGATCTTGTAGATCCAGGTTGAGAACTTGAACTCAGCGCGGTAACGACGCAGGGAGCTGTAAACCTTGATAAAAATTTCCTGGGTCAGGTCGAGAGCGGATTCATAATTGCCGACCATGCGGTAAACATACGCAGCGATCGGGCGCTGGTAGCGACGCACCAGCTCTTCAAAACTTCCTTCAACACCGTTAACAGCAGTGGCGACAAGATCGCGGTCCGAAGTCGCGGTCAAGTCTCTTGAAAACGCACGGGAAACGGAGGAGGCAACCAAGCTCATAATACAGGGGTGTTACGTGGGATAAGAACGGTTTGTTTCATATCTGCCGCGGATTTAACGTTCACCACGACAACGTGGCGAGGCCGGCTGGGGCGGCGATGGAGTCGAAACTGAACTCGCGGTTCGGCAACTGCAATCCCAAATCTTCAGCCTGTAGCGGGTGCAAGTCGCCACCGGTGGTTTCATTAACAATCTCACTCGCGCGCTGCTTCGTGATGCCCTCGCCGACAACCATCAGCCGGGCCAGATGCGGATTGTCACCGGTTTCTGGCGCGCTGCGGTCGCGATAGAACAACAGGAGCCGGTAAAACTCGTCTTCAAACTCTTCCTCGCTGCACGTGACAGTACGAACGATCAGCGGATGCTTATCGCGAAAGATGACCCCGGTAAATCCCTGGCTCGAGCCACTCAGCAACAGCGAATCGCCTGCCGAACCATTTCGCACCAGCCATTGCGCCTCACCGAGATGTCGCGGCAGTATCAACCCTGCGCGCCATCCCAGCGCCTCCAGTACGGCTTCATACTCAGCGAGCACCGCTTTTCTAACAGCAATCACCAGATAGCGGTCGCGTCCCTGCAGGTCCTTCTGCAAACGCTCTTTCGAAATTGAAAGCTCTTCAAGCGACGCGCCAAAGCCGCGCTCGATTTTCCACCGCAGGACGTCCTGAAGCTCACCCGCTGATTGCAACTGAGTTTCAAGCGTCAAGACGAGCGTACGTGTCGTCGCCTCAGGCAAACTGAGCGACCAGCGTTTCTGTCGCAGCAGTCCGGCACTCGTAGCCAGCTCGTTCAACACGGTCGCGAGTTGCGGCGTGTCCTCAATATTTTTTTCGTCGAAGCCTGGACGGACGAGCGACTCATCAATGTTGAAAGTGGCAGCGCGGCGCAGCTTGCAGAGTGAGCCTTTGACGCGTTCGAGTTGAACTACCGAGGCCACACCCTTTTCCAGGCCGATGGCGGTGGCGGGATACCAGGGGTCAATGAGTCGTGACAGAAGATTGGGCATTAAGGATCACGTTTCCAAGCTACCACTCGCTATACGGCGTGCCCTCGGTCGAGGTCTCCGCGGAGGCGCTGTGAACGTCAGTTATGCCCTGCGCGCCTTCGAGTGAATTAGGATCTTCGCCGGTCGTGATGGCCCAGTCTTTTTGTCCGGTGAATGGATCGACTGGAACTTCGCGCATGTAACCTTCGCTCACGAGCTCGTCGAGTGACTGCGGCAAGCGGCCTTTGTCAGCCGCAAACTGATCGATCAACGAACGCATCTTGCGCAAGTCGTCCTTCAGCACCGTCTCGCGCGTGTGCATGATGGTCTTTTGATACTGCGGCAGCGTAATCGAAGCGAGAATGATGATGATCGAAATCACGATCATCAGCTCCAGTAGTGTAAATCCCGCTATGCGCCAGTTGCTTCCTGTCTGCTTCGTATTACCAATCACTGTATCGCTCTCCATTCAATGCTGTGTCTTTCGACTTGGACCGCACATCAAAAAGGTTCTCACCGCCCCACGAACTCGCATCCGCCGGATCGTACGATGAGCGGAACTCCCAGTCAGCCTTTCCCGTCATCGGATCGATCGGGAGGCCGCGCAGGTAAACCTTCTGCTTAGTGGACAACTGGCCCACTTCGGTTGCCGCGACGCCCTGCTGTCCGCGACCGCCCATCGAGCCTCGCGGCAGCACGTTGACGCCGTTGACCAGCGTTTCCAGATCCGGTGGGTAATGGTCCGGATTGTCAACTCCGAAGATCGTGCAATCACTGATCACGACCTTGCTGCGCGGATCGATAAACTGGTTCTGGGCTTGCTGGGCCTGTTGTTGCGGAGTCAGAGCAACTCCGGTGCAAACCATGCCGACAGTGTCGCGATGAAACTCGTCGATCGCCGTACGCATCTGGCGCAAAGTGTCGCGGAGCTGTTGCTCCTTCTGCCGCTTCACCGAAATCTTGACGAGCGGCAACACGCCCATCGTCAGGATCGTCAGTACGGTGATCGTGATCACCAGCTCAATAAGTGAGAAGCCTCTTTGTTGTTGCATGTGCCTCACACGTTTCGAAGTCGCAAAAAAGCACAAAAAGCACAAATTATATCGGTCCAACCTTTGCGCTTTTTGTGCCTGTTTGCGTCAGAACATCCTACTGCTTAACCGTTGCAGTTCCCTGAATGGCCTGCGGCGTCACGGCACGCGCGTCGGTGGCCACGAGGTGCAACGTATCTTTCACGAACTCGAGCGCAGCATTACCTGCACCGATCGCTTCCACATCGATAAACAGCAGCGCTCCCGAGCCCTTAAACGATGCTTTGCCGTAGCGACTCGAGATCGATACTACGCATTTGCCCGAAGCGTCGATCACGGGTGTGATTAGTGGTACAGCTTCTCCAGTTGTCGGAAGCAGGGTGCCTGCCGTGACTCCGTGCAACTTTACGACCTTCGGATCGAACTTCAATGTGACCAGAGCAAGACTCAGCTCCACGTCGGAGTTCAACTGGATCGCATAGCGACGCTTCTCACCAACCTTCATCACGTCGCCTTCCGGCACGAGACTGAGCTGCGCGATACGTGCCGCGACGGGCTTAATATCAACCGCCGCTGTTTCAGTTGCTTTCGGCAACGCAGTGAGCACGGCGTTCTGAGTTCCTGCGGTTCCGGTATTGACCGTCGCCACATTTGCCGCTGCCTGCTCGCTAATCAACGACTTCGGAGCGGGAACAAACGACGGCAGCTCTTCCATCGCCTTACTGGTTTCGGCAGTCACCGTTTTAACAGGCTGCGGCTGCGCCGGTGCGAACGCAAGTGTTCCGGCAGGAGGCGGCAGGTTCGCCGGCGTTGTGTTTTGCATCACGGTCTCACTCTGCTTCACGAGCGGTGCATCCGGAAGCTGAAGAGCGACATCCTTTGGCAGTGCTCGGGCCGCCGCGATCTGGTCTTCGCGATCCGCTTCGCGCACCATCTCAGCGAGTGAACCGGTGGTCGGCGACTGCAAAGTTCCGCTCGGTCGCATCTCTTCGTCGCGCGGAGTGACAGCCGGCGCACGCAGAACGCGCGGAGTAACTGAAATCACGATATCGATCTGTCGATTGTCGCGTGTCGGCGAAGTGAACAAACGACCGAGGATCGGCAAGCCGCCGAGGATCGGCAGTCCCTGCCGTCCATTCGTCATAACGTCCTGCGAAACGCTGGCCAGCATCATCGTGCGGTTGTTCTGCACGCGAGCAGTGCCGGTGATTGTGCGTTCCGTGAATGTCGGAGTTAACGTGCTCGCTCCGAGAACATCTTTCGATTCGATGTTCATCTTTACTTGCACGTCGAGATTCGGAAACACCTGCGGCGTGAACTTCAAGGTGAGACCGGTCGGCTCATAGTTGATCACAGGGAAACCACCGCTCGGGAAGATGCCCTGATTAGGTTGCGGCGTACCGGTCTGCACACCAAACGGATAAGCCTGCGCTGTCTGCACTGGTACACGTTGACCGATGCGCGCAGTTGATTCTTCACCGTTGAAAGCGTGCACCTGAGTCGACGCGATCAACTTCGTGTTGTTTTTGCTGTGGAATGCAGTGAGAATTGATGGCGGAATCACGAGGGCGCCGGCAAGTGCCGTGGGCACTGAGCCGACGAAGGCGCCAAGGTTTACGCCACGACCGGCGTTATTGATCACGCCGTTGTCAGTGAGCAGCGAGAAGCCCGGCGAACCACCGAGGCTGAACACGCCGTTGCTCCCCGGTGTTCCAATCTGGTTCCCGAGCTGCATCAAATCGCTCTTCGAAACTTCGTAAATGCTGACGTCCATCACCACTTCAGCGCGGTCCTTGTCGATGCTCTGAAGCAGGTCGCCAATCAGTCGCACGTTCTCCGCCGTGTCACGCACAGTCAAACTGTTTGTCGCCTCATCGGGAACGACGATCGTCTGCGGACGTCCGACTGACGGCGGAATCGCCTGTTGCACGAGCGTGCGCGCATCAGCGGGTTTCATGTTTGAAAGGTAGAACGTACGCAGCACCAGTTGCTGATACTGCGGACGGCGTGCCTGGTCCGCAACGAGGATCGTGCGGCGGCTGAGCTTCTGGAAAAAGAGTCCTTCCTGGAGGAACAGGTAATCGAGTGCCTGTGCGGTCGTGACGTCCTTCAAGCTGATATCGACGGGACGCGACTGCGCGAACGACTGTCGATCGAAAATCACGTTGAGATTCAGCTGTTCCGCGAGGCTGCGAATCAACTGTTTGAGATCACCTTTTACATCGACGACGCGTAGCTGTTGCTCGCGCGGTGTAGGGAGATCCTGCGCGCCATTTGACGGTGTAAACGTGCCGCCGTTGTCCGAACTCTCACCGATCTTTGCCCCAGTCGGAGTTGCGCGCCCTTCCTTCACCGCTTGCAGGCGCAACATACGCTCCATCTCGGACACAGCCAGCTCGTTCACGGGATCGTAACCGTAGGCCTGGCGAAAGGCGTTGTAAGCGCCAACAAAGTCGCCTCTCTCCGAGAGCGACCTCCCTTGCTGCATGTACGTCTGAGAGGCGTTGAAACTCGCGCGTCGAAAATGAAGCTGATACTCCATGTTCGACGGATCGGCCGCGACCGCGAGCGTAAACTCCTGCGCAGCCTTGTCCCACTGCTGCTGCGCCTCATATTGCATGCCACGTTTGAAATTCTTCTCACCTTTTTTACCGAACGCGGTAATAGGCAAGGACAACAAACAGATGGCTAGAAGGAAAGAGATTAGGGTGCGAGTTCGTGTATTGTTCTTCATGACTCTACTCGGTTCGGGAGGTGGAAAGTTTAGCGGCCTAATAATGCCGCTGCAACGCTAAAGATGCAAGATCAGACCGGCCAATTTCCTTACACGCGAACAATTAATTTCGGTTCCGATTTGGCCGGGTTTGCGCCGGGTTTAATAAGTCCGGTATGGCCGATCAGACTTATTAGTGAAATCCTGTCGGGGGCAGGCCCTACGTGCTGGCGCTGAGTTCTTCAACAAACGTGACGCGATTGATTTCGTGCAAGGTCGAAATACCACTAAAAACCTTCTGCAAGGCCGATTCTCTAAGGCTCGTTAAGCCCTCGGCCTCCGCTGCGCGCCGGACTTCGGAACCCGGCCGCCGCTCTACAATCATCTCGCGGATATTATCAGACAAGTCCAGTAATTCGTGAATAGCGGTGCGACCGCGATAGCCGGTGTGGTTACAGGCATCGCAACCGACATTCATGTAGAAGGGCTTCTGACGATATTCATCCGGGACGAGTCCTGATTCGAATAGCTCCGTATCCGTCGGATAATACTGCCGTTTGCAGTAAGCACACAGCATGCGAATCAGGCGTTGCGCCAGAACACAGTTGAGCGACGAGACGAAGTTGTAAGGCTCCACACCCATGTTCAAGAAGCGGCCGATCACGTCGATTACGTTGTTCGCGTGTACGGTTGTGAACACGAGGTGACCAGTCAACGCAGATTGAATTGCGATCTGTGCTGTCTCGGTGTCGCGAATCTCACCGACCATTATCTTGTCAGGGTCGTGACGCAGGATCGAACGCAGCCCACGATCAAACGTGAGTCCCTTTTTCTCATTCACCGGGATCTGCGTGATGCCGTGCAACTGATATTCGACCGGATCCTCGATCGTGACGATCTTGTCTTCTTCGTTTCTGATTTCGTTCAGCGCGGCGTACAGCGTGGTCGTCTTTCCCGATCCGGTTGGACCAGTAACAAGCACCATTCCATACGGCTCTGCGATGTAGCGACGAAACTTGCGCAGGTCTTCTTCAGCAAAGCCCACCACGTTCAGATTTAAGTTTCGAAACTCTTCGTTGATCTGTTCTTTGTCGAGAATACGAATGACTGCGTCTTCGCCGTGAATAGTCGGCATGATCGACACACGGAAATCGACGTTGCGACCTTTGTAACGAACCCTGAAGCGACCGTCCTGTGGCACACGACGCTCGGCGATGTCGAGCTCTGACATGACCTTGATACGCGAGATCAGCGTCTGGTGATAAGCAAGGTCGATCGGATCGACTTTCGCGTATAGCGCGCCGTCGATTCGATACTTCACCTGGACCTCAGTGTCGCGAGTTTCGATGTGAATATCGGAAGCGCGCGACTCCATCGCGTTGTAGATGATTGTGTCGACGAGTTTAATGATCGGCGACATCTCGGAGTCGGTCGCGAGGCGATCGAGATCGAGTACTTCTTCGCCGTGTTCAGTTTCTCTGACGAGTGAAATGCGAAAACCGGAGGCTGCTTCCTGTAACACGCGCTGTGTCGTGTCGCCTTTGCGCAGCACGACTTCGACCGCGCCCGCAGTAGCAACGTGAGGCACAACGCGAGTTCGCAGCGTGCTTGAAAGTTCGTCGAGACGTTCGAGATCGGTCGGGTCTGCCATCGCGATGTGCAGGCCTTTTTGATCGCGCTTGAGCGGCACGAACTGGTGTCGGACCATCAAATCGACGGGCACTTCGGTAAACAGTTCATAGTCGATCGGCGACTCACGATCAGGTGGCAACAGATCGACAAACGGCAGCCGGTAACGGCGCGCCAATTCTCGCGCCGCTTTCATCTCAGGCGGCACGTGCTCTTCACCGTTCAGACCGTTTTCAACGGCCGGCGGTGGCCCAGGCGAGGCCACCGTATCCTCATTTCCGGACATTTGCTTCATAGGCTACTTTCGACCTAACGACGTGCGCCGGTAACACCTGCGCCGCTCGAGATTGATTGGATGATCGGGAGGTAAATCGCGAGCAGGATCGTAACAACGACGCCACCCATGACGACAAGAATCGCAGGCTCAAGCGTGGTCGTCAACTGCTCGAGTCGCACTTCAGATTCGGCGTCGTAGAACACTGCGACTTCGTCCAACATCTCGCGCAAACTGCCCGATCGTTCGCCGATCCCGATCATGTCGATCGCGAGCAGTGGCAGCCAGCCCGCAATCTCCAAACTCTCCGTAAACGATCGTCCTTCGCGAATCATCGGCAGAATCGACGAACTGCGACGGCGCAGCTCGAGATTCGTGATTGATTCAGACGCGATCTCCCATGACTCAACAAGTGGGATACCGCCAGCCAGCAAGGTCGCAAGCGAGCGCGTCGCCTGGGCCACAGACATTTGCACCGCCAGACTGCCTGCGAGCGGAATCTTTAGAATCAACCTGCTGATCTGGAGTTTTCCGGCCGGTGTGCGCGACCAAACAAATAGAAATATAGAACCGCCGATGATCAAGGGACCAAACCAGAGGACGTTGGTCGATAGCCAGCGCGACATGCCCACCACGATTTGAGTAACTGTAGGCAACTCATTACCAAAACCGGAAAAGAGCTCCGACATTCTCGGCACCACGTAAATCGTTAAAAACGTGACCATACACGCCGATGCAAACAGGAGAAACAGCGGATACGCGAGGGCGCCGCGAATCTTTCGTCGCAGTGCGACGTTGCGTCGCATGTAAGTCACGTAGCGATTCAAAACTTCGTCGAGCGCGCCGGAACGTTCGCCCGCCAGAATCGAGGCGGTGTAAATACGGGGAAAGATGGTGCCCTGTGAGGCAAACGCCTGTGATAAGGCCGCGCCACCTCGGATCTGCTCTTCGACGTCGCCTAAAACAGTTCGCAGTCGCGCCGAGGCCGCGCGTTTGCGCAGCATCGAGATCGCCTGAAGTATTGGGATACCGGCGCGAACGAGTGCTGCGAGTTGTTGATTAAAGAGGAGAAAGTCGTTGGCTTTCACCTTCGGGTGTCCGCCGCGTCCGCCGAGGCGAGTGAGGGCGGCAACGCCCGAGGTCCGTGGCGGCGTGACATTAAAAACACGAAAACCTTCGCGTTCGAGTCGCGCTCGCGCTTCCTGTACACCTGTGGCTTCGACCGTGCGAGTCACGACCTCGCCTGCAGGGGTTCCCAATCTACAAATAAACTCAGCCATATTTTGGATTTATCCAACCTGAGAATGACGGGCGAGTATATCTCACGCTCGGTCGATACAGAAGTTGCATCGTGTGGCCTCATAGATCTTGCGCCCAACGATAGGCCTGTCCTAGAATGGCCATGCCAACACAGCAACCAAAACTGAAACGCGCGCGGCCGTCTCCCCGTGAACATTTCAAGCTCCGGTTTTGAAATTCGGGCATCAATCGTTCCCCAACGAGCATCTGTGTTGACAGTTCCCTTTCGAGCCCTGACCGGTACTAAGAACTGAATCACCGAAACTGTAGCCGGGGGTGACATGTATTTACCGACTCGTTACGCTACGAAGATAACGGCGACGTCCATCTCGATACTCGCTGTCACGATTTTCTTTGCGCTCGCCGTACAGAGCCAAAGCCAGGATCCTGCCCAGGACAAACCTCAGGAAAAACAAGGCGCGGCTGCCGCGACGCAAAGTCCGTCGCCGGCGCCGAAGGAGCAGAAGAAGCTCGGAACGGAACTCGACGATCGGTCACTCATCACCAACACTGACCTGATCACGCTAACGGTAACCGTCACCGACACATATGGACGTTATGTGTCAGGGCTGAGCAAAGGCGCTTTCGCCGTCTTCGATAACAAACAGCAGCAGGAAATCACATATTTCAGCGACGACGATTCCCCAGTGTCGGTCGGAGTTATCTTCGACGTTTCCGGTTCGATGAGCGGCGACAAAGTCAGGCGAGCGCGCGATGCGCTGAGCAAGTTTATTCAAACAAGTCACGATTCCGACGAGTATTTCCTCATCGCTTTCAATTCGCGAGCGCAATTGCTTTTGGATAAAACACGCGACGGCGATGCGATCCTGAATAAACTGACGTTTGTCGAAACAAAAAGCCAAACCGCTCTCTACGACGCCTGCTACCTCGGCGTTGAAAAAGTACAGCGCGGCGCGCACCCGAAACGTGCTCTTTTGCTAATCAGCGACGGTCAGGACAACGATTCCCGCTACACATTCAACGAGCTTCGGAAGCTTTTGAAAGAATCAGACGTAACGCTCTACGCGATCGGAATTCTTAGCGGCAGCGATGCCGGCAGCGCGATGGGAATGGAAGGTCAGGGCATTCTCGACGAGCTTTCCGGAGTTTCCGGCGGCAAGGCCTTCTTCCCGCGTTCGGCGGCGGAAATGGACGACATTTTTGAGCAAATTGCCCTGGAATTGCGGCACCAGTACTCTATCGGGTACAAGCCGGAAACGTTTGCAAACGACGGTAAGTGGCATCGGGTCAAAGTAAAAGTGACGGCGCCACGCGGTTTGCCGCGACTGTTCGTTCGCTCCAGGGAAGGCTATTACGCGACGGCTGGCGCGCGTTAAGATCAAACCGGGTTTCGGCAACGCAGGATTACCTCCCCGGCATCTTTTGGACGTGTGCGTGTAGCGCCTGCTTTGTGAAGGCGACGCTGTTTGCCCCAGCTTTGCGCGTTTTTGAGGAGTTTTTAGGATTGCTTAGTGAGCAGAATCTGAGGCGGATCGCGATTATTGCGGTCTGCGGTTTAATACTGTCGGCACTGGTTTTCGGCTCAAGTGTCTCCGCGAGTGGCGACCAGGATCGTCCCCGCAGCACTCAGGCTAAGCCAGCGGCCACTCCCTCGCCTACCCCGGCTACGGTTCCTGCTCAACCGGCTCCGACTGCAACACCCACTCCACAAACTCCGCGACCAACTGATCGCACGGCGCCGACGTTGGGCGATCCGCCGCCGCCACCGCGTCTCAAGCCAACTCCGACTCCGACGCCGCCACCCGAGATTGACGAAGGCGACATTCTGAGAATCAACGCGGAGCTGGTCCAACTCCACGTGCGCGTTATCGATCGGAACAATCGTCCGATTAACAACGTGCCGCAAGCTGAGTTTCACGTTTTCGAAGACGGCGTGCCACAGAAGATCGAATCGTTTACACGCGAGGAAGTGCCGATCAGTTACGGCCTGGCCGTCGATACTTCCGGCTCGCTGCGTTCACAGTTGCAAAGTGTGATCGACGCAGGCAAGACGATCATCAACGCCAACAAGCCTGGCGACGAAACTTTTCTCGTGCGATTCATCAGCAGCGACAAGATCGAGACGGTCCAGGATTTCACGGCAAACAAAGAGACGCTGATGGATGGTCTCGACAGTTTTTATGTCGAGGGCGGCCAGACCGCGATCATCGACGCGGTTTATCTTTCGGCGGAGCACGTTTCTGAATACAAGAAAGGTGACGAAGGCGATCGCCGACGCCGCGCACTCATCGTCATCACTGACGGCGAAGACCGGAACAGTTTCTACAAACAGGAACAGCTCTTTGCACGGCTGCGCGAGGAAGATGTACAGATCTTCGTGATCGGGTTCGTCAATGAGCTGGACAAAGAAGCTGGTCTGATTCGCAAGAGCCCGCGTGAGAAAGCAGTTAACCTGATCAATAAACTCGCCAGTGAAACCGGTGGGCGCGCGTTCTTTCCTGACTCGGTCGCCGATCTTCCGCAAATCGCCACCGAAATTATCCGCGACCTTCGTACTCAGTATGTGATCGCTTATAACCCGACGAACAAAGTCCAGGACGGCACCTACCGCGCGATCAAAGTTTCGGTGGACCAGCCCTCGGGCTCCGACAAACGTATTGCTTTAACGAGAACCGGCCGTCTCGCACGCAAGGAGAGGCAAACGAATGTCCGTCCTCCGGCTGTGAAAATGCCGGCATCAAACCCCGGCAAACCCTAACGACCTCCCACGTCCGACTCTTTCGGTTTTGAGTTCTTGGCGCTTTTTGGCGGCGCCTTTTTGTATTTGTAACCGTGTCTTGACGCCGCTTCCTCGATCGAGTGCGTCATGGTGAGTTTATCGTCCTCTCGCGCCAGTTCAATCAATCGCTTGTAGTAATTTCGCAGCGCATTGATCTCGGGCTCGCTCAAGTCTTCCACATCGATCAGCCGATTGCTCGCCCCTTCCATGGCCGCGACGATTTCGTTCAGCTTGAGATGAATTGCAAGCGCGTCTTTGTTCTGAGCGCGTTGAATCAAGAAGACCATCAGGAATGTGACGATCGTCGTTCCGGTATTGATCACGAGTTGCCACGTGTCAGAAAAATCAAAGAGTGGTCCAGTGATGGCCCATACGAGGACCGTCGTTAAAGCAAGGACGAAAGCTACCGAGGTTCCGGTAGCTCTGGTGGCCTGGTAAGACAGCTTTTCGAGCACTTCACCGACTTTGTTTCGTTTTCGCGGCATCGATAATTCTCCACACGGCTATGCAAGATTCAAAGCGACTGCGGGGATAGGTTGAGGGGAACGTTGGGGATCAATGCTTGGCCCTGACGGAGCCACTGATCTTCTTTCTAGTGGTTTCGCCAGTGTGCAAGACAGGTAAGCCGAGATCTACGTCTGAATGTGGTTGAGGGATTACATGCGTTGCCACAACTTCGCCGACACGCTTTCCGGCGGCGGCGCCGGCATCAACAGCACTACGAACAGCTGCGACATCGCCGCGGACAATGGCCGTCACGAGGCCTGCGTCGATCTTCTCCCAACCGACCAGGCGAACATTCGCGGCTTTGACCATCGCATCGGCGGCTTCGATCATCGCCACCAGGCCACGGCATTCGACCATTCCGAGTGCTTCAGGCATTAGCTCCCTCCTATGCCCGCAGATAGTAGCAAAAGCAGGCTCTAAAAAGGCACAAAAAGCACAAACGATTTACCGTAACTCTGCTGTGCCTTTGGGTCTTTTTGTGGCTAATTTCGCAGCGAGTGAATGGGCGCGGGAATTCGCCCGCCTCGCCTGATAAAACCGGCCGCTGAAAAAGCACTGACCGGCATGATCGGCGCGCTGCCCAGCAATCCGCCAAACTCAACCATCTCACCCACATCACGCCCGGGCACCGGAATGATCCGCACGGCAGTAGTTTTGTTATTCATCACGCCGATCGCCATCTCGTCAGCAATAATCGCGGCAATCGTCTCAGCTGGCGTCGAGCCTGGCACGGCCACCATGTCGATTCCGACCGAGCAGACGCTGGTCCATGCTTCGAGTTTTGCGAGTGACAACGCGCCCACCTGGGCCGCCTCGATCATGCCCGCGTCTTCTGACACGGGAATGAACGCGCCACTCATGCCGCCAACGGAGCCGCTCGCCATCGCGCCGCCTTTCTTCACGGCATCAGTCAATAACGCGAGAGCCGCCGTTGTGCCGTGAGTTCCCGCCCGTTCGAAACCCATCGCTTCGATGATGTTGGCAACAGAGTCTCCGGGGACCGGTGTCGGCGCCAGCGAAAGATCGATAATGCCGAATGGAATTCCCAATCGTCGCGCGGCTTCACGTCCGACTAGCTCGCCTGCGCGTGCCAATTTGAACGAGAGTTTCTTGATCTGCTCGGCGAGTTCCTGTAGTGGAAGACTTCGGTCTGCATGTCTCACTGCGTGATGGACCACACCCGGACCAGACACGCCCACATTGATTACGGCTTCAGCTTCGCTCACGCCGTGAAAAGCACCGGCCATAAAAGGATTGTCTTCAACCGCATTGGCGAAGCAGACAAACTTAGCGCACGCGAGGCCACCTTGATCGCGTGTCCGTTCGGCGGCGTCCTTGATGATCCTGCCGACCTGGCCCACCACGTCCATGTTGATGCCGGCGCGAGTCGTGGCTGCGTTAACTGACGAACATAAACGCTGAGTGGTCGAGAGGGCTTCGGGGATTGAGTCGAGAAACTTAGTTTCTGAAGGCGTCGCACCTTTTTGGACAAGAGCGGAGTAGCCGCCGATGAAATCGACACCGACCGCGCCCGCTGCGTCGTCGATCGCACGTGCGACCTGTATGACATCGCCTTGCAGGCCTTCCGTGATCAGTGAAACCGGTGTGATCGAGAGGCGTTTGTTGGCGACTCTGATTCCAAACTGGTCGCCGATCTCATCGACGATAGACACCAGCTGGGCTGCGACTGAGCGGATCTTCTCGCCTGACTTCTGCGCGACGCCCGCCATCGAGTCGCTGGTGCAGTCGAGCAAACTCAGACCGAGCGTGACCGTGCGCACGTCGAGATGCTCCATCTCGGTCATCGCGACTGTTTGCAGGATCTCGGCTTGAGTGTATTCCATCTATCCGATGACTTTGCTCAGGATCAAAAGGACGAGGAACAGTACGAAGAATGCTGCTGCGACAAGTAAAAACCGCAGGCTCGGATCGTAAGCCGCTTGATCGATCATGACGCTCGACACATGCCGCAACTTCTCCACGCGGGCTTTAATACCGTCTTGATGCGGCCGCTCAGCGGGTGGAACCGCAGGAGCGGGATCGACGATCGTGTCAGTCGGAGGCGTCAGTGCTGTCGTCGTCGCTGTTGCTGCTGACTGTTGAATCGGGTTCCCGCACTGCGGACAGAATATCGCGCGCTGGCGCA
>DAIOGT010000004.1:0-62962 GCA_036745095.1 Pyrinomonadaceae bacterium
GTGCTTTGTCTTTCAAGCCGCGCACTTCGAGTTTGATCGAACGAAACTTTCCATCGCGAGCTTTGTTGGTTGGATAATAACCGAGACTGTAATGCGTGCCGATGTCAGCCGCTACGCGTGCGAACGCTGCACGCGCGTCGGCAAGCGTCGCTGCTTCAAAACTCCGGCCACCCGACATACGCGCAAGGTCATTCATCTCGCGTCGCGCGAGGTTGTAGAGCGCGCGGCTAATCGACATTCGTTCAAACGGACCCATCTCGCAGAAACTGTTGAAATTCTCTGCCTTCGCTTTTGGAAAAAAGAGCTGCCGGTAGCGCTGTATTTGTCTTTGCGAAAGCGCGAGCTGCCCGTCGTCCTGACAATCCTTCATCAGGCGGTCTTCTACGAAGTCTTCAGTATTCACCTGGATGAAATAACAGGCGATACCGGCGCGCGCGAGTTTCATTTTCGCGGTGGTGAAATCCGAATTGCTCGACGAATCAACGCCGTCCGTCAAAGCGACAACCGCACGGCGGCCGCGCACGTCGTCCTTTGCAGGTTCGCGGAAGATGCTGTCTGCAACTCTTTCGAGTCCATCGTAGTACGGCGTTCCCTGGCTCGCGCCGACATTCTCAATCGCACTTCGCAACACTTCGCGATCGTCAGTGAGTTGGGCCAGGATTTCGACAGTCGCAATTGGACTCGAAACTGTCTGGGCCTGGTTGAACGCCACGATTCCCACGCGGTCTCCCGGACGCAACGCCTCGATAAAACTGTTTGCGGCTGCACGTATCAGCGCCACGTCGTCGCGGGTCGATCCTGACGTATCGAGCATCAACGCGATCTCGAAGGGCGTTTCGGTGGTGCCGAAGTTGGCAATCGTCTGCGGCTGGCCGTCTTCGATGATGCGGAAGTTTTCGGGCTTCAGATCTGACAAAGGACGGCCTGAGCTGTCAGTGACAACTGCGGGTACAGAAACGAGCTGCGTATCAACTCTGACAACATCGCCTTCGTCAACCTCATCGGACGCCGGTGGGGTTTTCTTTGGTTGGTTTGTTTGTGGAGAGCCGTTGACGCGACGCGGTCGCTGTGCGGGTTGTTGCGTGATTTGCTGGGCAGCAACGCACACGGAGATTAGGAGAACGATTAAGCCGGGTAAACGACGACAAAGGTTTGTAATTACTTGCATGGCGACAAAACTGGATGGGCTCTCGGGGAAAGAATATAACAAGCCACAAAGAGGCACAAAATGCAAGCAAAGTTATTTTGTGTTGGTTGTCCTTTTTTGTGACTTAACTTCCTCTTTTCGTGGCCTTGACACTCCTGCCGCGTTCTCATAGCATGACGATTCCGTTTGTAAGGAGGGATTGACGGCAGGGTCGTCCCAACACAGGCACGTACGTCAATGGTAGACGGCTTCCCTTACAAGGAAGAGGTTGGGGGTTCGAATCCCTCCGTGCCTACCAAACAGAACCAGTTATTTGCGGAGTCGTAGTTCAGTTGGTTAGAACGCCGGCCTGTCACGTCGGAGGTCGCGGGTTCGAGTCCCGTCGGCTCCGCCACTTATCCCAGTAAACCTCGCGAGAGACTTGTCGTCCAACAAGTCTTCTCTCTTCAGAACCTCCCAATCCCGACAGCATACGTGTGTGGAAGGAGAGGTCCATGCATATCAACTCAATTAAAAACAAAACATTCGTCGCACTTTCTGTCGTCGTGTTCTGTTTAACTGCCGGGTTGGTCCACGCCGCAGCTCAGGAACCAGCCGCCGCGTCTGCCGGAGAAACGATTGATATCAGATCGTTTAAGGCGCGCAGCGGACGCACGCTTTTCGAGGCGATGAAGGAACACCCCCTCGCGATGCTCGTCGTGGTTGATCCAAACTGCGGCGCGTGCACAGAAGTGAAAGACAGCTTGCGCGCGCTTCGAGAACGCGTCGAAAAAACGCGGATCGCTTATTACGTGGTGATGATTCCGGATGGAAGCGACGCGGAAAAGTATTTCAGCTATGCCGACTCGCTGAAACTCGATGTTGAATCATTTGTTTGGACGAATGCGAATGTAAAACCCGGATCGCTTGCGTCGCTGACTAAGCCGTCGCATGTACACATCACTAACGAGGGACTCATCGTTGAAAAATTCTCGGGAGTGCCGTCGAGTAAGGGCACTCCGTAAAGATTTGTAGCTAAAAACTCAGAAAACAAAATAATTTTCCCGCAACGCTTGACCGCGCGGCGGTTTTGACTACAATTCCTACCAACGGTGAATGTGGTTGCCGGGGTGAGGACGGTAACCAATTGAGGCTGAATGCCTCCGCCAACCTTGAGAGGCCGGTCCAAAAACCGGCCTTTCGGTTTTTTCGCCACAAAGGACCCAAAGTCACAAATGATTTCTGTCGCGGAAGCTATTCAGATTGTCAGGCAACAAACTGCTCTGCTTTCTACCGAACAGGTGCGAATTGAGCAGGCGCTGGGACGAGTTTTGGCCGAGGACGTCGTTGCTGATACTGACCTACCGCCGTTCGACCGTGCGCAAATGGACGGATATGCGGTCCGTGCCGACGACGTGAAGGAAGTGCCTGTGCGTCTGCGAATCGTGGGCGAATCCGCGGCCGGCAAAGGCTGGCACCACCAGTTGGAAGAAGGACAGGCTGTACGAATTATGACCGGCGCGCCGGTTCCTGCGGGCGCCGACAGCGTGCAGCAGGTTGAGTTAACTCACGAGCTCAAAGACGGCAGTGTCGTCGAGCTAATGGAGAGCCTCGAGCCGGGAAGATCGATTGTCCAACGCGGCGCGGAGATCAAAGCAGGTGACGTCGTCTTGCGTGCGGGGATGACGATCAATGCCGCGATGATGGCCGTGCTCGCTGCGTTTGGTTATGCACGCGTTTCAGTGTTTCGCAAGCCACGCGTTGCTGTACTGGCAACCGGAACCGAGCTCGTCGCAGTCGATCAAAAACCCGGACAAGACCAGATTCGTGATTCCAACAACTACTCGATTAGTGCTTACGCTGAACTCGCGGGCGCGGTCGTCGAGCGTATGCCACTAACAGGCGATGAAACTTCGCTTCTGAAAAATCAGTTAACGGCCGCTGCCGAACGTTGCGATGTAATCGTGACTTCAGGTGGAGTGTCGATGGGGGTTTACGATGTCACCAAAGCCGCGCTCAAAGAACTCGACGCTGAAATATTCTTTGAACGTGTTGCACTTCGTCCCGGCAAGCCGACTGTCTTCGCGCGGCTGCCAAATGGAACGCTCGTGTTTGGACTTCCGGGGAATCCGGTTTCAGTATCAGTGACGTTCAACCTGTTCGCGCGCACAGCACTGCTCGCAATACAAGGTGTAAGCGAACCCGCGCTGAAGCGAGAGACTGCCGTACTGGCACGAAGTGTTAAGGGAACAACGGATCGTGAAAGTTATCTGCCGGCGCAACTCATGACGAACGACGACGCGGAGCTTGTTGCGTTTCCGTTGAAGTGGGGCGGCTCGTCAGACTTTGTCGCTTTCGCCTTGACGACTGCGCTCGTAGTCGTGCCTGCAAACGTCAAATCGATCGAAGCCGGCGCCGCTGTCAGTGTCCTCCGACTGCCTTAGCCACAAAAGGCACAAAAGGTAGAAATCAGAAAATCGTTTTGTGTTTTGTGCCTTTTTGTGGCTACTCTAAATCTGTACGATGGGCGCAACGCGCTGCGTGAGTCCCTTGAATCCAAGAAAACCCGGCAAGCGCTCGATGCGGCCGGAGATTTTCTGATCGAAGAGGTCCAGCCCTTCCTTACCCGGCCACAGCGTTGCGATCACGTAGTTTGCTTCTCCTTCAGGCTTTGCTCCCTGCCCCACAGGTTTCCAGAACTGCCCGATGATGAAGCGCGCGAGGTTGCGCGAAAACCTCGTCTCACGAAGCTTCACACGCGCGACGTTCCAGTAGAAGCTCGAGTGGATCGATTCCTCCTGCACGATTCCAACCAGGAGTTGTTTCAACACCGGATGACCGGCAAGATCTGATAGCCGCCGGTAAGCGTTCATCGCCGTGATCTCATTGATCGCGCCCCACACCATGTGCGCGCCGTGGAAGTATTTCCCAAACGGTCGCGATGCGTGGTCCACCAGATAACTTCCAATCGTGTAAAGTCGCGGAATCTTGCGCGTCGCTTCAGCTTGCCAGTTCTTCCCCGTCGGATATCCGGCCTCTTCCAAAAACCGATTGAGCAGGTTGCCGTGATGCAATTCCTCGATGCTCCAGCGGTCCATAAACTTTCTGATCACCGGATCTTTGCCTGTCGGCGTGCGTCTCAGCTCCTGGTAGTACATGTCAGTGAAGTATTCGATGTCGCGCATGTAAATGAGCACGGGTACGAATGCCGGATTGATCGGGTAATTCTTAATCTCGTTCCAGCTGATGCTGTTGACGTACTCTCTCGATAAAGCACGTGGCTGTCGCTCATACCAATCCAACACTTCCTTATCCGTTTCGAACACAGGGAGAAAACCTCCGAATTTAAGTAGTCGCTAATCTCCGCTCACATGTGACAGATCGGATTTTTTACCCGCTTGATGTACTGCTCGAACTTTAACCCAGGCTGAGATTGGGAAGAAATGCATGACAGCAACCCAAATGAGGCTCCCGGTCCCGGTCGCGGGCAGGATAGTCGGAAACGTGGTCGAATGTCGAGATCTACTTGCTTAGGACATTGTTTTGGTATCTACTTTTCGAGATGACAAAGCTCTCTCACGTTGATGAATACGGTCGCGTTCGCATGGTCGATACCGGGACCAAAGAGATCACTTCGCGACGGGCAATCGCCTCTGCGCGGGTGCTGATGTCGAATGAAACAGTGTCGGCATTGCGTGAGCATCGCACGCCGAAAGGCGATCCACTCGAGGCAGCGCGTCTCGCGGGAATTATGGCGGCGAAGCGCACTTCGGATCTGATTCCCCTCTGCCATCCTTTGCCGTTGACGCACGTCGATATCCACGCGACGGTCCAGGACGATGGCGTCTCACTGGAGGCCGAGGTTTCCACGAACGCGCAAACCGGTGTCGAGATGGAGGCACTGACAGCGGTTTCAGTCGCAGCGCTGACGATTTACGACATGTGCAAAGCTCTCGAGAAAGGAATGACAATCACCGATGTCCGGCTGGAACGCAAAACCGGAGGCAAGTCTGGTGATTATCAACGAATTTAGCCGAGGATTACACCGGATGCGCTTGGAACCTCCCAGCAGCATTGTGCGTTAATCATCCCGGCACTAAAATAAGGGCCTAAGATTCCGCCAAACGACCGGAGAGTTGAAAATGCGATTCAGGCTTTCACAAGACGCACGACCCCAGGCAATGACGCTGCTTATCGCCGCGACGATTTCTGTCGTGCTCTGGTTCATACCCTTCGCTGAGTTTCTGACCTATCCTTTCCGGATTTTCGTGACGTTCGTTCATGAAGGCGGACACGCTCTCGCGGCACTCTTGACCGGCAACTCCGTGGCAAGTCTTAGTGTCGCGACGGACGGCAGCGGCGTTACCTTGACGAGTACGGGCGGACCCATTTCACAAATCATAATCTCGAGCGCGGGCTATCTCGGCTCGATGGTGTTCGGCGCGTTATTGCTGATTCTGATTCGCAAAGCCGTAGCGGCGCGAATCGTTTTGCTCGCCTGCGCCCTTTACGTGTTTGGCCTGACGATGATCTTCGGGCTGATCAAACCGCTGTTTTGGATCGATGGGTGGTCGCGAATACCTTTCACGCTTTTCGCGGGATTGTTTATTTCAGTCGGACTGGTTTTGATTGCGAGGTTTGCGAGCGCGCGGGTCGCGACTTTCTTTGTGAGTTTCCTCGCGGTGCAGAGCGTACTGAACGCGCTCTTTGACTTAAAGACCCTGTTATTTCTCTCGTCACCATTCGGCCGGCCAGACCCGACCGACGCAGTAAACATGGCGACCGTAACAGGCATTCCGGCTATTTTCTGGACCGTCGCGTGGATCGCAGTCGCCTTCGGAGTTCTCTGGTTCGCGATGCGATGCTACGTCGCCCGCCGCGAAAGCAGCTACCAGCCGGATCTGCCTTTCGAAGACGTGCCAAACATCTAATCCGCGCCTCACGCGGCTAAAACTCGTAGCGATACCGGAGCGTCACGCCGCGGCCCGCGCCGTCAACTCCCCAACTAATCCCGCGATACGACTTGTCGAATATATTCTCGAAGTCGACAGACAGTTCCGACCTCTCTGCAAACTTGACTGAGCCACGCACGCCGACCAAACCATAACCCGGAAGATACGGAAACAACGGCACGAGCGTGTCGTTATCGACGATGGGTACGCCGTTGATCGTGGCCCCAATCGGCAGCAAACGATCCTGCACCTCAGCCAGCGTCTCGCCGGTTGGTATCAGAATACCTCCGGAAGAACCGCAGCCTGTTGGTCCCGGAGTCGTCAATCCGCGCACGCATGCTCCGCGGCGAAAGAAGTTTTGAATGTTTCCACGCGAGCGCGCCGCGCCCGTCCTGCGATCCGCCAGATCGAGCGATGAGAGACGATTCTGCCGCCCCGCCATCGTCGAGTAGCCTTCGACGTAAACACGCGAGTGCGGTTGATAGCGCAAACTCGCAAAGCCTGTAGCCGGCGGAATTCCGCCTTCCACGCTGGGTGGCAGTCCATTCAACAAACTGTATGCGCGGATGTAAGTGAAGTTTGCAGTGCCGCTGAACTGATCGGTGAAACGCACGCGGCCATTAAATTCGACGCCGTTGAAACGAGCATCGTCGAAGTTGACGCGCACAAGCACCGGACTCGTCGGCGCCGATGCGACAAACACGATGCCATTCTCGTTTTGACGAATAATTTCTTCGCTGCCAAGAAACGTGCCGGTCGCACCTGCCGGCAACACGAGCGCCTGATCGAAATAGACGTCGGCGAGTTTGAGTGTGAAACCGCTGAACTCGGCGCTAAAACGGCGGCTCGTGTAGCGAAAACTCAGATCGAAGCTATCGCTGTATTCCGGGTCAAGACGCGTGACGGGAAGGCCCGTCGAAACGGCGTCTCCACCTGAGGTTGAGCCGATGAGTCCGCCTCGCGCCGCAGCTGTTGCTGCATCGACTTCGAAGCCGTTTCCGACGAGGCCGATGATTCCGAGATCGGTTGTGTTCGGAGCACGAAATCCGCGCGTGTACTTCGCAGCGATATCAAACCCGCCCACGACACGCACGACCGCGCCGATGCGTCCCGAGAGAGCGCTGAAGCGCTGGCTGTCGTCAGGAAACAAAGGTAAGCCGTCTGGTCCAGTCGGTGAGTTGCTCGCGCGCGATTCGTAAGACGCGACGCTGTATCGCAACGCGCCGTTTATCTGCAACCGATCGGGAATCGCGGTGAAGTTGTCCTGCGCAAAGAAGCCGTATGAAAAATAGCGTGCGCCGTGTGGGATGCGCGGGCGTGAGTTCGTCGTCGTTCTGGTAACGGGATCGAACGTGAAGGCGGGCGCCTTGATCTTGTCGCGATAAACATCGGCGCCGATCAGAAGCGTGTTGCGGTCGCCCGTCTGTTTGTCGAGATAAAAATTGAAGCCAAGCACGTTAGTACGTTCGCGCTGGTTTGTGATCGCGGCGACGGGATTCCCCTGTCCGCCCTGGTTGATTCTCTCTTCGCGCTGCCCGTTGTAAGAGAACGTGAATGAGCTGTTGTTGAAGATCCAGAGGTTCTGCCGGAACAGCCGCGCGTAGAACGTGTCGGTCATCAGGTTGCGCAAATCGGCGATGTTATTGCCGTCGCCGCCGAGTAACTGATCGTAACGTTTGCCGTTGTCCTGCTGGTTGCGCGCGTAGCTGAAAAGAAGTTGCGTGTTGTCGTCGAGATTGAAGTTTGAGCGAACGAGGCCGCCGTATTGAGTGAAACCGGTATCGGACAGCCGGCGACCGAAAATGTCGGACGGAAGACCGAGAAAACGCGTCACGGCGGCGTGGTAATCGAGTCCATCAGCGGGTTTGAGTGTGCTGATACGACGGCCGTTTATATTGAGTAACAAGCCCGCGCGGCGCGTACCGTAAGTTAACAACGTGTTGCCACCGAAGCCGTTGGTTGGCGACGTGTAGAAGATGTTTGTGTGGCCGTGAAACTCGTTATTGACGCCACCGTATCGCGGCGCCTGCGAGATGAAGTTCACGACGCCGCCGTGCACGTCCGAACCGTACTGCGAGCTGTTTGGCCCACGCAGGATCTCGACTGTCTCTAACGTTGATGGTTCGATCAAGCTGAAAAATGTGCCGACACCGCCGCGCTGTGCACTCGTCGTGTAACGAACACCATCGACGTAGACCGCAACGTTTCGGCCAGTCAGACCACGCACAAACACGGCGCTCAACGACGGACTCGTGCGTTGCAAGTTCACGCCCGTCTCTTCATCGACAGCCTGCGCCACGACTTCCGGTGCGCGTTCGAGGATCTTGCGTTCGTTGATGACGTTGACCTGTGTATCGACTTTGCGCGTGTCAGTAACGAGACCGGCTTCGGCTGTGACGGTAACCTGTTCGGCAATCGGCGTGAGCTCGAGCACGACGTCTTCGTGGTGCGTGTCACCTCGGGTGACGTGTACAGCAGAGCGATGACGAACGAAGCCAGTGCCTTCGACGTTGAGCTGGTAGTCGCCGGGCGCGATCTTTTCGAGGGTGAAGCGGCCTTCGGCGTCGGACGTCGTTGCGGAAATCACAGCGCGATGCGTGTTGAGGAGGGAAACAGTCGCGTCCTTCACAACCGCGCCGTCGGGATCCTTCACCGTTCCGGTGATCCTGCCCTCAGATTGCTGCGCGCGCGCCGCGAACGGCATTGCGCACGCGAGAAGACAGAACGTTAGTGCTACTAAGAATCTTTTCATAACAGAGTTAGAGAATTAGAGATTTAAACAGATGGGACTGTAAGGCCCGACCCGAATTACTACCAGCCGCCGTACGAGGTTGAGTTTGTTTTGCCCGGGGTTTTAGCTGAGGATAACAACGACGTGCTCGACGAAGTTGTGCACCGCGGCGAGGACTTGGGGACGGCTCTCGATTGTCACTCCTACCAGAACGACAACACTGAGCACAAGCCACGGAACGAAACGAACAATCGAGGCATTGCTGGCGAGTAAACGCGGATCGATCGCGCTCAGCTCAACCAAACGCCGAACTCTGACCTTGACGCCCGGCGAGTCGTCATGGCTCAGAAATGCAGATACTGCCGCCGGAATCTGCTGTCGCTGCCCGTTCGGGATCATGCGCGCGATCCGCACGAGCGCCGAAGCCAGATTCAAAGCGAGCAGCGGACTCTGTTGAGCGGCGTGTTCGTCAGCCGCTGATTCCGACGCTTCACTCCACGCGCGATCCAGGGATCTACCGCACGGAAAAAGCAAAAGCGCCGCGCGACTGACTCGCATCACCGAGCGCTTGAAATTGTCATGAGCCGCGAGATGTCCGCCTTCATGAGCGACAGCAGCCGAAATCTCCTCCGCGGTCAGCGACTCAAGCACGTGATCCGCGATGAATAGTCGCGGACGAAACGCACCGACAACGGCGATGATCGGAAATGAGTGTTGCAAAACAAACGTCGGAACACTGATCCCTTCGAGATCGATGCGCGTCGAGTTTGCAAGCCAGTCGTTAAGTAATGACCGGGTTGCAAGCCACGTACGAATTCCGCGCCAGATCGCGAGGCCCACACCGATCGCCGAGAGTGTGGCGAGTAATCCCAGTTTCCAACTGACTGTTTCCTCCGTTTTATGCGGCTCGTAGAGAAGGTACGAAGGGACCATGAAAGCGCCGATCGCGAGGATCGCGAGCACCGGTGGTCCGATGCGCATCACGAACAGTATCTCCGCGCGCGTGCGTGCCGAACACTTGCGAAGTAGCGGTTTGCACAGTCGTCCAAAGCCCGCGGCAGCCATCGTCGCTGTGGCGTTGATGGTCAGCAGTAAAGCAAGGACGAGAGTGATGCCGAGAAACGTGTACATTAGCTCTTCCGCCGCAACTCGCGTTTCTTTTCCCGGACCAGACGATCGAGCTCATCGAGCAGTTCGCGGTCTCTTTCGCTGATGGTGTCGACGATGCAGGCAAGCACCGGCTCAACGCCGTCGGCGCCGTGACCGAGGAGGCCATCGACGACGTCTTCCTTGATTCCGCGATCGAGATCTTCGCGCGAGATCAGTGCGGCGTAGACAAAGGCCCGGCCGTCTTTGCGACGCTCGAGCAGTTTCTTTTTGAAGAGACGGTCGAGCGTGGTCATCAGAGTCGTGTAAGCGATGCGCTCGTCGAAGGCGCGATGGATGTCGCGCACGCTGACTTCGCCGAGGCGCCAGGTTTCTTCCATGACCTGGCGTTCGAGCTTACCGAGTGCGAAGCAGGCGATTTCACGTGGTCGGCGAAATCCTCGCAAAAGAAATCGAGAGGTTTTCATGTTGAGGGGCATTGTAACCACAGACTACTTGGATTTAGAAACCCGATTTGGCGCTCAGAGTATCTCGCGTTATCATTGCTGGTTTTCGACTACGCTCGATTCGTGTCTGTATGCCTGAAGAAGCAATCCAAGTAAAAGGGGCCCGCGTCAACAACCTCAAGAACATTTCGTTTTCAATTCCCATCAATCAGATGACGGTGGTCACGGGCGTTAGCGGTTCCGGCAAATCGTCACTCGCATTCGACACGATCTACGCCGAAGGACAGCGTCGCTACGTGGAATCCCTTTCCGCATACGCGCGCCAGTTTCTGGAGCGAATGGACAAACCCGATGTCGATGAAATTCACGGCATCGCGCCTGCAATCGCTATTCGCCAGAAGAATTCCACGCGCAATCCCCGTTCGACAGTGGGCACTCAAACCGAGATCTACGATTACCTGCGACTACTCTTCGCGCGTGTCGGACAAACATATTGCCGCGTTTGCGGGCGGCTCGTCACTCGCGACTCGCCCGATTCGATGGCCGACGAGGTGCTCGGCAACCTGGCCGAAGGCACCCGGTTTTACGTCCTCTTCCCTGCCGCCGTTGGCCTGAGCGAAGCGAATCGTGATGCGGCGAAGAAACGCGGTCGAGGGAGCAACTCGCGCCAGTGGATAACCGCACACCTGATGAGCCTGATGCAACGAGGCTTCACCCGTCTCTTCTTCGACGGGCAAACAATCGATCTGCAATCGCCCGACGATTACGAGCGTGACGACTTCGAAAACGTATTCGTACTCGTCGATCGACTCACCGCACGCGCGGACGTTCGCCAGCGTCTCGTCGATTCACTCGAGATCTGTTTTCAGGAAGGACACGGCACGGCGCTGATTCAGACGGCGGATAGCGAACCAAAACAGATGTGGTTTTCCGAACGCTTCGAATGCAAGTACGACCACACTGTTTACGCGACGCCCGAACCTCGTTTGTTCAGTTTCAATAATCCTTACGGCGCGTGTCCAACCTGCCAGGGTTTCGGAAACACGATCGGCCTTGATCTTAATCTCGTGATCCCGAATCCGGGTTTGTCATTGAAAGACGGCGCGATCGAGCCGTGGACCAAGCCGCAGCATGAATGGGCGATGCAGGAGCTGAAACAGTTCTGCCGCGCGGAAAAGATCGCGATGAACCTCCCGTTCAATCAGCTATCGAAATCGGACCAGCAGGCGATTATCGAGGGTCGTGGCGATTGGAGCGGTGTGCGTGGCTTCTTCGATTGGATGGAGACGAAGAAGTACAAGCTTCACGTTCGTGTTTTCCTTTCGAAGTATCGTGGCTACACGTTGTGTCCCGATTGCGGCGGCGGGCGTCTCCGTCAGGAAGCACGCGACGTGAAAGTCGGCGGGAAAACCTTGCCGGAAACGTGCGCGCTCTCGATTAAAGATGCGGCCGCCTTTTTTGAAACGCTCGAGCTCTCGGCCGAGCAGTCGGCGATCGCCGAGCGAATTCTTTTCGAAGTGCGACGACGGCTGAGATTCATGGTCGAAGTCGGGCTCGATTACCTGACGTTGGATCGGCTTGCTTCAACGTTGTCTGGTGGAGAAGCGCAGCGTATTCAACTCGCAACAAATCTTGGCTCTTCGCTCGTCGGCGCGCTCTACGTGCTCGACGAGCCGTCGATCGGTCTGCACCCGCGTGACAACGACCGCCTCATCCGGCTGCTGAAGAACCTGCGCGACATCGGCAACACCGTTCTCGTTGTCGAGCACGACGCAGAGATGATGCGATCGGCGGATCACATTCTCGACATCGGTCCCGCCGCGGGCGAGCTCGGCGGCCGCGTCATGTACGAAGGCGATTTCAAAGGCCTGCTCGCCGACGAGACCTCACTGACTGCGCGTTACCTGCGTGGCGATGCCGAAATCAAAGAGCCACGCCAGCGCCGCGCGATACAGAAGCGGCGCCTCACGATTCAGGGCGCCGCGGAGCACAACCTTAAAAACATCGACGTCGAGATTCCGCTCGACATGCTCGTCTGCGTCACAGGCGTGAGCGGTTCCGGCAAGTCGACCCTGATTCACAACTGTCTCTACGCGGGTCTAAAGAAACAGCGCGGCGACTGGCAAGGACAAGTCGGCGCGTTTCAGAAGATCGAAGGCGGGAACTTGATCGACGATGTGATTCTCGTCGATCAGTCGCCGATTGGGCGAACGCCGCGTTCCAATCCCGTAACGTACATAAAAGTCTACGACGCGATTCGCGAAGTTTTCTCACTAACGCGCGAGGCACAAGCGCGCGGTTTCGATCCGTCGCACTTCTCGTTCAACCTGCCGGGCGGGCGCTGCGAAGTATGCCAGGGCGACGGCACAGTCACGGTCGAGATGCAGTTCCTCGCGGATGTAGAGCTCGTCTGCGAAGAGTGTAAAGGAACACGTTTCAAGCAGCAGATTCTCGACATTCGTTATCGTGGCAAGAACGTACACGAAGTGCTCAGCATGACTGTGCGCGAGGCGATCACGTTCTTCCGCGAAGTGCAGAAAATCACGAATCGCCTGCGTGTGCTGGACGACGTCGGACTCAGTTACCTGCGACTGGGCCAATCGGCGACAACCTTGTCGGGTGGCGAGGCGCAACGAATCAAACTCGCGGCCCACTTGCTCAAGCGTACGGGGGCGAAGACGCTTTACATCTTTGACGAGCCAACCACCGGTTTGCATTTCGACGACATCAACAAGCTGCTCTCCGCCTTTCGCGCATTGATTGACGCGGGCGGCTCACTGCTTGTAATTGAACACAATCTCGACGTGATCAAGACCGCCGATCACGTCATCGATCTCGGCGCGGAAGGCGGCGACGCGGGCGGTTACGTTGTCGGCACCGGCACGCCCGAACAGATAATGGACATTCCTGAGTCGTACACAGGTCGATTTCTGCGCGACTACCTTGCGAAATCAAACGGCCACATCAAATAAGATTCCGCTCCGACGACGCCTGATCTACATCGGAGTTATTTACGTCGTCTTCCTGCTGCTTTTATTGTCAGTCGAGATTTTCACGCGGATCACGATGACGCGTATCGAGAGTCTCGACCTGTTTGTGAACACGGCGCAGCAGAAGATGCAGGTTGCGAGCCCACAGCAATCGACGATCTTTGAAGGCGATCCGCTGTTACTCTGGCGACTGAAACCAAACCTGGACCAGGCAATCTGGGACTTCACTGTTGTTTCGACGAATGCGCAGAGTTTTCGTGCGGCCTATCCAATCGGCGCAAAGCCGGCGGGGACGTTTCGGATTGTATGTCTCGGCGATTCGGTGACGTTTGGTTATCGCGTGCCGCCTGTGTGGCCGGAGAGGCCGAAGGATTACAACCCCGAATGGCAGCCGTTTCCGATGTTGCTCGAGAGAGCGTTGCGAAACGCGAACCCGAATCGACGAATTGAAGTGTTTCCGATGGCGGTCCCGGGATACACGAGCCACCAGGGTTTGGCGTGGTTGCGTCGTGACATCAAATATCTCCAGCCTGACTTCGTGATTGCGAGTTTTGGTTGGAACGATGCGAGTCTGAGCGACGCGCCTGATCGTGAGGCGATTGACACGCGCTGGTCGCCGGTTGCGATCCGTTGGTTGATCGATCACAGCCAGGCGTTTGCACAGGCGACGCGTTGGTTGCGATCTCGAAACAATGTGAAGCCTGTCGTTCGTGTTCCAGTGCCGCGCGTTTCGCAGAAGGAGTACATCGACAACTTTAACGCGATCGTTCGTCTCGCTAAAGATCATGGTGCGGCAGTGATCGTGATCGGCGCGCCGTATCGCGACAGCACGACTAACCCGCCAGAGGCCCAATTGATGACGCAATACCGCACGTGGCTGAAATCGGAGATGCAGCAAAGCCAGACGCCGTATCTCGAGATACTCGAACTGACGGAGGCCGCGGGCACTGTTAACCAGGGCTTCTTTGGCGAGTTGATCCATCCGAATCACATGGGCCACCGGTTAATGGCGTCAGAACTGCTGAAATTAATGGCGCAGCGGCAGTTGCTTTCGGATTTGAAGGTTCCCGAGTTTGTTCCTTAGAATCCACCGAGTGGAGGACACCGATGAGTTTGAGTAAACAGATTGTTGCGGATCTAACGGCGGCGATGAAAGCGCAGGACGCGAATCGCACATCAACGCTGCGCATGGTCAAGGCCGCGATGATGAACCGCCAGATCGAGAAAGGCAGCGAGCTCGACGACGACGATATGCAGAAGCTGCTGCGCTCGCTGGTGAAGCAGCGCCGCGACTCGATCGAGCAGTACGAGAAAGCAGGCCGCCAGGAGCTCGTCGATAAAGAGCAAGCCGAGATCGAGGTGATCGAGACGTATCTGCCACAGGCAGCCTCTCGGGAGGAGATCGAGCAGGCAGTCGCCGCAGCGATCGTCGAAACAGGCGCTACCTCAATGCGCGACATGGGCAAAGTCATGAAGGCCGCCCAGACCGCTTTGGCGGGTAAAAACGCCGACGGCAAGCTCGTTAGCGACGTCGTAAAATCGAAGCTAACTTCATGACCCCAAAAGGCACAAATGAAGACCACAAAGAGGCTCAGACAAGAGTGGTCCTGTAAGATTTCAGCTTCTGTCGCCAACAGCAATGTCTATTTCAGCTTCTTGTCGCTAACTGCAATCTGTCTATTTCAGTTTCTTGTCGCTACTGCAAATTGTCTTTTGTGCCTTTTGTGGGCTTCTTTGTGCCTTTTGTGAGCTAGCTTTACGCGGTTGCTTGCACGTGTCTGTTTCCGTATAATTCACAGCTTGCTCGAAGGCACGGGGTCTCGTCCGGTGGGTTTCGCGCCCACTTTTTCTTTTTGGATCGAGAACCTTTAGAAGGGTGCAATGGTAAACGAGTCGATTGCAAAGAGAGTTCAGGAGCTAGCTGAACAAGTTGCAATCGATCATGGCCTTGAGCTGGTGCACGCCGAGGTAGCCGGCCCCGAGAACAAGCCGATTGTTCGTATCTTCATTGATAAGCCCGAGGGTGTCACCCACGAGGATTGCTCGGAAGTAAGCACCCACCTGGGAACGATTCTGGACGTCGAAGACTTTATTCATGCGTCATACACGCTGGAGGTATCGTCGCCGGGACTCGAACGAGGGCTTTACAAGCGCGCCGACTTTGAACGCTTCGCTGGGAGTAATGCGAAGTTGAAGACACGGCAGCCAATTGACGGCCAGCGAAACTTCCGCGGTCGCTTGCTGGGAGTAGATGGCAACGACGTGCTTTTTGAAGATCGAACTAGCGGCGAGGTGCGAGTTCCTCTGGATTTGATTACGAAGGCAAATTTGGAGGTAGATGTAAACGAGGTGTTGCGCCGGGCCAGCCAGTAGCTTAGGGACAGATCAGACGGACTAACAGATGAGTTCATCGATAGCACAAAATATCGAGGCGCTTTGCCAGGAACAGGGTATCGACCGCGACCTCGTGATCGAAGCAATGAAGGAAGCCGTGCGCGCGGCTGCCAAGAAGCAGTTTCGATCGGGTGAAGATATTCAGGTTGACTGGAACGCCGAGACCGGCATCGAGCTCTCGGCTTCAAAGGTCGTCGTTGACGAAGTCGAAAACCCTGCCACCGAACTCTCTATCGTCGAAGCACGTGAACTCGCAGGCGACGAAGTCGAGCTGGGCGACGCGCTGTTGCTGCCGTTGCCGATGGAAGAGCTGGGCCGCATCGCCGCACAAACAGCCAAACAGATCCTGTTTCAGAAAGTCCGTGACGCCGTTCGCAGCAACGTTTACGAGCAGTACATCGACAAGATCGGCGACCTCGTCAACGGTTACGTCAAGAGATTCGAGCGCGGCAACATCATCGTCGATCTCGGCAATCTCGAAGCGATCCTGCCGCGTTCACAGCAGTCGCGCGGCGAACAGTGGAACCAGGGTGAGCGAATTCGCGTCGTCATAAACAACGTGTCAAAGGAATCGAAAGGCCCACAGGTCGAAGTTTCGCGCACGTCGCCCGAGCTGTTATTGCGTTTGTTTGAAATGGAAGTGCCGGAAATTTACGACGGCACGGTCGTGATCAAGTCCGCTGTTCGCGAACCCGGTGAGCGCGCCAAGATCGCCGTGATGTCGAATGAGCGTGACGTCGATCCGGTCGGCGCGTGCGTCGGTATGAAAGGCTCACGCGTGCAGGCGATCATTCGCGAGCTGCGCGGCGAGAAGATCGATATCATCGAATGGTCTGACGAGCCCTCAGTCTTTGCAGCCAACGCGCTTTCACCCGCCAAAGTCAATCAGGTCAGAATCACCGATATTGAAAACCGCCAAATGGAAGTCATCGTCAACGAAGATCAACTTTCGCTGGCGATCGGCAAGCGCGGTCAGAACGTTCGTCTCGCCACCAAGCTGGTGGGGTGGAACATCGATATCCGCAGTGAAGAAGAGATCAAGCGCGAAGTCACCGAGCAGATGGGCGCACTCATTGCCTCCGGCGAGGCTGTTCCGCTCTCGGCTATCGAAGGTGTCACTCCGCAACAGGCTGAAGGACTCGCCGCACATGGCATCAACGATATAGACGCACTGGCACAAACTACCGTTGACGACCTGGTCGAGTTTCTCGATCTGAGTTTGGACGAAGCGGAAGTCATCCTGAACGCTGCCCAGGCAGTTATCGCGTTGCGCAACCGCAGCCTTAGTGAAGGCGGCGAGGTTGAAGAGCAGCACGCGGTTTCAGCAGAGTTCGACGAATCGATGGATGAAGAAGTACAACCGTCTCCTGAATCGACTGCTGAAGGTTACGACGAGGCAGTCGAGAACGGTGTGCCCTTTACTTCCGAGTCGGAAATCATCGCCTGGGAATCGGCCGATCCCGTACCAGTGACCGAAGCCGAGGCGATTCCGGCAGACGAGATCGCGCTACAGGAAGCAGGTCGCGATTTACGGCCTGACACGATTACGCCGTCTCCTGACATAACTTCCTCGGGTGTCGAAGCATTCGAACACATCGACGAAGTTGCGCAGGAGTTGGAAGACGAAGAGCTCGCTTCAGAAGCCACGGCTGACGAAGCAGAAACATCGGCTCCCGCAGTTTCAGAAGAGACTGCATCAGGCGGGAGCACAGACGACGATGAGAACCACTGATGCAGTCACATAGTAACAACACAAATGCGGTCTCTTCGGGCCGTTTGTGTTGCCCGCACTGCCCCTGCTGTCAGGCGCCGAACTTCTGATCGACGCATTGTGGTTGGGCTTGCGGTGCCCAATCACTTTAGGTCGTCAGGACGCGGATTTACAGCGTCGAGAAGGAGTGCATGACAGTTTCCTCTAAAGTTCGTATTTACGATCTCGCCAAAGAATTAAAGCTCGACACCAAACGACTCATCGAAGAGGTGCGTCGTGAAGGTGTGGACGTCAGCGTTCCTTCCAATTCGGTCTCGAAAGAGCTGGCCGAGAAGATTAGGAACAAATACTTTCCGAAGAAGGAAGCGACCGTCAAACGCGCGGTGAAAGTGGTGAAGCGCGCGGCGATGCCGGCTGCGGAAGCTGCCGTGACCGAGGCTGAGCCGGAGATTCACGAGCCCGAGCCAATCGCATCGCCCACCCCGGTATCCGCCGAGCCGATCGAAGTTCCAGATCCAACGACATCGCCTGCGCCGCAAGCAAAGCAACCGGTCACACGGATGGTCAAGAAGCTGGCTCCGGCCGCACGCGCGGAAGCTCCGGTGATCGAGGAAGTGCCGCCACCGCCTCCACCAGTTGAAGTCGCGCCCGCGATGGAAGCGCCCGTCGTCGAGGAGTCCGTCCAGGAGCTGGAAGTAGTTGTGCCAACTAACGGCGTGGAAGTGAGAGCCACTCCGCCGCCTGCCGCTCCCGCAGCACCTCCACCGTCGCGACAAGTCAGGGTTTTGCGACCGACTGCGGCCGCGCTCAACGCGGGCATACGTCCCGGCGAGCGTGCTCCCGCGCCTCCGCCACCACCACCCGCTCCGTCGAGGGAACGAGCGACCGAACGGACGCCGGACCGCGGCACGGACCGCAACCGTCTGAGAGAGCGACCTTCGCTGCCTCGATCCGAGCGCCTTGGAACGCCGGGCGAGACGGCCACACCGCAGACCACTTACATTCCACCGCCGGACGCCGGCCGTCGTCGTTCAAGACGCAGCAGCCCGCGCGGCGGTCGCAAGGTCGAGGGTAAGGGCGGCAGGTTCGACAAGGGCGATTTCATTCCGCCGCCGAGGGCGTTGTCACTTGAAGACCGCATCGCCGGTCGACTCGAGATGCCGGGTTCAGGCGAGCTAAAGGAAGTGCGTCTGATTGAAGGATCGACAGTCAAGGAATTCGCTGAAAAACTCGGAATCAAGCCAAAAGACGTCGTGACCCTGCTGTTGCAGCGTGGCGTTTTTGCGACCATCAATCAACCATTGATGGACGACGTTGCAGCCGACCTCGGTAAACGTTTCGGTTACGACGTATCGTTCGTGCCGTTTGAAGAGATGGTGGCGGAAGAGGAATTTGAAGAACTGATCGCCGCCGACGCGGATGACGTTGAGCTACCACGCGCTCCTGTCGTCACTGTCATGGGCCACGTCGATCACGGCAAGACTTCGTTGCTTGACGCGATAAGAACGACTGACGTTGCGGGCGGCGAAGCAGGCGGTATCACGCAGCATATCGGCGCGTACAGCGTGCAGGTTCCCAACCCCGACAATCCGGAAGAGACTCGCCGCGTCGTGTTCCTCGATACGCCGGGTCACGAAGCGTTCACGATGATGCGTGCGCGCGGTGCGAAGGCTACCGACATCGTTGTGCTAGTTGTTGCTGCTGACGACGGCGTCATGCCGCAGACGATCGAGGCTATCGAGCACTCGCGTGCCGCGGGCGTTCCGATCATCGTCGCCATTAACAAGGTGGACAAACCCGACGCAAATCCCGACCGCGTCAAACAGGAACTGGCCCAGCAGGGTCTGTCGCCGCTCGAATGGGGCGGCGAAACGGAGATGGTCCAGGTTTCCGCGAAGAAGCGGCAGAACCTCGAGACACTGCTCGAGACGATTCTGCTGACGTCAGACATTCTGAACCTGCGCGCCAGTCCCACACGTCTCGCGTCCGGTGTCGTTCTCGAAGCAAAACTCGATCGCGGCCGTGGTGCGGTGGCGACCGTGCTGGTCCAACAGGGAACGCTCAAGATTCACGAGCCATTTATTGTCGGACAGATATCCGGCAAGGTTCGTGCGATGTTCAATGATCGTGGCGAGCCGATCACTGAAGCCGGACCCGCAACACCCGTCGAAGTGCTTGGTTTGCAGGGCGTGCCACAAGCCGGCGAAAGCTTGCAGGTCGTTTCGGACATTACGAAAGCGCAGTCGATATCACAGCATCGCCAGATGTTGAGTCGCCAGGCAACATTGCTGCAAACGACCAAACGCGGTATCGAGGCGTTGGGCGAGAGCGAAGTCAAGGAGTTGCTGGTCATTATCAAGGCCGACGTGCAGGGCTCAGTCGAGGTCTTGAAGTCAACGCTGCAAAAACTTTCCACTGAACGTGTGAAGGTGAAAGTGATTCGATCGGGCGTGGGCGCGATCACCGAGTCAGACGTGCTGCTCGGCTCTGCCACGCAGGCCGGATCGTCGTCTTCGGCAGTCGTGATCATCGGCTTCAACGTGCGACCCGAAGCACGTGCGGCGGATGTCGCAAAGCAGGAGTCGGTCGACATTCGTCTCCACTCGATCATTTACAAGGTTGAGGAAGAGATTCGCGCGGCCATGATCGGCATGCTCGAGGCGATCGAGAAAGAGAAAATTCTCGGTAAGGCGGCGGTCCGCGAAGTGTTCCGCGTACCGAGAGCGGGAACAGTCGCTGGTTGCATGGTCATCGACGGCACGGTGCGGCGCAATGCGCGTGCGCGTTTGATCCGCGATGGCGTTGTGAGCTGGGAAGGCAACATCGCTTCGCTGCGACGATTCAAGGACGACGTATCTGAGGTCCGCGAGGGCTTTGAGTGTGGTATCAGTCTGGAAAACTTCAACGACCTGAAAGTCGGCGACCAGATTGAGGCCTACATCGTCGAGCGAGTCGCGGCCACCGAGTTATAAACGCGTTGTAAAGGCGCTCCTGGTTTTATGCGTCGAGCAGAGAGAACAGCCGACACTCTGAGGGAAGAGATTGCGCAGATTGTCGGCTACGAATTGGAAGACCCGCGGTTGACGATGGTCACGGTAACTGACGTTCGGTTGTCGGCCGACAAGAAAGCAGCGCGTGTTTACGTCACTATCGCGGGTGACGAGAAAGAGCACAAAACGGCCCTCGCCGCCTTGAAACACGCGGCGCCGTACGTGCGCAAGCAACTGGGACTGTCGTTGAATCTTCCGCGCACACCCGAGATTCATTTTGTGCGCGATCGGGTGGAAGAAGAAGGCGAACGTGTCGATCAACTGCTACAGGAGATCGAGAAAGAATGGGAAAGTAAAGGAAAGGATAGCGGTAGTTAGAGGATGAGGTTGTAGACCTATCGGACGTGTGAGGTCCGCTCCTCCCGAATTTCGCCATTATGCTTAGTCAAGTAGTCGAGCTGATCGAGGCAAAACGTCGTTTCGCGATCACCTCGCACATTCGCCCTGACGGTGACAGTCTGGGATCGTCACTCGGACTTTACTGGTTGTTGCGCGCGCTCGAAAAAGATGTCGAAGTGATCATGCGCGATCCAGTGCCACATGCTTACCAGCAACTGCCCGGCGCGAACGATGTACGGGTCACGCCCGTAGTTGATCCTGCTTACCACGCAGTGTTTGTGATTGAGTGTTCCGACATCACGCGGCCGGGGCTCGCGGATCTCGAGAAACAGTTTGTCGTCAACATCGATCATCATTCGACCACGGCGCTCTTCGGCAACATCAACTGGATCGACTCAACTGCTTCGGCAGTCGGTGAGATGATCTACAACCTCTGCAAAGCGACGGGTGTCCGCGTCACCAAAGAGATCGCGGAATGCGTCTACACGGCGCTGATTACCGACACTGGATCGTTTCATTACTCGAACACGACTGAGCGCACGTTCAAAGTCGCTTCCGAACTCGTGCGAACGGGGGTAAAACCGGCGAAGACTGCCGAGGCCGTGTTTGCAAGTTACCCGTGGAGCAGGATTCAACTGATGGGTGCGGTGCTTTCGACAGCGCGCCGGGATGAGACTGGACGGGTGGCGTGCATGCGCCAATCGCTCGAGATGCAACAGCAGGCCCACGCGTCAGACGAAGACGCGGACGGATTTGTTAACTACCCGTTGACAGTCGGCGAGGTTGAAGCGGTCGCGATGCTCAAAGAGTGCGAGCCGGGAGTTTATCGCACGAGCTTGAGATCGAAAGGCGATGTCAACGTCGCGAAAGTGGCGGAGAAGTTTGGCGGTGGTGGTCATCGAAATGCAGCGGGCTGCACGCTCAAGGGAAGCTGGGAAGAAGCCGAAACGACGATTGTTGCGTTGCTACAGGACGCTGTGAAGCGGGCCAACGGCGCTGCCGACATCACCGAAGACGCATTGAAAGACCCCGAAACTGAGTCAGTTATTTAAGCCACAAAACGCACCAAAACCACAAAATCATTTTTTGTGAGTTCGTGCCTTTTGTGGCTGAGTTCTATGTCCGGGAAAGAGAAAAAATATAAGTGGCGGCGCGCGGACTACCAGGAGAAAACGCGCGGGCTGCTGATGGTCCATACCGGTAACGGTAAAGGCAAAACGACGTGTGCGCTCGGTCTGATGATGCGCGCCGCCGGGCGCGGGCTGAAGTGCTGCATGATTCAGTTCATGAAATCGCGCAACGATCGTTACGGCGAACACGTCGCCGCGGAAAAGCTCGGGATCGAAGTTCACACCATGGGCGACGGTTTTACGTGGGACACGAAAAACCCGGAGCAGGACATCAAGACAGCGCGCGAGACGTGGGCGCTGTGCGTCGAGAAATTGCGCTCGGGTGACTACGATCTGCTGGTATTTGACGAGCTCGTTTACGTGCTGAGTTACAAGATGTTGCCGGTTGACGAAGTGTTGGAGGAGTTTCGCTCGATCCGCGCGTCTCAACCGGCACTGCACATCGTCGTGACCGGTCGCGATGCTCCACCTGAGTTGATCGAAGCTGCGGATCTCGTGACCGAGATGACCGAAATCAAACATCCATTTACGGCCGGCATTCGCGCGCAACAGGGAATCGAGTTCTAGTTGCGCATTCCACAGATTTTCGGTTTGTGCTACCCTTCCCCGCATTCCTATGGCCTGGTTCAATAAGAAGAGCAAACGAATCGAATCGGTCCCGCCCGAAGAACGCGTTGTCAAGACGGAAAACGTCTTCGTTAAGTGCGATGGCTGCGAAGCTCACCTGTTCAAGGGCGAGCTCGAAGACGCGCTCCTCGTTTGCAAACACTGCAACCACCATTTTCGCATCGGCGCGCGCGAGCGGCTGCGCTTGCTTTTTGACGACGGCAAGTTTGAAGAGCTCGACGCCGAGGTGATCTCGATCGACCCACTCGAATTCGTCGACAGCAAACCTTATTTCGAAAGAATAGCGCAGGCCAAAGAAGCGTCAGGCTTGCCGGAAGCGATCATCAACGGGCGCGGCACGGTAGGCGATCATCCGGTGCTTGCGGCCGCGATGGACATGACGTTCATCGGTGGCTCGATGGGATCAGCGGTGGGCGAGAAAGTCACGAGGCTGATCGAGCGTGCGATGCAAGAACACGGCGCGGTGGTTATTTTTTCTGCGTCAGGTGGAGCACGTATGCAGGAAGGCACGCTCTCGCTGATGCAGATGGCAAAAATCTCGGCCGCACTCGCGGCCCTTGATGAAGCGCGACTACCATTCATTTCAATCTTGACTGATCCGACGACCGGCGGTGTCACTGCGAGCTTTGCGATGCTCGGCGACGTCATCATCGCCGAACCAAAAGCGCTGATCGGGTTTGCCGGGCCGCGCGTGATCGAGCAGACGATTCGACAAAAACTGCCGAAGGATTTCCAACGATCCGAGTTCCTCCTCGATCACGGCATGATTGACGCGATTGTTGACCGGCGCGAGTTGCGCGACTACGTCGCCAAAGTGCTGAACTTCATGATGAATCCCGAGATCCACGGTGAGTCAGATATCGAACGCGCCCGCCGCGCCGCAAAGCTGAAGGATTAGCCACAAAAGCACAAAAGTCACAAAATAGATTAGCCCGGCACGTCGACCGGTTCGCTTTTTATTTGTGACTTTCGTGCTTTTTTGTGCCTAATACCCCTATGAATTTTGAGACGGCCGTTCAGTATCTCCTGAGTCTTGGGCATGAGACTCTCGCCATGAAGCTCGGCCTCCGCAACACCGAACTACTTCTCAACGCACTCGACAATCCCGAACGCGCTTTCGCGTCAGTCCAGATCGCGGGCACGAATGGAAAAGGCTCGACTGCCGCGATGCTCGATTCGATCTGTCATGCGGCCGGCATTCGCACCGGTCTTTACACGTCGCCCCATCTCGTTTCGATCACAGAACGTATCAGGGTCTCCGGCGTTGATATTAGTCGCGAAGACTTCGCGGCATGCGCCACTGCCGTCCGTGATGTTTCTGAACAATTGCTGCGCGACAAACAGATGGAAGCACTCCCGACTTTCTTTGAGCAACTAACCGCGATTGCTCTCCTCGCGTTTCGCCACGCCGGCGTTGAGCTCGCGATCCTCGAAACCGGCCTCGGCGGACGTCTCGATTCCACTACCGCTGCAAACGCGAGCATCATTGCCATCACGCAGATCGCGCTGGACCATCAGGAGTATCTCGGCAACACGATTGCAAGTATCGCGGCGGAAAAAGCCGCGATAATTCGTTCGGGCGTGCGGGCCGTCATCGGGAGGCAACGATATCCAGAAGCATTGGATGTCTTGCTGCAGCGATGTAAAGAGACTGGTGTAACTCCGACGCTTGTCGTCGACGATGATTCTCACTCGATCGAAAAACAAGTTGCCCTCGCACTGCGCGGGCGTCACCAGAGCGAGAATGCAGCGATTGCGATTCATCTGGCCGAGTTGTTGGGCGAAACAGGTTTCGATATTCCGCACACTGCGATCGTGTGCGGCCTCGAAACCGTGCAGCACCCTGGCAGACTTGAACTGATTCCACATCGACCGGCGTTCTTGATTGACGGCGCACACAATCCCGCCGGCGCCGAATCGCTGCGCACGTATCTCGACGAGTTCGCAGCGCGGCCACTGACGTTGGTTTTTGCAGCGATGCGTGATAAGCAACTCGAGCAAATCGGCGAAATTCTCTTTCCGGTTGCGGACGTCCTGATGCTGACAACAGTTCGGAACCCGCGCAGCGCTACCATTACAATGCTCGAACCGATCGCCGCGCGCTATGCTCGAGGACAAATCTTGAAGAGTGACGACAGTTCGACCGCTTTGCAAATAGCACTCACCCACACGCCCGGCGAAGGCATGATTTGCGTTGCTGGATCGCTTTATCTCGTGGGCGAAATGCGTCCGCAGATACTGAACCTCCGTTAGGAAAACAAAATGAGTACGCCACACAACGAATTACCGCGAATCGTGAACAGTCAGAAAGTTTTCGACGGCCGTGTTTTCCAGGTCACCGTTGATACGGTGAGTGAAGGTGAGCTGACATACCAGCGTGACGTGGTCCACCACCCGGGTAGTGCCGTGATCGTGCCCGTCCACGACGATGGGACTGTCGTGCTCGTCAGGCAATATCGTCATCCCGCGGTTCGTTACCTGCTCGAGGTTCCCGCAGGCACACTTGCGGATGGTGAGCGTCCGGATGCAGGGGCAGCGCGTGAGCTCGAAGAAGAGCTTGGACTCGTGGCGCAGCATCTCGACAAACTGTCAGAGTTTTTTGTTTCGCCGGGTTTTCTTGAAGAGAAGATGTGGGTTTACCTCGCGACCGGGCTTTCAGAAGGTAAGCCGAACCCGGACGACGACGAAGTGCTGGAAGTTGTTCGTTTGCCGATCGGCGAGGCCCTCGAAATGATCACGAGCGGCGAGATTCAGGACGCGAAGACGATCATCGGTCTGATGCTCGCCGCTCCGCGCGTCGGTACTCCGTTGCTGGAGATCGAATACCCCGCTGTTTAGTTTAGATACCAGTTCAGAGTTCAACCTTAGGCTGCTGCTTGGAAATACAACCAAAGCTGTCGAACCCTAAACGCGTTTCTGTTGACCCGTTCACCCCGAGCACCTAAACTCGTCCGAGTGATCACTGAAGACCCTTCTCAGCAACTAACACCGCTCCCTGAAGAATACGCCCAGTCACCCGAACTGCGTCCCAGCGATGCTGTTCAAACGGCCCCCAACGTGCCGTGGTGGATGACGTGGCTCGACGTTGGACTCGGCTTCGGCGTTTGGCTTGCAAGCGTCTTCACGCTTCTTTTCGTTCCCCTGTTCTACGCCATTCCATACCTCGTTTACCGGATCATTAAACTGGGCCCACCGACGCCGGAAGTACTCAGCTCAGACAAAATGCTGATTTTTCTGTCCGTAGCTGGAGTTCTTCCGTCGCACATGCTCACGTTTGTTTTTGTGTGGTTGCTGGTCACTTATGGCGGACGGCGTCCTTTCTGGAAGAATATCGACTTCGACTGGCCGAAAAATTCCAATCCAGTCATCGTGACGCTGTTGTGCACGTTGGCGGCGGCGCTTCTCTTTGGGCTGGCCGTGGGGGCAACGACGCTCTACGGAGAACGCAAGACGGATCTTGATATCCTGATTCAGAGTTCTATCTACACACGAATTGCAACTGCATTTGTAGCGGTCGTTTCGGCCCCGCTTGTCGAGGAGTTGATCTACCGCGGCCTGCTGTATGGAGCACTCGAGAAAGCGGCGGGGATGCGCGTCGCAATCGCGTTGGTGTCACTCTTATTCGCGGGCGTACACGTCTTTCAGTATCGCAACAACATCGCTGTGATCATTGTAATAACTGTGCTGAGTTTCACGTTGACCACGGTGCGCGCCATGACGGGCAAAGTCCTTCCGGCATTCATAATTCACCTCGTCTTTAACGGTATTCAGTCGATCCTCATCGTGCTGGGTGGCTTTATCGACCACGACATTTTCAAGTAGAGACAGGCATGGGCGAGTACGATGTCGTCGTAGTCGGAGGCGGTATTGGTGGTCTGACCGCCGCGGCGTTGTTGTCTGCGCGCGGTCTGAATGTTTGTCTCCTGGAAAGACAATCGCTGGTCGGCGGGTGTATTGCCCGCGTCGAATTCTCCGGCTATGACTTCGAGCCGGGTATGGGGCTATACACGTCATTCGGCGCCGGTGAGATTTACGACACGCTTTTTTCTCAATTACCGGTTGCCGCGCCTGAAGCGTCACTCCTCGCGTCGCCGTATGTCCTGCGTCGTGCTGACGGCACTGACGTTAAATTAGCAACAGACGATCTTTACTCAATCGCGGGGGGCACGGCGACTCTTGCCGAGTGTCTCGCTGAGTCGATCAAGCAGAGCGGCGGCAATCTGCGGCTGAATAGTCCTGTGCTGCGGCTTGCATACGATGATTCGGGACGTGCGACGGGAGTGGATCTACTGAGTGGCGAAAGAGTTTTTGCGAAGAAGGCCATTGTGAGCAACATGACGATTTGGGACACATACGGCAAACTCATCGGCCTTAACCGCACGCCGCTCGAGATCAAGAAGCACCTGAACACGCTGCATGGTACGGGTGTTTATGTCGTTTATGCGGGGATAGAAGAGGCAGCAGCGGCGCGACTGCCTGCGGAGCGGATGCGCGTGGAAGATCGTGAAGGTGAATTCACCATGGCGATTTCGTCTAGTGGCCTCGCGCCGCCGGGAAAGCATGCAGTAACGTTCACGACGCGCACTGAAGTCGATTCATGGTTTGCGTACCAGTCGAGCGAGGAAGATTACGAGGAGTGGGACCAGGCCGCGCTGGAGCAATTCTGGAACAGATTGCACGCCGCGCTCCCGGAACTCGGCAGCGATATCGAGGCGATCGAGACTGCTAACCCTCGTACGTACTACGACTCCACACGCCGCAAGCTTGGCATGGTCCTCGGGATCGAAGAAACCGTCTCGGGCGGGCCCGAAACCTCACTTCCCAATGTTTTTATTGTCGGTGACACGGCAGGCTCCGAAGCGAACGTTGCCGCTGTGGTGCAGTCCGGGGTCTCACTCGCCAGAAAAATCATTGGACGACGACTCATTGTCTAGTGTATATAGTCAACAGACAATATGTTCGTAACAGTGGATGAACGAGATGCCAGGCCGCTGTATCAGCAGCTCGTCGATGAGATAAAAACGCTGATTGCGCGGGGGGAGCTTGAAGAAGGGACGCTGTTGCCGCCGGTCAGGCAAGTCGCTTCTGATCTCGGCGTGAACCTCAATACAGTTGCGTTCGCATATCGCCGTCTGCAAAAGGAAGGGTTGATACGCGTCCGGCACGGTTCAGGCGCGGTTGTGATATCTCAAACCCTCAAAGACAAGCCTGACGACCGTCTGCGCGCTCAGTTACGTACTGCCCTGACGCAACTCATCCTCGCGGGACTAAAGCAGCCCGAGATCAAAGCGCTAATAAATGAGGAATTAGACGAACTCAGCCATAAAGTCGCGTCGAAGCAATAAGCCGCAGATTACGCGGATTACTGGTTCGGGTTCGTTCGCGGCTCGATGTTCTTTCGCGGCATTCGTGAGCCCGTATCCGGATCGATCATGCGATCGGGTCGTCCACCGAATGTGCCTGACGGAGAGGCTTGCGGCGGCTGCCTGTAGCCCCCGGAGGGCGCGCCACTGGACGGTGTCGCACCAGTGGACCCATTTGAGCCTGTCGACGGCCAGTTTGTCCTTCCGCCCGCAGGGTAAGTGGAGGGATAGGAATTGTAGGGGCTGTAAACGGAGGTCGAGTAAGAAGAGCCGTACGGCGAGCCCCAGCCATAATAGAACGGCAGGAACGTGTAACAGCCCACGCGGCTGTTGTAAAACCACAAACCAAACGAGCGCGAGAACGGATCCCAGTTGCGATACGACGCGAACGCGCTATTCAGCATTCGATCCGTGAGCCGCCGATTGGCTTTTGCTAGCGTTTCCCCGCGTTCCTTGCTCCAGGTATCGACCGGTTCCTGAACTTTCTTCTCTTCTTTGGTAAGTTTTGCGACTGTCACGTTGGTCGCGCTGAAAACCACTTTGTTTCCGCCCTTAACTTTCGTATGCGTATCCCCAAGGATTACGCGGCCTTTGCGCACGATCAGCTCCGTGCCATCGTTGGGAACGACGTTCAGGCGGTAAAGCCCATGCCGCACGATCGCGAGCTTTGCGTGGGGCGTGCTTATGTTGATGTTGAGTTCGAGGTCATCCGCGCCGGTAGCTTCCACGATCGCGGTGCCGCGCAGCAGCCGAACCTCCAGGTTCGAAAGGCTGTTATTTGAAAGTTCCACTTCCGAATCGCCGCCCACGCGCAAATAGGAGCCTGGATTCAGCAGGATTTCGACACGGCCATCCATGGCGGTGCGCACCCGGTCGCCGGCGTCCAGGTCGTCGGTAATCGAGAGTTGTTGCCAATCAGACTCGCCTCTGGGGTGAACATCAGCCTGTCCAGTAATGGCGTTGATCCCGCCGGCCTTCGCTGAAATCACGAACTTTTCGCGGTTTTGAGCAAGGTTGACAATCGAACAGCAAAGGATGAAGGCAGCTGAAAGAATAGACAGTGCCGGGAGGCGGGAAGCTTTTCTCATCGAAATTACCCTCCGATTCGCGATAAAGATAGGGGCGGGCGCTATGCTCCTGAGCATTATAGTCGCCTTAGTGACATTTACAAGCTTTCGTTCAGAGTTCAGCCTTTAGGCTATTAATTTGAAGCACGAGCTAAAGCTTGAACTCTAAACTGAAATCTAAATTTTACTGACTCGAGGTTCTGGCTGTGTTCTTGGCGTAGTAGCCGCGCTTGGTGCGGGCGAAGAGGTCAGTGCGAGACGTTAAACGCACTTCGACTGAACGCCATTTGCCATCGAGTGATTTGTTGGTCGGACTGTAACCAATGCTGTAAACAGTGCTGAGGTCGCGCACCACCTGCGCATAGACGGCATCGAGATCGCTCAAACGCGCGGCTCGATACATCGGCGTGCCGCAAGTGTTTGCAATCTGCCCGAGCTGCTCGCGTGCCAGCGCATAAGCGGCACGCGGCACGTGATAGCGCTTGACGTTCTCTTCTTCCGTGTCGAGATAGATCGGAAACACAATGCTTTCGGAATCCCTAATCCTCCTTAGCAACGCTTCAAACGGAATTCGCGAACCTGGTCCAGGAACATCCGGTAACGCGTTGTCGATCCCGTCTGTCATTACGACAACGGCACTGCGACGCAGTTCTGAACCCCGCGGGATCAAAGCGCGCAGCACGTAATCCATCGAATCCCAAAAGTTCGTGCCACCAATCGCTTCATCCATCTCATCAATCGTCTTTTTCAACTTCTTCCGATCGAGGCTGAACGACGAGTAGAGCGCCGGCTGATCCGTGAACGTCACAAGCGCAATGCGATCGACGTCGCGAGCAGCATCGACAAAACGCTTTGCGGAGTTGCGAATCATCTTCAGGTTCTTGGAGTTAGAACCCGACAGGTCGAGGAGCAGAACGAGATCGAAGGGCGTGTCAGCGGCCGCAAAGAAACTGATCTCCTGCGGCACACCGTCTTCAAGAACAAGAAAGTCCTTGAGTTCGAGAATCGGCGGCGGAGTGTTTGGAGGGAATCCCAGTACGCTGACTTTCAAATCGACGAGATCGGAATCGATCCGAATGGTTTCGTCAGTTTCTTGTGCGACTGCGACGCCGGCGCATAGAACGACAAGCAGAACGGTTCTCACGCAAACGCGCCAAGGCGCAAAGAAAAACCTAGTTTGCATAATACCCACGTTTGCCGCGCGGCACCGCGTTAGTACGACTGACCCCGATGCGGATCGCTCTCCACTTTCCATCGCGTGTGCTGTTTGACGGACGATACGCCAAACTGTACATCGTTCCAAGATCCGCGACTACCTGCTCGTAAGCGCCCGCGAGATCAGTCAAGCGCTCCACTTCGTAGAAAACACCGCCGCCCGCCTCCGCCATTTCCTTCATCCGGTCGTGACCGGCGTCAAACGCTTCCGGCTGCGTGTCGAGCGGGCTCATCGCCTCATACTCAGTGTTCAGCCACAAGGTGTATAAAACACCGTCAAACTCCTGAATGCTTCGGAGCGTCTCCTGGTAACTGCGGCGCGAACCCTGTTGTCCACTGACGCCCGGGATTGTTCCATCAAGACCATCGCTCATCAAGACGATAGCGGACCGTCGCGACTTCTTCGACTCCTTCAAAACTTCTTCCATCGCGAAGCTCGTCGCGTCGTAGAGTTTTGTATCGCCACGCGCCGTATCGATCGTCTCGATTCTCTGGCGGAGGAGCTCGCGATCCGCAGTCAACTGCGAAACGACTTTCGGTTCCCCCGCGAAAGTGATCACACCGATGCGATCGGCAGGTCTGGCGGCTTCAACAAAACGAATCGCAGCAGCACGAATGAGCTTGACTACTTCTCTCGTAGATCCTGACAGATCGATCAAGAGAACGAGATCGAAAGGCGCTGACGACGATTCGAACTGAACAATTCGTTGCTCCTCGCCATCCTCGAAAAGTTTGAAATCAGACTGGCTGAGGCCGATTAGTCCGCGATTCGTGCCGCGGTCGATGACACTGATGTTGAGTGTCACGAGCTGCGAATCGACGCGGATGACATCGCCTTCGCTGATGTCTTCGTTGGCCGCCGGCTCCGCCGGAGTGCCGGCCGCACGCTTTGGACCATTGGCGCCGAGGAGTTCAGGCTCTTTCGGAGTCGGATTTGATGACTCTACTTCCGGACGCGACGCATAAGCGAGGAGGATGACGCCGGCTTGCGTTTGGATATCGATTTTGCTGCCGCCATTTCCAACGCGTGTTTGAAAGGGTTGGTTCTCAACAGTCTCTGTCCCGCTCAGATTTGATCTGATCGCGCCACGCAAAGAGCGCGCAGTGACATCGGCATTATCCGGAACTTTGATCTTGAGATGAATCGGTACGACTGCATCAACTGGCCGTCGCACAACCGCGATCGTTATGAGCGTGCCACGATTGTCGATAAGGATCGGCGATCGGCTGAGCCTCGTTGAGCCATCTCCGCCGACAGCAGCCGAGACAGCAACGTGGCTGTTGCTCCAGAATTCGGCCGTCACGTCGCCATAATCGTTCCGAACCTTTAGCTGGCCACCGGCAGGCAGATCGATGCGGATTTCGTCGTCGGCGTAGACTGTCGCTGGGGAGAAGGCTGCCAGAAATAGAAGGCCCAGAAGGGCCCTTTGAACCTTCAAGAACACGAAGGGAATGATAGCAAATCCGTCCATAGTCCGCGTAATCCGCGGCTGATTAGGTCAGATCCGAGATCTTCAACAGCAGATTGTTCTGGTTCGTCGCGTACGGCAAAGCACTCTGAATACTAATCACACCGTTGCGAATAAAGTTCTCGATAACCGTATCGAAAGTCTGCATGCCGTCCTGATCGCCCTGCTCCATCGCGTCGACGAGTGACTTCCCTTCCGACTCACCTTTCTCGATGTATTCGCGAGTACGCATCGTCGATTTCAGAATCTCGATCGCCGCCACTCTTCCTTTTCCATCAGCGAGCGGAATAAGACGCTGCGAAACGATGAAACGAAACGACTGCGCCACACGCGTCCGGATCACTTTCTCTTCGTTCTTTGGAAACACACCGATAATTCGATCGACTGTCTTCGACGCATCGATCGTGTGTAACGTCGACAACACGAGGTGACCAGTCTCGGCGGCTTCGAGCGCGACTTCGATCGTCTCGCGGTCACGCATCTCGCCGACGAGTATCACTTTCGGCGCTTGTCGCAGCGCCGCGCGAAGCGCAATTGAAAAACTCGGAGTATCAGAGTGAAGCTCGCGCTGGTGAATGGTCGAGTTTTTGTGCGTGTGCAGAAACTCGATCGGATCCTCTATGGTCACGATGTGATAGGAGTGAGTCTCGTTGATCAGATCGATAATGGCGGCCAATGTTGAGCTCTTACCACTTCCGGTTGGTCCAGTGACGAGCACGATGCCGTTTTTGAGGTCTACTATCTCTTTCAGTACTTCCGGCAGATTGAAATCGCTGAAACTCGGTGGCCGCATCGGTATCACGCGCATGATGATCGCGTGAGTGCCGCGTTGTTTGAAGATGTTCACGCGAAAACGGGCGTCGCCCGGAACACTGAACGACAGGTCCGCGGAGCCCGTTTTTTCAAGGCTTTCGATCGCCGCCTGCTGATTGGCGATGATGAGTTTGGCGATACCTGCCGTATGGGCCGGCGTCAATTTTTCCAGGCCAGGGATCCGAACCGGGACGAGTTTGCCTGCCAGTTCGATTTGTGGAGCGCGTCCGGGACTGAATATCAGATCGCTGACTTTGTCGGACGCCCGCAGCATTTCTCGCAAAACAGCTACGAAATTTGGAGTTGGTGGGGCCTGAGGCTGAGTTGAGGTAGTTGGTTGCTCGTTCATATTGGAACTTTTGCTTGGCCGGCGCGTCAAATCTCGCGACAACTTTCGCTAACGAATAATGTCTTGTGAAGAACAAACTAGTTTCTACTTACGTACATCCAAGAGTTCGTTCTAGGAGAGCGCGGTAGCCGAAAACTTGGACCGTGCTACGAAATTGAAAAGAAAGGCGCTGGAAACATGGCAACCTACAGAGATCCTGTTAGCTGCTTTGCACCACTTGAAGTAATCGAGCGCCTGCTGGAAATTCGAGTTGAAGCGGGTTACGCGCCTGCCGTATATCTTCTTTCCCCCGATGATTTGGCAGACTATCTCGACGCATATGGCTTCGATGTGTATGCATTATCGGAGGCCGAAGCTGAGTTTCGCTTTGGTGACTATCGTGCTCCACTAGCACCGGGCGGGGACCACGCCCACTGCTCACTGACCGCACACTAGCATCACAAATCCTTTCGCAATTGGCAACGCGAAAGATCGAACCCGAGTTCAGAGTTCAAGCTTTTGTTTGCACGTGGAAACACCGGCAAAGGCTGAACTCTGAACTCGGGTCTACTTGTTTTTTAGCGCCTTGATAATGAAGAACGTCACATCATCATTCGCGCCGACATTTGCGGTCCACTCCAAAACCGCCATCTCCAAACTCGCGATCAACTCTCGCGCCGGTCGATCGTAGTTCTCCTTCACTGCCTGCACGAGCCGGTCACGACCAAACTCAACGCCATCCGGATTCGACGCTTCAGTCACGCCATCAGTGTAAAGCACCAACACATCGCCGGGCTCGAGTAACAAGTGGTGCTGGTGATAACGAGTGCCGGGAAACATTCCCAGTGGCTGTTCGCCATGTTCGATAAAACTAGCCTCACCTTTGGCGTTCATCAGGAGCGGCGGGTTATGACCCGCATTCGAATACGACAACGTTCTATTCGAGGCGTCGAGAATCGCATGAAACGCCGTCACAAACTGGTTGCGTTCAATCGATTCCCACAGAAGGTAATTTACTTTCGCAAGCGAGATATTCGTCGCGTAGCCGATGTGTGTCGCCGCACGCAAACTGGACCGCAGAAAGGCCATCAGAATTGCCGCGGGCACACCCTTACCCGACACGTCAGCGATAACGATTCCGATTTCATCTTCATAGATTCGCACCCAATCGTAGTAATCGCCTGAGACTTCTTCGGTCGGGAAGTTGTAAGCGCTGATGTCGTAACCCGGTAACTCCGGATCCCCCGGCGGCAAGAGCTCGAGCTGGACCTGGCGAGCGACTTCAAGCTGGCCCTGTAATCTCTTCTTCTCGATCAACTGCTCGTGCAACATCACCTTCTCGATGATGATTGCCACCTGCGACGCGAGTAGCATCAGCACTTCGAGATCGTCGGTTGAATAAGCGTTAAGCTCATCACTCTCGAGATCGAAGACGCCGATCACTTCGTCGTTCGAGATGATTGGCGCAACCATCTCTGAACGCGTCCGATCGCGCGCGTTAATGTAAACAGGATCTTCGCGAACGTCGTGAGAGATGATCGGGTGACCGCTTACGGCTACATTGCCGATGAAGCCTTCGCCGAGTTTCAAATGCAGATCGGAAAGTTCATCGATATCGTAGCCCCGCACCGCCTCGGATTTGAAAGTGCACGGTTCTTCACCTTCGGGAACGAGCTCCGGATCAACACACTGAACCACAAAGATGCCCGCGGCATCGTAAGGGATCAGCGAATCGAGCGTGTCCATCACCAGGTTCAGCACTTCCTGGAGGTCGAGTGAACGGCTGATCTTTTTGGTGATGTCGAGCAGCATACGCAGTTTGTCGGTGGTCGTCAGACCCTGCGATACCGCTTCTTTAAGTTTCTCAGTCATGAGACTCAATCATTACTTTGCGTTGCGCGCGCACGTTCGCGCGCGAGTTTCTTATGCTCGTGCCAGAGCCGCGTAACTTTCATTCGATATTCAACGAGCTCGGGGCTGACACGGAAGTGTAATCCAATTTCGGTAGAAGCCTTTCCCTGCAACAGCATTCTCTTTAGCGACGCGTAAGGCATGAGTGCCGCGGCGCCCACCGCGTAGGCCTCTTCCTCATCGGCCTTGCGGTAGTCGCGATTCATTACCTTACCACGATCATCCCTCGTTACGATCGAGAGCCGGTTGGGTTTGTGGCCCAAAAATACGTGACAAATCTCTTCCATCAAGGTCGCGTTGGTCCGCGAACGGCCGTGCGTCGGGTTAAGTATGACCAGTTTCATGCCGTTCGGCAGCGTACAGGCGCCACCCGACCAACTCTCGGAGGCCGAGCCGAGCAGGTGTTCGCGCGCGCCTTCGCTCAAGCCTTCGATTTGATCGAAGCTGATTACGATCAGATTTGCAAAGCGTGCGAGCTCGAAGGGATTTAATGGCTGGTCAATGCGGGCGCGGGCGAAGTCGCGCAGGCCAAGAGCTTTCAACTCGAAATTTCGCCACTTTTCACCTGGAGGTAAATCGCCAAGCAGCACTGCAGGAGTATACCGGATTCACGGTGGTCTAACGTCGCTTCTTCGAGCTCTTTTCGTCGCTCTTACTAAACTGCGTGTAAGCGACACGAAACAACTCCGAAAGCGCAGCCGCGGTTTGGGGTGTGAGATTTTTGTCGGCGCGAAGGTGAGCTTCAACGATCTCAGGCGTTGGCTCTTCGGGATAGTAGACCACTGCTTTTGACTCTTCGGCCTTTGGGTCGCGGCCGCTCAGGATACGCTCCATCGGCACGTCGAGCCACGTGGTCAGTCGCGCGATGTTGTCTGCGTCAGGTTTGCCGGTGCCGTTTTCGATCCGTGAGAGTGTCGAGGCGGAAACGGATGTTTCAGTGGCAACGTCGCGCAGGCTGAGCCCGAGTTCTTCGCGCCTGCGCTTGATGGCGCGCCCGAGCTCTTCGGTGTTAACGAGGCTTTTAGCTGAACGATTCCTGGGTTTCATGGCTTCTAACGTAGCACAAGCGTGGTTTTAGACGCAAGACTTTGTTTTGTACGTGAAACAGAACCACAGAGAGCACAAAAGCACAAAACAAATCAGGAAGTCGTTTTGTGCATTAGTGCCTTTTGTGACGAATGTTTTTTGCTACTGTCGAGCGGTGGCGAGGTCGCGGGCTTTGGGCAGAACGTCCATGGCTTTCGCGACCTGCGGATCATTAGTCATGATGAAAACTCTGTCGCCAGTCACACGGCCGTAAGCAGCCGTTACGATATTGACGCGGAGCTCGAGCTCAACAAACGAGCGATTGCGATCGATCATCGCCGCAGTCACTTTATAAGCCGGATCGGCAACTACGAATTCACGAAATGCTCTGAACATCGCATCCGTGATCTTGAACTCGTCCGGCTTCAACTCGTGCCGGAAATTGATCCCGCCGGGTATGCGGCTCGTCTCAAAACGGGGAATACGGCCATTGACGAGCTCGCGCGTGAAAGCAAAAAGAGGACTCATCAAGCGTCGCTGAGCGAGGCTCACGGTGCGCGGACCGACAGATTCATCAGGCGCGATTCCACCGCCGCCATAAACTGCTCGACCCGTGTCAGTCTTCTTTTCCGGACCAGCAGGTTTTGCCGGCTCCTTCGGCTCGCGCGCAATACCGCCGCCGTGCGTGTAGTAGTCGTAAAACCCGCCGTTCGAGTAATCGCGCTGAATCAGACGACCCGACGGCGTGAAGTACTTCGCAGACGTCAGTGTCAGTCCGGAGCCGTATTCAAGTGGAATGATGCTCTGCACGAGTCCTTTACCGAAGCTCGTCTGGCCCACGATCAAGGCGCGGTCGTGGTCCTGCATCGCGCCTGCGACGATTTCCGACGCGGAAGCAGTATTTTCATTGATGAGAATCACGAGCGGCGTCATGTCAGGAGCGTTGTTTCGCGACTCGTAGGTGTTGTCACGAAAACCATTCCGGCCCTTTTGCGTCAGAATCAACTGCCCGCTACGCAGAAAAACTTCCGCGACATGGATCGCCTGGTCCAAAAATCCGCCCGGGTTATTGCGCAGGTCGAGCACGAGCGAGGTCATTCCCTTCGCGTGCAGCCGGTCCAGCGCGTCGAGCAGCTCGTCGGTCGTTGTGTAGTTAAAGCCGCGAGTCATGTCGATATAACCGACACCGGGCTTCAGCATGTACGCATCGGGTATTGACGGTTGCGGAACCGCATCGCGAACGATGTCAACTTTCTCGAGACGCTTGTCGGCGGAGCGTTCCAACGTCAGTTTGACGGTCGAGCCGCGTGGGCCACGGATCTTGTCCCGAACTTCCAGCGACGACTTGCCCGTCATCTTCACGCCATCGACTTCGACGATCCGGTCGCCGTAGCGTAGCCCGGCCTTACTCGCAGGTGAGTTGTCAAAAGTCGCGGTAATATAGGTATCAGCTTGATCGCCGTGAATATAGTTTTGAATCGAGGCTCCGATTCCGAAGTATTCGGAACGCTGATCCGTCTTCAGTTCGTCAAATTCTTCGCGGTCGTAGTAATTGGAATGAGGATCGAGTGAACGAAGCATGCCGAGGATCGACGACTTGACCGCCTCGTTGTGGTTCAGCTTCTTCCCATCGACGTATTGCGCCTGAACCAGCTTTAGCGCTTCATCTAAATCACGCCGGATAGCGATAGTCTCGGGCGTCGCCCCGCCTCGACCTGGCCGCCGCCCATTGGGAATAGGGATTTGGCCGATGACAAGACTCGGAGCAACGAGCGCGATAACGAGAAGGACCAGAGTGACGTGAGCCGAAATTCTTTTCACTGCGAACCTCAGTTTTTGTAAAGACTTATGCGACAAATTGTTGACTTAGCCGCGATTGCAATATAACGGATGCCGGGTGGACGAGCAAGGTTGTGCAAAGTTCGGTATCCCAGTTCAGAGTTCAAGCATCAGCTTACCGCGCGAATTCTTCTGACTTGCCGAATGTCGATGCTTCGGCGGCTAACGCTTGAACTCTAAACTCTGCCCGCCAACACACGGTTGCTTGACCGTGTTTCCCGCGCTCCGTAGAATGAACTTACAAAGACAAACAATCGTAAAGACGGACAGGTAAAATTCGGTACTGGCAAAGGAGTCTATACCCAAATGAGCAGTCCGTATCACAAGGAAGATCACCAAATACCAGAAAGAATCGACGATCTAATGCTTCGTGACGACGATCCCGACATTGGTGGAGAAGAACACAATCGAACAGCTTCGTCAGTCCGCGATATTGCCTCGCGCATTCCGGAGTCGCTGAGCGCAATCGGACGCGACATTAGTAGGACCATCGAAAAGGCGATCTCCGCGAAAGATGATTATGTTGTGGCGGTAAAGATCTCGCCTGAAGCGCAGGACAAACTCGAAGCGCTGGTCCAGGCAGGTGTTTTTCGAAATCGTGCCGAAGCCGCGGGCTTTCTAATCGATGAAGGAATCAAAACCCAGTCAGCATTGTTTGAACGTGTCAGACAGAAGCTCGGCGAAATCGAACGCTTGCGAGCTGAACTTCGCGGCATGATCGCCGACAAGACCGTCTGAACTTCACGAACCGGGCGCTCGCCTTTCGCGCCTGACTTATTAACGTCCCCCCAAAGCAGTGCTTTACCTTCCTCGCGAACGGTAAAGCACGCCTTTGTTTCTAGTGGGAAAAATTTTGTGGCAGAACGATTTCACTTACCTTCAACCCCAATCGAAGAATTTACACTGGCTAACGGTCTGCGCGTTGTCCTCAGTCCCGACCGCGCCGTTCCGGTAGTCTCAATCGCTGTTTACTACGACGTGGGTTCGCGCAATGAGAAAGAAGGCCGTACCGGCTTCGCTCATCTGTTCGAGCACATGATGTTTCAGGGTTCGGAGAATGTTCCCAAAGCCGCGCACTTTCAATACATCTTCAATGCCGGCGGCACGATGAATGGGACCACATCGACCGAACGCACTAATTATTTCGAGACCCTGCCGTCAAACTACCTGCCGCTCGCCTTCTGGCTCGAAAGCGATCGCATGCGCTCGCTAAAAGTGACGCAGGAGAACCTCGACAATCAACGTCATGCTGTGCAGGAGGAGAAGCGACTCCGTTACGACAATCAGCCGTACGTCACCGCCTTCCTGCGCATGAACGAACTGATCTTTTCTAATCCGGCTAACGCGCATTCGACGATCGGATCGATGGAAGATCTCGACGCCGCAACCATCGATGACGTGAAAGAGTTTTTCCGTATCTACTACGCGCCCAACAATGCCGTGCTTACGGTTGTCGGCGATTTTGATAACGACGAGGCGCGCGCACTCGTCGAAAAGTATTTCGCAAATATCCCGTCACAACCGCAGCCGCCTCCTGTTGACGTTTCCGAGCCCGAAGCCGTGGCGATTCTTGAAGAGACGTTTCACGATCCGCTGGCGCCGGCGCCCGCATTTGTTCTCGGCTGGAAAATTCCGGAAAGACGCACGCGTGAATTCTATGCGCTGTCACTTGCCGGTACGCTGCTTTTCGAAGGCGACAGCTCGCGGCTTTATCAGAAGCTGGTGAAGGGTGACGAATCAGTTGTTTCTATCGAAGGCGGCATGGACGAGCGTCGTGGACCATCAGCGTTGTACATTTTCGCACTGCCAAAACCCGGCGAAGAAGTCACTAATATTCGCGAGCAAATTTTCGACGAGATCAGACGCATCGCCACGGATGGTCCAACTGAAGCAGAGATGGAGAAACTGCGAAACTCGCTCTGCAACGACTCTGTACGCGGCCGTCAATCGACAATGTATCGAGCACAGCGCCTGGCTGAGTTTGCGTTATACGATTCCGATCCGCATCTGGTTGATTCCGAGTTGGACCACTATCTCAGCATCAGTGCTGACGACATCAAAAATGCCGTTGCACGTTATGTCGACGTCGATAATCGTGTGGTGCTCGATATTATTCCTGCTCCAGCCGCTGACGCCGATGAAGAGGTAACTGCTTCCGCTTCGCCACAGCCTCCGGGCGATCCACATCAGCCCGCGGCGCCGCCGCCACAGGTTCCCGACGTGCCCGCGCCTGAGCCTGAGTCGCCGGTGCATGCCGAGGTCGTTCACACATCCCCTTCAGAAAAACCGAAAGATCCGGCGGACGTTCCGCCGCAAACGAAGCCTGGCACGGGCCCGCTGCATCCTTAACATGAGTCAAACAGAAATTTCTCGTAGCCAGGCGCCCGCGCCGCTACCACCCAGACCGATCTCTATACCGACGCCGAGAGAAACGACTCTGCGTAACGGACTCTCGCTCGTCGTCGTAGAAGACAGCCGACTGCCGTTGGTCAGCTACCGGCTGGTGTTTCCGGTTGGCAGCGCATTCGATCCGCCGGATCTTCCGGGGCTTACGGATCTACTCGCAGGCCTTTTGCCTGAAGGAACTAAATCGCGGTCGAGTCGAGAGATCGCGGATGAGGTTGCGCGTATGGGCGCGAGTTTGTCGGCCGGCGCGACCTCTGACTACACGCTGGTGGGCGCATCAGCGCTGTCGCAGTTCAACGATCCGATACTCGGCTTGATGGCGGAAGTAATCCTCGAGCCTTCGTTTCCGGAAAATGAGGTTGAGCTCGCGAAGCAGAACACCAAGGAGAGTTTGCGGCAGCAACGCGCCCAACCTTCGTTTCTCGCCAGCGAGATGGTTGCGCGAGTGATGTTTGGGGATCACCCGTATTCGATCGTGGCGCCCACACCGGAATCGATCGATCGCTCGTCGCGCGAACACTTCGTCAAATTTCATCGCAGCAAGCTGGTCCCGAATAATGCGGTCTTCATTGTTGTGGGCGACGTGCGTTATGACGATATTGTGAACCGCATCGAGTCGCTGTTTTCAACGTGGGAACCCGGAGAAAAACTGGTCGCGAACTTTCCCGCGCCTCCGGTGCGCACGAAACGGACGGCGTATCTCGTCGACCGGCGCGGTTCGGCACAGTCGAACATCGTGATCGCTAACAGCGGCATCATTCGGACCAGTCCAGACTATTTTCCGATGATGCTGATGCACACTGTGTTCGGAGCTAATGCATCGTCGCGGCTGTTTATGAACCTGCGCGAAGACAAGGGTTACACGTACGGCGCGTACTCGACGCTCGACGCACGTCGTAGCGCGGGCACGTTTCGCGCGACGGCCGAAGTTCGAACGCCGGTTACCGGTCCGTCACTGAAAGAGTTCTTTTACGAACTTGAGCGAATTCGCACGGAGCCGGTGTCGGATAAAGAGATTGCCGATGCGAAGTCGTATCTGACGGGTGTGTTTCCGATTCGACTCGAGACGCAGGAAGGACTGACGGATCAGTTAGTTCAGATCAAGATGTTGAATCTGCCTATCGATTATCTGCAAACGTACCGCGATCGAATTCAGGCAGTGACGGTCGAGGAGATTCAGCGTGTGGCGGAGAAGTACGTCAAACCAGATGAAGCTGCGTTGATCGTCGTCGGCGATGGCGCGCAGGTGATGGAACAGATCCAGCCGTACTGTAACGACATCGAGGTGTACAACACGGCCGGCAAACGAAAATCGACGGAAGCGGCGGGAGTGACTGATCCGGTTGGAGCATGGTCGATCGAGATTGAGACGCCGCTCGGACAGAGTATTCCCGCGACATTGACGATCGAGCGCGACAATGCCGGACACACGGCCGTGATCCACTCAGAAATGGGCGACGCCGATCTCGGAGCGATTGAGATCACGAATAATTCATTCACTGCTACTACGTCTTTGGAGATGGACGGGCATGCCGTCGAGGCCGAAGTTTTCGCGAAATTCGAGGGCGAAGACGTAACCGGCACTCTGAAGCTCCAAAACTCCCCCGAGCTTCCCTTCACCGGCAGCAAAGACTAGGAACAAACGTGAAGCTCCACGGGACAAGCCCGTGGCATCTGGGAAGATGGGGTTTCAGTTCGTTTGTAGCTACGAACGTGAAGTTCCACGGGACAAGCCCGTGGCATCTGGGAAGATGAAGATGAAGGTCCGTGCGAAGGAGTCCGTGGCATCAAAACACCCGATCCGTGGCTCCGGATCAACAAAATCCGCGTTACAAAATAAAAGCGCCCGGCATGGCCGACATGCCGGGCGAATCACAGGAGGAACCGAGTGTTATGGTCGTCACTATGCTTGCAACGATCCGTTAACCTCGTAACTTCAGATGTCTTTCATCTCTTTGTAGGTTGCTTATAACGCTAATCGCGCTCGTAACGCAGCGCGACGCCCGCTCCGCCGACAACCCATCCAATCTTTTTGTTGAAATTGAGCGAGTAAAGGTTTTGTCTTGTTGTCGATTCTTGTCGCACCCACGTCCGACCTTCATCACTACTCCGGAGGATCGTTCCGGATCGTCCAATCGCCCAACCGTCATCATCGTTCAAAAACTGAATGCTCAACAAAGTGACATTCACGTTCGTGGGAATTATCGTCCACGTGTCACCGCCGTTAGTAGTACGCAGCAACGTTCCTCGTTCGCCCACTGCCCAGCCGTTCTTATCGTCACGAAAATCAACGTGATACAGCGTCCCTGAGACAGCGACGTTCTGCTTAACCCAGCTCGCTCCGCCATCGCGCGTAAAAAGAATCGTCCCGGCATCGCCGACAATCCAACCGCGTTTGTCACTAACGAAATCGATGTGTATCAACTCCACGCGACTCGGCGCGCGCTGCCTGCGCCAGGTTTCGCCACCATCGTCAGTGTAGACAAGGATACTGTCGACGACGCGCTCGCGCCTGCTGATCGAGCCCACGACCCAGCCTTTCTTTTTGCTGGAAAAACGCACGCTGTATAACTCAACGTCCGCGCCTTCAAACTCTTCCGGCAGAAAGATTCGCGACTGTGTCCAGCTCCTCGCGTCGCGAGTGATAAAGATCGAATTGCCCGCGAGGAAAAACCCAGCTTCTTTATCACGAAAGTAGATGTCGTTGATGGCAGCGTTCGTGCTGACGTTCTGGCGCACCCACGATTGACCGCCATCTGCGGTGTGGCTCAGGTAACCGCCATCGCCACCGACCCAGCCGCGTTTGCTGTCGAGAAAGTAAACGGTGTTGAGATCGTTGCCGCCGGTGTTGATTTTGAACGGAATCCAGCCCTGGGCGCGTGCGGAGCCTGCCAGGGCCAGGAACACGACGACGGCAGCAGAAAAGCAGGTTAGCTTCGGGGTTCGGGTACTCATACTGATTTGTTTTCAGTTTTGTACCTTAAAATAGGTCCTCACGCAAAGGCGCAAAGACTGAACCCTCTGCAAAACCGTGTTACGGCGCGGGCGCGTTCACCCTGTACACACGCCCTTCGAAAACCACGACGACTCGCTCTCCCAACGAGAAGTAACTCCCCAGCTTCGATTTCTGCTTCAGCAACGCGAAATACTCGTCGCTGCCAAACACTAGCGCCGTTTCCGGTAACCGCGATTCAGCTTTGAACTCTGAATCAGTCCAAACGCCGTCGATGAGATAAAAAGTCTTGCCATCAACTCGACGCACCGCGTCCTGGCGCGTCTCGTCTTTCAATTGAACCCGGTCCTGATGTTCGCGTTGCATCTTGCTGAGGCGCACCGCTTCTGCACCAGTCACAACATTACCTAATCCTTGCAACGACGGAGCAGGAGTCGATGACGGAGCAGGAGTTAATACCTGAAGATTGGCCGAGCCAGTACCCGCCCGTTCTGTCGGCGCCCCGTTGCGAGTGAAGCGCATCGAGACGGCTGAATCTTCTAAAGCGAGGTAAGACGTGTAAGGCGTTACGATTCCATAGCGCGTTCCCAAATCCACGATCTCGTCACGCAGTTCTTTCTGCTCACCGTTCGAACGCACTTGCTCCATCAACCAGCCAACGCGACGCGTCGCCCACAAACGTGGCAGGTAGTCGTTTGCGTCGCTGCGCAGCGGAAACCTCAGGTTCGCGTACGTGTAAGTTCGCGTTGTGCCGGCGGCTTTGCCCGTCAACTTCAGTTGCATTGAACTCAAATCCGCGGCGTTGCTGTACCGGCCGATCAGTGTCACTTGAGAACCGCGGAATGCGTCGGGAATGCTGCGCGGGTACATCAGATCGGTTTGTGCTCCACCCATGTCGAGCTGTAGATCCGTAAGCACTGGATAATTGACCTTCGAAAAGAAATTCGAAACTCTGACTTCGAGATCCTCTTTCGGCTCGACGTAGTCGGCCACGCCGCCATTTTCCGCGGCCAACTTGTCTAACAATGCGGTGTTCACGTCGTAACCAACACCAAACGTAAACAATCTCACGCCCGGTTTCATCGCTTTGCGGACGTTGTCGAGTATCTTCGTAACATTCGTCTCGTCGACGGTCGGCAAACCATCAGTCATGAACACCAGCATCTTCGGCCGCTCTCGATTCGTTTCGCTGAATTGACGCAGCGACGCGAGTAACGACTGGTTGATGTTGGTTCCACCAACGGGCTTTAATTTCTTCACGAACGCTTCGCCGCGTGCGCGGCCGTTTTCGTCCGCCGCGATTAGTCCTGCTTCCATCAGGTGTTCTTCACCTGCAAACGAGATGATGTTGAACCGATCCTGCGGGCGAAGGATTCTCACGCCGTACAGCAGCGCGGCGCGCGCTTTCTCCATCTTCCCTTCCTCGGCCATCGAGCCCGATGTGTCAACCACAAACACAACGTCCTTCGCCGAGTACTCCTGTTCTGACCAGTCGTCTTTGGGTGAAATCATCAGAAGGAAATAGCCGTGTTTACCTGCTTCGCGATGCGTCAGCAGTGTCAGGCCGAAATCTTCTTTCGAGAGGGTGTAGAACAACTGGAAGTCCTGCGGCTCCTTGCCGCTCTCACTTTCAAACGACACCAGCGATCGCCTCTCACTGCTGCGCTTAACATCGATGACGTGTGTGGGCGAGTAAACATTGCGTACCGGCTCTTTGCTTTCGACTTCGATCCGTCCAGCCACCGACCCGATCTGAGTTAACTGGCGACCGGTGCCGAGTGGGTAGCGATATGAAACCGTGCCGCCTTCGGCCCGCACGACCTGTGTGTAAATGATCTCGAGCTTTTTGTCGGAGTGCGGGAGGATTGGAAAGATGCTGGCCTGGAAAAGATCCTTGCCTGCATATTCGAGTAATCCGGGATCGCGTTGGCGGCGCACAATCTCGTCGTAAATGCGGCGCGCTTCCTCACGCGATCTGACTTCACCAACGAGGCGGCGATCGCCGTCCCAGATTGCAAACTCGGCTATTGAAGCGGATTCGGGAATCGGAAACAGGTATGTGCCTTCGAGTGTGGCGTTTGTGTCGTTACGGAAAACCTGTTCGACGTGAGTGGTCGCGACTTGTGAGCTGATCTTCGTGTCGATTTTGATCGATTTGATGGGGAGCGCGCGCGGGAGCGGGACTGGTCGCGGATCGGGGCAGCGCCGGCACGGCCCGGGAACTATGACGCCCTGCGCATTCGCCGCCGTCGCCACGAGGCAAAGGATCGAAAACGTCAACAAAAGTCGCGTAATTGTTCGAAATTGCATACAAAGTCTCCAAAGATGGACTTTAGTCCAGTTGCTGGAAGGTAGAACGGCGCTACAAAGGTTTTCTTGCGCCTAGTGCAACTCTCGTAAGCGACGATTGAAAATCAGTACGCCGGTAGCCACGATCGTGACGACGAACCCTCCCACTGCGAGCGTCGGTTGCGGGCCGTAGTGGTTCGACGCGGTACCCGCCAGGATGTTCCCGATCGGCATCGTGCCCATAAAAGAAAGCAGAAACATGCTCATCACGCGGCCGCGCATCTGGTCGGTCACAAGCTTTTGCAGGAGAGTGTTAGTTATCGCGATAGAAACCACGAGCGCAAACCCGAGACCGAAGAGGAATAGCAGCGACAGTGTCAGCCTCGAAGACACGCCGAACCCTGTGATGCAGATGCCGAATACGATCGCGCCGCCCAATACGAACCAGCCTTTTCTTCTGATGTCGCCGAGATAAGCGACGAGCAGCGCCCCAAGAAATGCGCCCGCGCCTGCTGTGCCCATCAGCAACGCGAGTCCCGTTTCGCCAAGATGAAAGATGTCGCGCGCGTAAATCGGAACGAGACTGAAGTAAGGCGCTCCAAACAGACTGTTCACAGCAGCGAGCAGCAGCAACGACGATACTCTGGGCCTGTTCCGAACGTAACGCAAACCTTCCATCAGGTCACGCCAGATCGCGCGGTGCTTTCCGGCACGCGCCGATACGTTCGCGGGGCGCTCCGGTCGGACCATCCAGAGCGCCGCCACCACGGCGATAAACGAGAGCCCGTTCGCAAAGAAACAACCCGCAAGACCAAACACGCGAAACGCGACACCTGCGAGCGCTGGTCCAACCACACGCGACAGTTGAAACTGCGTGGAGTTCATAGCGACGGCGTTGGCGAGGTCTTCACGACCAACCAGATCGTACGTCATTGCGAGGTACGACGGACTGGCCAGCGACATACAACAGCCGGTCACAAACGAGAAACCCAACACCATCCAACGATTGACGACCTCGGTCGCGACCAGGGCGGCAAGACCGAGCGCTGTCAGACCAGCTACGACTTGCGTGTAGAGAAGTAGTCGTCGTCGATCGATGCGATCCGCGAAGACGCCGCCGAGGAGTGTCAGAACAAACCCGGGCGCAGTAGCCATGAACGCATCGAGTCCGAGCCAGAACGCGGAGTTCGTCAAATGCAATACGAGCCAGCCCTGCGCGACCGCCTGCATCCACGTGCCGACGTTTGAGAGAAATGCGCCGATCCAGAAGAGACGGAAGTTACGATGGGAAAGCGCGCGGAACATTCCGCTGCGTCGCGCGGTTGACGGACGTGGACTAACTACGGGCGGCGCAATCTCACTCGGCATGGTCAGCCACAGTAAAGCACAAAACAGTTAGCCACAAAAAAGCACATAAGTCACAAAAAGAGTTCTTTAGGTTAGGCGCGCAATTAAGATTGAATTCTTGAAAGGACCGTCGTGCTGGTGACGTGAAGCAGTTCAGAGTTCAGCCTCAAGGCTGCGGTCTCGGCATCAGCGCGCAAGCTTAAGCTTGAACTCTGAATTCACTTTTGTGTTTTTTGTGCCTTTTTGTGGCGCAAAGAAAGCCCGGAGCCGCCGCGGCGGATAGCGACGATTTCGGCCATGATCGCGAGGGCTACTTCTTCCGGACTGACGGCGCCGATGTCGAGTCCGATGGGTGCGTGGATTTTTCCGAGTTGCTCCTCTGGAATTCCCGCGTCGCGCAGGCGGTCGATAACGATCGACGTCCGACGTTTGCTGCCAATCAAACCAACGTAGTCAGGATTAGCTCGGACAGCAACGTGCATGCATTGTTCGTCTTCGTTGTGGCCTCGCGTCACCACCGCGACTGAAACTCCACGACCGTTTCCCACCGCATCACGCACCGCCACGTCCCAATCCTCGGCAACGAGCAACTCGATCTGCTCTTCAGGGAAGCGCTCGCGTTTGACAAACTGGGCACGATCGTCGATTAAAGTCGTGCGATAGCCCGTCAACGCAGCCAGTCGTGCCAGCGAGGCACCGACATGTCCAGCACCGCAAACGACAAGTCGCGGCGCCGGTTGCAGTCGTTCAAACAACACCGCCGTCTCACCGAGACTGATCATGCGCGTTTCTTCACGTGACGCGAGAAACTCCGGCGCTTTGGCGACAACCACTGAATCCAGCGCCGTGTCGCCGAGGCTGCCAACGGTCGCTCCGTTCTCATGAAAAAGCAGCTTTCCGCCGATCGCTCCTGGACCACTCACAAACGTGACGACCAACGCGATCTCGCCGCGTTCCAATACCTGCTCAATCATCTTCATCACAGAAGATGTTTGATTGCTTCGCTCAGTCATCGATGTTCTTAACGGGAGTGAATCTATTTCGACAGTTTCGGTCTGTTGAAGCCGATGACAGACGCGGCGCGGCGCACGAGCCAGAGTGGTCCAACAAGGAGATAGACAGGGTTTTTGAAAAAGGCCGGTTGATTTCCTTCGATCGCGTGTCCCACGAACTGCAAAATCCAGCCGACGATGAACATCCCCAGCGCCCACCGCCAGTTGAAAAAGAAGAGTGGCAACGATATGACGATCATCGGTATGCCGATACTATGAGTAAGACGGTTCAGCGGGTGCTGGTGCTTGGCTTTGTAGTTAGCGAGGAAATCTTGTGACATGATTTTTTAGGATTTACCTCCCACGGCTTCTACGAATATATCCATCGTCCCACCGCAGACCATCCCTTCTTCGCTCGCCTCATCAGCGGTAAGCGAGAAGTGATGGAGCCGCGATTCGCCTGAGCGCATTGCCGTCTTTGCTTCGGCCCACACCTCGGCCTCGATGCAGCCGCCGCCTACGGTTCCCGCGACTTCCCCGTTTTGAAAGAAAAGCATTTTCGCACCACGCTGTTGCGGAGTCGAGCCACGCGTGTGCGCGACGGTAGCGACGACGACGCGCTCGCCACGGTCGTTGGCGTCATTAATCAGACGATACAACTCGCGTTGTGGAATGGTGGACATGGAACTTTGTGCTTTGTCGTTCGTGTTTGCTTGTCGCAGAGTCTACGTCACCCACGGCGAAGAACAAAGTAACCGTTCGCCTGTCGCCCCGCCCGATTTCCCCTTGCGGACAAATTACTTTGTATTGTAAAGTACCGCCACCGTTATTTGCACAGGAGGAGCACGATGCAGGAAGGACAGCCGTACTGCCCTGGACCCAACCGTTTCACTCTCTTCGCGGGCGTCATCATGCCGGCCATCTCAATCACGGTCGAGGCGACGAGCCACATCTGCGCCGATATCTTCTTCGATCCGATACCGACCTTCTGGCACCTGCTGCTCGTTATCTTTGTCCCACTCGCCCAACTTCAAGTGTGGTTTGCGATACGCAGGCGCGTTGCTGATCGTCTCGCGCTGGCCGGGTTCGTCAACGCGGTGGCAATCGGAATATCGCTCTTCTATTCCATCGTTTACGTGCCGCTCGTGCCGCTCTCTCTGCTGGCGCTTCTCTTTGGTCTGGGCTTGTTGCCGCTTGCGCCCTTCCTTTCTCTGCTCGCCGCGTTGATCATGCGTGGTCAACTGAAACGAGTCGCTGCGACGGCTCCGCAAAAGAGTTTTACCGTCAAGACAAGAGGGTTGCTTACGGGTCTTGCATTGACTGCGGCCGTCATCGGCATCGTTGAACTTCCGGGCACGTTAACCACGATCGGATTGCAGATGGCGACTTCCGCTTCACCACAAATGCGGACCGACGGCATTCGCTTCTTGCGTGAATTCGGCAGCAAGGACGCTTTGCTGCGCAGCTGCTACAGCAATACAGGCTGGGCCACTGATCTGATTGGCTCCGCCTTTTCCATAAAAAATCCGGTCACGACCACGGACGCACAGAAAGTTTATTACCGCGTCACGGGGGAAACTTTCGACGCGTCGATTCCCCCGGCACGCGTGGGTGTACGACTGCTGCCGGGAGATACGATCGACTTCGATCGCAATCAGGGTGGAACGAAAGTTGGTGGCGGCAAGCTACAAGGACTCTCGCTCGCAAGTTCAAAACTCGATGGTAACGTGGATGCCGATGGCGGCGTGGGTTACATGGAATGGACCCTCGTCTTCCAAAACGATTCTGATACGCCACGTGAAGCGCGCGCGGAAGTGCAACTGCCGCCGGGCGGCGTTGTATCGCGTTTGACGTTGTGGGTAAACGGTGAGGAGCGCGAGGCTGCGTTTGCCGGTCGTAGCCAGGTCCGAGAGGCTTATCAACAAGTGGCTATCCGGCAGCAGCGCGATCCGGTCCTCGTCACGACTTCCGGCCGCGATCGAGTTCTGGTCCAATGCTTTCCTGTTCCGCCGGCAGGCACGATGAAGATTCGTTTTGGCGTAACAATGCCGCTGGTGTTGGAAGACCTCTTTCATGCAAAGCTGGTGCTGCCACACTTCGTGTACAAAAATTTCCGTATTCCCGACGGTGTTGAGCACAGAGTTCACATCGAGGGCGGCATAAGCGCCGTGATGAACGACGCGGCACTTTCAGATCCCAACTCCTCCATCACGTTAGATCGATCAGGCGTAACCGAGATGTGGACCAAAGATCCTTTTAATTCGGCATTTACAATCCAACAATCCGTTGCAGAGCAAACACCGCGTCACTTGCGACGCATAGTTTTCGTCATCGACACGTCCGAAACGATGCGGAGTTACATTCCTGCGATTTCGAATGCGATCCGGACTCTGCCTTCCGACTTCGATGTGAAACTCATTTTGGCTGACACAAACATTCCTGCGGGAAGCATCGGGTTGACAAGCCTGTATGGCCAAAATGTTGACGCAATCGTCACAACGTTGAACGGCGCCAGATTTGAAGGTGGTGCAGACAACGCGCCGGCGCTGCTGAGGGCGTGGGAAATTGCCGCGCAAAAGCCAGGCAACAACGCGATCGTTTGGATTCATAACCCGCAACGCGTGCTGCTAACTCCGGTGGAGGAGCTGAAACAGCGATGGGAACATCACGCATATGGACCAACGCTTTATTCTGTTCAAATTACGCCCGGCGCTGACGAGATTGAGAAGAAGCTCGAGGAAGTTGACGGAGTGAAGACAGTTGCCCGTACCGGTCGATTAGAAAGCGATCTTTGGGTTCTTTTCGCACAACTCACAGGACGTGTGAAGAAGTTGGAACTGGTGAGAGTCAGCAGGAAGCTGGACCAGCGAGCGTTTGCGCATACAGGAGTTCATACGTCTGACCACCTCGCACGTCTATGGGCCAGTGACGAAGTCGAAAGGATCTTAGCGCCACGAGATCTCTCTTTGACGGACGAAGCGATCGATCTCGCGGTTCACTATCAACTGGTGACGCCGGTGAGTGGCGCCGTTGTTCTTGAGACTGCTGAACAGTATCGCGCGAACGGTCTCGAACCGGTTAACGCGGGCACAGTACCGACGATTCCGGAGCCCGAGATGATTGCGTTGTTGATAGTAGCTGGCTGTTTCATGCTGTGGCTGATGTACACGAAGTATCGCAAGGCGGGACGAGGTAGCTGCACGGTATGAAGCGAGCGTTATTAATTATCGCTCTACAGGCGCTTGCGTTTTGGGACGTGTGGCGCTGGTATGCGTCGCGCGCAGTGTACTCGTGGGACCAACCGTGGGGCGTGCTCGCGCTTGGTGCCGCGGTCGTGTTCCTCATGGTTTCGCGCAAACCCTGGCCGCAAACTGAGTGCTCGTTGTGGCTGCCAATGCTGCTCGTGATGTTTTATGCCGCAACCTATTTTTCGTTTGGACCTCTGGCGCGAGCGACAGTCGCATTCACAGCCCTCGCGGTGACAACGAGCTCGCTTCGTTTTGGAAAGTTCTTTCATCCGGGATTGTTCGGTCTGTTCTATCTGTCGTTGCCCACTCTTCCAACCCTGCAATTCTTCGGCGGTTATCCGTTGCGAATCGTAGTCGCAGAGCTAACCGCCCCGATTCTGCGAATGAGTGGCTTTGCAGTCATTGCGGAAGCAACGTGCCTGAACTGGGCCGGGCGGATGATCTGGATCGACGCACCGTGCAGCGGGATCAAGATGCTCTGGGTTGGATTGTTCTTAACGTTTGTGGTCCTGTGCGTGTATGAGTTGCCATTGCTCAAGACCCTGTTAGTGTTGCCGCTCGTTGGTGTTGTGATCATGGCGGCCAACGTATTTCGCGCGGTGGCGTTGTTCTATATCGAGACTGGGATTTTGAACTCGCCCTCGTGGGGTCATGAATACGCGGGTGTGATTGCGTTCGTAGTTGAAGCTGCGGGAATTATCTCGATCGTGTTGATGCTGAGAAGAAGGAATGTATGCGTCGTAGCCAAGTCTACTACCTGATCGCGTGCTTGATAGCGGCCCTCATGCCGTTTATGTCTGCACGCTTTGAAACTCCTGCCACCGGCGCGGCAACCGTGACGTTTCCGGGTTGGCCCAGCACGTTTGAAGGCAAGACGTTGACGCCGTTACCTCTCAACGAAATGGAGAACAGGTTCGCCACGGACTTTCCCGGCAGGATCGCTCGCTTCACTGATGGCGAACGCGAAATTATCATTCGCTGGGTTACTGAGGCGACGCGAAAAATGCATCCGGCGTCCGACTGCTTTCAAGGACTTGGTTTTAGTGTGAAGCCACTCGCGGCGCATCGTGATGAGAATGGCTCGCTGTGGGCCGGCTTCGCAGCGACGAAGGGTGACGAACGACTGCGCGTACGCGAAAGAATCCACTCTGATTCCGGCGAAACATGGACCGACGTTTCCGCGTGGTACTGGTCGGCGTTGCGTCACGAAGGCAGCGGCTCCTGGTGGGCAATCACGGTCGCCGAGAAACAGCGCTGATCTGCTAATATCAGCGACTATGAAGACACTCGCCTCCGCCACGCTCTTGCTATTGATGTTGATTACCGCTGCCCTGGCCCAAACCGCGTCTGACACCGCCGAGTTAACCAAACTGCTGAACGACTTTCTCGCAGGCGCATCACGTAACGACCCCGCAATGCATGAGCGCTTCTGGGCCGACGACTTGATCTACACACGTTCGGCTGGTCGTCGTGTAAATAAAGCCGAGGTGATGCACGACGTACGTTCCGCGCCCGCGCCGAAGCCCACTGATCCAAAAACGATCTACACCGCCGAAGATATTCGCATTCAACAGTACGGCGACACGGCAGTGGTCGCGTTTCGTCTCGTCGCGACGACTGAAATCGGCGGCAGAAAAAATGTCGCGAATCTGCTTAATAGCGGTACGTTCGTCAAACGCGACGGCAAGTGGCAGGTCGTAAATTGGCAATCGACGCGCATGCCGCGCACCGAAGCAGAGAGTAAGAGCGAAGTCACGACAGCGGCCGCGAGTTTTGACGAAGCAATACTTTCAGCGGACGTCGACAAACTCACGGTGATGACCGATCCGAGCTTCGTCTGGACACGTGGCTCGGTACAAGCAACGCGTCAACAATTTTTCGACGACTTGCGCGCGCGGAAAGTGAAGTATGAAAAGCCTGATCCGGCTAAGGCGAGTATTTCGATTTACGGCGATACAGCAGTCGTGCGCAGCGACGCTAACACATTAATCTTCATCAACCAGCTAGGCATCTGGCGCGCCGTCTCACTCCACACCAGTTAGTCGACGAAGCAAGCTGAAGCTTGAACTCTAAAACAGAATTGCGGCGCCTGGTCAGAGTTCAGCTTTTAGGTTGCTCTCGTAGCACACGCAAACCAATTACGCGACGAAGCAAGCTGAAGCTTGAACTCTAACCAGACTCCAATTTCTCTTTTTTTGTGATTTTGTGCCTTTTTGTGGCTGATTACGGTTTCCGTGGCCGAGGCGTCTCAGCCGGCTGCGCATCCATCTGCGCACGACGCTGCTCCAGTTTCGCTCGCAAGTTATCAACTTCCGCATCCGCATTCGCAACCGCAACTTCCAACCGCGAGCGGCTGGTCTCCGCGAGTTTCAACTGCACCTGCACTCTGCCTCTTTCACCCTCGAGCTGCTTCTTACGCGTTTCGCGCGCTACTTCCGGACGAGTGCTTCCATAACCAGCAATCGACGCGTCGATATTCTCGGGCCGCAAAGCAAACTCAATCTGCTCGAGCCTCGCTTCAAAATCAGCAATCTTGCTCTGGATATCCATCAACTGCCCGCGCAACTGCTCTGCCCGTTGCTCGGCACGCGTCAATCGCTCCATATCGATCTGGTAACGATCGTCTTCCTGCATCTGTGTCAGCTTGTCATTAAGCCTGTTTACCTGAGTAGAAAGGTTATTGATGGTGCTCTCCATCTTGTCCTGCTTGTCCTGTTCTGTCGGCTCAGGAGCAGTGACTTTCGGCTTCCATCCCTGGAGTGGTTCTGAAGACCCATCCTTGGTGGCGTCGGCAGTGCTGATGATCTTCACGTCCCCAGTTTCATCAGGAGCTTTCGTGCCCTCGGGAGGCGCGATTGGAGGATTCGTAATAACCGGTTTGGGCGCCGCCGGAGCTGCCCGGCGAGCACGCCTCTTGCGCCGCGTTTGCGCATCCGCCTCGACAAGACAGAAGCTGACGAGGAGGCATGCGGCGATGAGGATTTTGACGTAATTGCGATTCCAAACAGGCATTGTGGTGCTCCTTTTCGACCTGCTCCTAAGATACTCCCGCTATCCAGATGCCATCAAGCGCCAGCCCGATGCTTCAAGCTTCCACGACAGGCTTTCGCTCTTTGTTCCACGAATTCCCTCCGCAAAACCTCGGCTAGTCGCGCCGCGCCACGAGTTCATACAGCGCATTCTTGAAAAACACACGCTTCAGCCGGTCCCCAACATGCCTCGGCGGCTGTTTACGCGCCCGCGCCTTTGCTTCGTCGATATTGCTCTTCGCACTCAGTACTCGCAGCGGCAGGCCCTCAAACAAACGTTCCGCAGCGTCAAGCGTCAGGTGCGTGGTGTGATCCGCAAACGGCCCAACTTCATATGACACGCCGGCCGCTCTCCAGGTCGAATGCACCCCAGCTGCCACCGCGTACACCGCATGATGAACATTCACTGTGAAATACAGCAGTCCACCGGGTTTTAGAATGCGCACCAGCTCGCCGGCGATTCTCGACGGCGACTCCGCGTGGTCCACCACGTTATCACAAATTACGACGTCGAAACTCCGATCGTGAAAGGGCAACGCCTCGCCCACGGCGGCGACAGTCCGAGCACAGTTCTGCCAACGCGGAAAGAGGTTTTTGTAACTTAAAGCGAGCGGATCGACACCGACTCCATGCTGCGAGCCAAAATAAAAGATTAAGCCATGCGCACCACTGCCGACTTCAATCACTCGCGCATCCGCTTCGATCGGCTGAAACGTTTCGAGCAGGTCACGGACGCGTCTCGACGCTCGCGTCATCGCGCTGATTACTTCTTCTTCGTGGCCGCGAACGTGTTCAGCTTTGCGTTGCTGGTAAGCAAGTTGACGTTCAAGTGCCCGCTGCGCAAGCTTCGTTCGCGTGGACTCTCGCCAACTCATTTCTCTCTTTTGTGCCTTTTTGCCGGCTTAAAACGGTTGAACTTTGAAGCTGATGTTTGCTGCCGGCGCAGCGTTCGTCAATGTCTCTACCCGAATTAGTTGCGCCCCTGCTGCTGCATATTCGCGCACGTTCTCCGGCGTAATCTTTCCACCACACTCGATCGCCACCGCGCTTGACGACTCGCGCGCAATTGCGGCGAGCCGCGCAAATTCCTTTGAGTCGACCTCGTCGATCACGATCACATCAGCGCCGGCCTTTATCGCTTCCCGGATGTCGTTCTCACTCGATACTTGCACGGCAACTTTGTGCAGGTAACCCAACTTCTCTTTCGCACTCGTCACCGCGCCAGCGACGCCATTAAGAATCGCGATGTGATTCGACGTCACCACCACGCCATCATCCAAACCAAACCTGCTGTTGTATCCACCGCCGAGCTCGACAGCGTATCGCTCGAGCGGACGCAGGCCCGGAGTGGTGGCGCGTGTGTCCATAATCTGAGCGCCTGTGCCTTCGACTGCTTTCACGTACTTGTTGGTCAGCGTGGCGATACCCGATAGGTGCTGTAGAAGATTGAGAGCGACGCGCTCGGCGGAAATTAACACGTCAGCAAATCCGATCATTCGCGCAATCACCTTCCCTGCCTCGACAGCTTCACCATCGGAAACAAACGCCTCGAGTTGCTGCTGCGAGTCGAGCGAAAAAAACACTTCCTCCGCCGCTTCGAGACCCGCAACGATCATGTTTTCGCCCGCCACGAAACGAGCGCGCGCACGCGTGTTCCGCGCGATGATCGACTGCGTTGTAATGTCGCCACGTCCGAGATCTTCCCGCAGAAAGAGGCTGATTTGTGAGTAAAGCGCGCCTTCGTCAATCCAGTTCATTGGAGATTCTCGACTGTCTGCTGAAGTTGAGACGACTGTTGAGCGATGGCGGCGATGCGATCGCGCACTTCGTTTACACGCTCGGCTGGAGCTCGCGATACGAAGTTGGGATTGCTGAGTTGCGCCTCAAGCTTTGCGGCTTCGGCTTGCAGTTTTTCCTGTTCGCGTTGCAAACGACGGCGCTCCTGTTCGAAGTCAATCAATCCCTCGAGCGGCACTGCGAGCTCTGCACCGCCGGTCAACACGGCACGAGCCGAAGCCTTTGGCGCTTCGAGTCGCTCAATTACAGAAACTTCGGAAGCACGAACGAGACGAGAGATCTGTTCTCGCGCTCCTGAAAAAACGCGACGCAGGTTCTCGTCAGGTGAGCCAACGACGATTGGAATTCGCTCCGCCGGCTTGATGTTCATTTCCGAGCGAATGTTTCGCACGCGCGAGATCAACTCGATGATCGCTTGCATCTCCGACTCTACGGCTTCGTCGATCAAGTTCAGGGCGCCTTCCGGATATGCCGTCAGCATCACTGTCGGCTCAGCCTCTCGATACGCCGGATGCAAAGGTTTGTCGCCGGGCAGGCGTTGCCACAGCTCCTCAGTAATGTACGGCATGAAAGGGTGCAACAGCCGCAGCGCGTGTTCGAGGACGGTCAACAGTCGCGCGCGCGCTTCGGTACGTCCATCGCTCGACTGTTCCGCCGTTACATCCGCCTTCGCGAGCTCGATGTACCAGTCGCAAAAATCATCCCAGAAGAAGTGATAAAGAGTTTGCACGGCGCCGTGAAACTCGTAAGCGTTGATCGCTGCGTTGAGTTCGCGGGCCGTTTTATTTAGACGTGAAACGATCCAGCGATCGTGGAGCGCCGTGCTCTGAGCCAGTATCTCCGGTCTGACTTCCGCACCTTCCGAGTTGAGCAAACAGAACCGCGCTGCGTTCCAAATCTTGTTCGCAAAGTTACGATACGACTCGACCTGCTTCTCGTTCCAACGCGTGTCAGTGCTGCCGACCTGCGAGAGTGTGAGACGCGTCGCATCGACACCGAACTTGTCGAACACGTCGATCGGATCCACTCCGTTCATCTTTGTCTTCGACATGCGCTGGCCCTGAATGTCGAAGATCGTTCCGGTGATGAAGACGTCCGCGAACGGTTCCTTGCCGATAAACTTCATGCCCATCATCACCATTCGCGAAACCCACAGGAAGATGATGTCGCGGGCCGTTACGAGTACCGAAGTCGGATAAAAGGTCTTCACGTCATCGGTGTCGTTGGGCCAACCGAGGGTTGAGAATGGCCAGAGCGCGGATGAGAACCAGGTGTCGAGCACGTCCTCGTCCTGCGTTAGCTCGCTCGTTCCGGCTTTTGCCTGCGCCTCTTCTTCGGATCTGGCAACGATCACGTCGCCGGCCGGCGTGTACCAGGCGGGGATCTGGTGGCCCCACCAGAGCTGTCGCGAGATGGTCCAGTCGCGCAGGTTCTCGAGCCAGTCAGTGTAGACCTTTTTATAAGGCGTTTCGGGAACAAATTTTGGTTTATCTTCGCGCGCCATCAAATCGAGTGCGAGATCGCGCAGCTGATCCATCTTCATGAACCACTGTGTTGATATCAGCGGCTCGATCACCGTCTTGCAGCGCTCGCATTTGGAGATCGAAAACTCGTAATCGACGATTTTCTCGAGCAGGCCCAGTCCTTCAAAATCGGCGACGACTTTATCGCGGGCTTTGTAACGATCTAACCCGAGGAAATCTGCACCAGCGTCAGCCGTCATCTTCGCGTGCGCATCGATCACCACCACCTGCGGCAGGTTGTGTCGCAGGCCCATATCGTAATCGTTTGGATCGTGTGCGGGCGTGATCTTCACCGCGCCGGTTCCAAACTCCGGATCGACGTACTCGTCGGCAATGAGCGGGATCTCGCGGCCCGTCAGCGGTAAAAGGATCGTTTGGCCCACGAGTTTGCGATAACGATCGTCGTTTGGATTAACGGCAACGGCAGTATCACCGAGCATCGTTTCGGGACGCGTCGTTGCAACCGTCACACGGTGTTCGCTGTTCTTGATCGGATATTGGAGGTAATAGAGCTTTCCGGCTTGCGGCAGTTTCTCGACTTCGAGATCCGAAAGCACTGTCTGGTCCTGCGGGCACCAGTTAACAATGCGGTTGCCGCGATAGATCAATCCTTCGTCGTACAGACGCACAAACACCTCGCGCACGACGCGCGAAAGATCTTCGTCCATCGTAAACTTTTCGCGCGACCAGTCGACCGACGCTCCTTCGCGTCGCATCTGCACGGTGATCTGTCCGCCCGATTCGCGCTTCCATTGCCAAACACGCTCGATGAACTTCTCGCGCCCTAGATCGTGCCGCGATTTTCCTTCTTTCTTAAGCGCGCGCGAGACCATGAGCTGCGTGGAGATGCCGGCGTGATCGGTTCCGGGTAGCCACAGCGTGCGATAGCCGCACATACGTTTGTGCCGCGTCATGACGTCCATGAGCGTGTGCTGCAGCGCGTGGCCCATGTGCAGCGAGCCCGTAACGTTGGGGGGCGGGATGACGATGCTGAACACCGGCGCGCCCGGGTCTTTGTTTATCTCAGGCGCAAAAAATCCATTCCTCTCCCACCGTTCATAGTGGTGCTGCTCTGCTTGTTTGGGGTCGTACTGTTTAGGGATCTCCATGCGTAACTCTGTGCGTTTTAGTCTGAAAACGAAAAGCCACAGTCGAGTGTCCTAATCTAGGATCTGGAACCAGAGCGTGGCACGGTTTTACTGAGAATACCGAGACACTTACTTTAAAAGTCCGTAGTGTACTCCGAACTTAGTGGTTTTCATATTTTGGGCAACCATATACCTGCAGCAAAGCCACTTAGGGGCAGAGTTTGTAGGCCCTGAAGAGGCTTAGATGGAACGAACCACATCTGGACAACCAACTGCCGACAACCTATGCTGGTCTAGCCCGGGAACCCTTATACAAATGGAAGATAGTGACCTGCAGTTGGTATTGGCCTGCCGACGCGGTGATCAGCTTGCTTGGGAGAAACTGATACGGCGTTATCAACGGCTTATTTACGCAATCCCGTTCCGCGCAGGACTCCGCGAAGATGATGCTGCCGAGATTTTTCAAGACGTATTCACTACCCTATTTCAAAAGCTGAACGATTTAGAGCAACCGGATAAATTGCAAGCCTGGTTGGTTACCACGACTCGCCGCAAGACTTTACACGCGATCGCCAATACGCACGTTCAGCAACAATCACAGGTGAACAGGTATGAGCCGCTCGACGCGGCGAATTCAGTCAGGGATGAAACGCCTCTGCCTGATGAACAATTATTGATCCTGGAACAGCAACACCGGATTCGGACGGCGCTTTCGTCGCTAGACGAGCGCTGCAGAACGCTGCTGGAAATGCTGTTTTACCGTGCTGAACCGCCGTCTTACGCCGATATCGGGACTACTCTGGGAATCCCCGCAGGCAGTATAGGCCCGACACGTGCTCGCTGCTTAGCCAAGCTACTTCGTGTGTTAAAAAATAGAACATAAATGTATTTTTCTCGCGGCTGGGAGGTTCTGTTGAACTAGTGGGTAGTAGTCACCTATGAATAACTCAACACACATTCCGGTGGAAACACTGGCGGACATCGCGGAGGACAGGGTGACATTCGAGGCTCGCGAAGCCGCGATGACTCACATCTCGGCTTGTCCAACCTGCCATGATTCACTGCTTCAATTTCAACAACTTATCCTCACGATGAGAAGTGACCGCACGAAGGATGTGCCGCGCGACGTGTTGACTTCAGCCATCAATATCTTTTCACAGGAAGAGCGTTCGCCATTGCGTCGCATCGTTGCGTTGCTAACGTTCGACAGTCGTGACGCGGGCCCAGCTTACGGCATGCGCTCTCTTCTCGCAGTCTCGCGGCAGCTGCTCTATTCAGCAGAAGACACTGACCTGGATCTACGCATCACCGTGCAGAACGATGAATGTATTGTCGCGGGTCAAGTCATAGGTGAAGGTTGCGCGGAAGGCCACGTTGAGATTTCCGGTGTCGGAGGAAGATCGGAAGCCACTTTGAATGAGGTATTTGAGTTTACGCTTCCGCCGGTCCCGGTTGGCAACTATTCACTCACCCTAAGAATGCACGATCTTCAAATTGAAATTCCGGACCTGGAGCTGAAGGTTTAACCTGAATGCAGCACGCGGAACTGGCGACACGTCTCGTTAACTCGAGCGACGCGAACCGACAAACTTTGCTTTCGGAAAACTCTGCGCTCGCTGATGTAGAACTTGCTTACAAGTTAAAAGACATCTGTCTCGAGGGTTGGAGTACGCACCCTGCGCAAGCACTCGGTGCTGCCGCCTCACTCCAATTGCTTTCCGGCATTCGAACTCACCCTGAAATCAAGGCCCTGACTTCGTGGGCTGCGGGTCTTCAGGCACTCGTCAGCGGAGAAATGGAAGTCGCGATTTCCGAGCTCGAAGATTCCGAGCGACGCTTTCTGAGTCTTGGGAAGACGCATACTGCCGCAGCCACCCGCGTCAGCAAGCTTATCGCGCTTTCAATGTTGGGACGTTACGAGGAAGCGATCGAATGTGGTCTTCATGCGCGTGAAGTTTTCCTCGCGTTCAACGACTTTCACGCCGCCGGTAAGATTGAACATAACATCGGCAACCTGCACTTTCGGCGTGACCGCTACCACGACGCTGAAAGTTTTCTCAGCGCCGCGCGTGCGCGTTTTGCGGCGCTCAACGACCAGAAGCAGCTTGCGACGGTAAACAATTCTTTGGCCACCACTCACGCTTCGCTGCACAATTTCAAATCAGCTGAAGAGCTTTTCGACGAGGCGTTACAGCAGGCAGAAGCATCCGGGCAACCGGTAACTCTCGCCGGTATTGAAGGCAGTATCGGACTCTTCGCACTCCTGCAAGGTCGTTACGATCGAGCTTTGAATTTTCTGGAACGCTCGCGCCAGCGTTACAACGCGCTGGGCTTGATCATTCAATCGCTGCTGGCTGACCATGACATCGCCGACGCTTATCTCGAACTCAATCTCGCGCTTGAAGCACTCGCAATCTACGAGCGAGTGATACCGGTGTTTGCTGAACACGGAATGCGTGCTGAACAGGCGCGGGCGCAGGCTTATAGAGGCCGTGCACTGATGCTACTGGGCCGGACAAAAGAAGCGCAGGGCTGGCTGGATGAAGCACAACGACTTTACAAAGCAGAACAGAATTCAGTCGGGGCCGCGTTGGTAGCGTTGACGCATGCCCAGCTACTTTACAGAGAAGGCAAGTTTGAGGGAGCGCGGTTGATGGCAGTGCAAGCTGAGCCCGCCCTCTTAATATCAGGAAGCTGGCAGCGACTGTTGCTCGCTCGTTGGTTGCGTGGTGAAGCAGAGCGCGCTGTCGGAAATCTTTCGGTCGCTCGTAAACTGCTCGAGGAAACAGTTCGAAACGCGGAAGTTCACGGTCAGCCACAGATCGCGGAACGATGTTTCAGCTCGCTCGGATCGCTCGCCCTGATCAAAGGGGATTTGAAACACGCGGAACTAAACTTCAAACAAGCGATCGATTTGACGGAACAGTTGCGTGCGCCTATTCCCGGCGAGGAATTTCGGACCGCATTTTTCTCTAATCGATTGTCTCCGTATCACGAACTCGCCAAACTCTGTCTCGCCGACGGGGATACGCGCGCCGCTGAAGCACTCGGTTTCACTGAACGCGCCAAGTCCCGAGCGCTTTCTGACACTCTCGCGGGAAGAATCACACGCACCACTGACGCACGCGATGATTTCGAAGCACACCTCGAGGCGCAGGCCGCCAAACTCAGGGAGGAACTGAATTATCTGTACAACCAGATGCATCGCTCGGTGCGTGGCGCAGCTCCGATTCAGGAAGGTAACTCCGGACTGGAACACGAGCTCCTTGACCGTGAACGAAAACTGCTCGAAATCACACGTCAGCTTCAGCATCGTAGTGGCATTGGCAAGGCGGGTCAGCGGGAAGAACTCTTTTCGCTTACTCAGATTCAAACGGCACTCGATAGTGATCGCGCGCTGGTTGAGTACACGACGATCGATGACAAGCTGGCCGCGTTCGTAGTCACTAATGAACGTATTGAAGTCGTGAGGGATCTCGGCACTGAATCAGAGATTGTGGCCGAAGTCGAGCGCTGCCGTTTTCAAATCGACACGCTGCGTTATGGATCAACGCGAGTGCGCAATCATTTACCCGCGCTCACGGAACGCACCAAGAAACACCTCCGTTCTCTTTACGATCGTCTGCTGCGGGCGATCGAACCAAAGATTGGCGCGCGGCACCTCGTCATCGTGCCGCATCGAGGACTGTATTATCTGCCATTCCAGGCATTGCACGACGGTGAGAGTTATCTGATCGAGCGACGTGAAGTTTCCTTTGCGCCGAGCGCCGTAGTATTGCAGCAGTGTCTTGCGCAAAGTGAACCGCAGTTTCGCAATGCGTTGCTGGTGGGAGTGGCTGATGAACGGATTCCTGGTGTGCACCAGGAACTTCAAGGTCTTGACCAGATTTTCGGCGAAATCAAGCGATATTCGGATGAATCAGCCACTACCGAAGTATTGCGTGCAAACGCAGCCGGCGCTGATGTGATTCATCTTGCATGTCACGCCCAGTTTCGGTCTGACAACCCGCTGTTTTCGGCTTTGAGATTAGGCGATGGATGGTTTACGGCACGCGATGCTTACGGATTGAAACTCAACTGCGGTCTGGTAACGCTGAGCGCTTGTGAGACTGGAATGAATGCCGTTGCTCCCGGTGATGAGCTGATGGGTCTTGCGCGCGGTTTCTTTTCCGCCGGATCACCCACCGTGCTGATGAGTCTATGGACAATTGATGACGAGGCGACAACGGAGTTGATGATCTGGTTTTATTCTGAACTTGCGAGGACGAAGTCACCTGCGCGCGCGTTGCGCTCCGCACAGATGAAGTTGCTGAAGGAAAGACCGCATCCGTTCTTTTGGTCGCCGTTCGTGGTCGTCGGGCGTTGGTGATGTCTCACGCTGGTTACTAAACGCGGATTTTTTCGATGCCACGGGCTTGTTCCGTGGAGCCTCACGCTGGTTGATACACGCGGATTTCTTTTCACGCTCCACGGGACAAGCCCGTGGCTTCAGCTCGGCGGGCTGGTAGCCATAGGACCAGTTGATCAGGGCATTGGCAAGCGAACAGATTTTAGTTATTTTATCGTCTCCCAGGATCCGCGTCCCGACATAACGCTACTAACAAAGGATTACCCCGTGCGTCGAGGTCTAACATTTTCGACTTTGTTGCTGGTTGC